>CAYRPB010000047.1:0-8503 GCA_964426105.1 uncultured Clostridia bacterium | reverse complement strand
CGATTTGCCAAGGCGCAGAAGCGTTGGTTAAGAACGGTGCGAAAGAAGTATATGCGTGCTGTACGCACGGCGTGCTTTCCGGGCCCGCGCTCGATCGCTTGGCTGCTTCTCCCATCAAGGAGATCGCGGTTTTGGATACCATCGATCTCACGGAAACCGCACATCGTTGCGAAAAGATCAAAGTGCTTTCGGTCGCTAAGTTGTTTGCAAAGGCGATTACGCAGATCTATTCGGATTCTCCGATGTCGGATATTTACGAGGATTAGAAAAAACAGCGTGCCGCGCCGATGCGCGGCACTTTTACGAGGAAAAGAATGAAGTTGATCGTCGGTTTGGGAAATCCGGACGCAAAATATGCGCATACGTATCACAATCTCGGATTTATGGCGGTCGATCGCGTTGCCGAATCGCTGGACGTCGAAATCGGAAAGAAGAAATGTTTGGCGAAGATCGCGGAAGCGTTCGTCGGGGGAGAAAAGATTATTCTCGCTCAGCCGCAGACGTATATGAATCTTTCGGGGAAGAGCGTTGCCGAACTGGTGCGGTACTATCGCGTGAAGTTATCCGATCTCGTGGTGATTTACGACGATTTCGATTTGCCGAAAGGCGCGTTGCGAATTCGGCAGAACGGCTCTGCTGGGACGCATAACGGAATGAGAGATATCGTTTACGAGTTGGATTCCACGGAATTCGCGCGGATTCGGATCGGTTTTCGTTCGGATGACGCCGTTTCGTTGATCGATCGGGTGCTTTCTGCGATTGCGGCGGAAGACCGCCCGTTATTCGATCGCGCGATCGGACATGCGGCAGACGCCGCGCTTGCCTTTGCCAAGGGCGATGGCTGGGATACGATTATGCAAAAATACAACGCAAAGGGGTGACCTTTGCGTTTTTATGCTTATGTTGAAAGAACTCTTAAAACCCGAATCGTTGGGCAGTCCGTTTACGGAGATTGCCGAATCCGTCCGCCGCGGAATTCCGTCGGCGGTTTTTAACCTGTCCTTTTCCGAAAAATGTCACGTTGCCTCCATGCTGCGCGGTCCTGTTTTGTTCGTCGTTTCGGACGCTTTGACGATGGAACGCGCCGCGGAAGAGGTAAAGGGGCTTTCGGGCAGAAAAACGGTCAAACTCTATGCAAAGGACGACGTTTTACTGGATAAACGCGCCTTTTCCAAGTTTAGTTTATATAAACGGATTTCCGCGCTTTGCGAAATAAAAGCAGGGGCGGATTTCGTCGTGACCACGCCGGACGCGCTCATGCAGTTATTCCCGGCGGAATTAAAGACGTTGACCTTAAAAAAAGGCGGCAGTTACGATTTGAAGGCGATCGCATCCGTGCTGTGCGATATGGGGTACGTACGGGGTGATTTCTTAGAAGGACAAGGGACGTTCGCGTTGCGCGGCGACATTTTGGATTTGTTCCCGATTGGCGACGACAATCCTTGGCGCATCGACTTTTTCGGCGACGAGGTGGAAACAGTCAAACATATCGACGCCGAAACGCGCGAGGGAATCGGCTATGCGGATCGGTTGTTCGTACCGCCTGCGACGGACGTTTTTGTCGATAAAAGAGAGATCCCCGATCTCGTGGCGGAACTGAAAGCCGAAACGCGCCGCCATAAAAACGCGGAGGCGGCGGCACGCGTTCGCGTGCGCGCGGAAGAGTTGACGGAAGCGCTCGTCGGCGGACTTTCTTGCGATTTCGGGACGTTGATGCCTCTTTTGGTGAATACGGCTGCCGATCCGTTCGACTATCTTTCTTCGGAAACCACCGTTGTGTTCGACGAACCGAAGCGTTTGGCGGAAACGTTCGACCGCTTGGTAAAAGAACATACCGAACGTTATTTAGGTATGGCGGAACGGGGAGAGGCGTTTTCTTTTGCGTTGCGGCAGTATGCCGATCGGAACGAGGTTCTCGCGGCGTTGACCGCAAAGCGCACGCTCGCCGTTCAGACGTTGACGACCGCGATTCCCTTTTTCAGCCCGTTAAATACGTTTACGGTCAGTTCGTCCGCTTTGCCGCGTTACCGCATGAAAACGGACGTTTTGAAAGAGGATATCGGCAATTGGACGTTCAACGGCTATCGCGTGGCGGTTTGTACGGGAAATTACGAGAGAGCGCGCGCGCTTTCGGGAGAACTGTCCGACGACGGGATCCCGTCCGTCATCGACCGTCCTGCCGAAAACGGCGTTTTGCTTTTGACGGACGAATTGGACAGCGGTCTTATTTACCACGACGCTAAACTCGTCGTGATCGGAAGCGGCGATATTTACGCGCGCAAGGAAACGAAAAAGAAGATCAGAAAGAGTCGCAGCGAGTTCTTTAACGCGCCCGAGGTGGGCGATATTGCCGTACACGAGGTGCACGGAATCGGTATCGTGCGCGGTACGAAGCGAATTTCCACTTCGTACGGGACAAAGGACTATATTGCGGTGGAATATTCCGGGGGCGATATTCTGTACGTGCCCGTCGAGCAGATGGACGTATTGTCCCGTTATCTCGGCGGCGATAAAAAGCCCGCGCTTTCCAAAATCGGGGGCAAGGATTTTGAACGAGCCAAGCAAAAGGCGAGAGAGAGTATTCGGAAGATGTCTTTTGATTTGAAAGAACTTTACCGTTTGCGCGCGGAGAGAAAGGGCTTTCGGTTTGAAGAAGATTCTGCGATGCAAAATCTCTTCGAGGACGCGTTCTCGTTCGATCCGACGGACGATCAACTGCGCTCCGCCGAGGAGATTAAAGAGGATATGTGCAGCGAAAAGGTGATGGATCGCCTTCTCTGCGGCGACGTCGGCTTCGGGAAAACGGAGGTCGCTTTTCGCGCGGCTTTCCGCGCGATCGTCAACCGTAAGCAGGTTGCGTTGCTTGCGCCTACCACGATTTTATCTCAACAACATTATAATACCGCGATTCGGCGGTTTGCCGATTTCGGCGTGGAGATCGCCGTCGTCAATCGTTTTAAGAGCGACGCGCAACAGGCGGAGATATTAAAACGATTAAAGGATGGAAAAATCGATTTGATCGTCGGCACGCACCGACTTCTTTCCAAAGACGTCGCGTTCTATGATTTGGGACTGTTGATTTTGGACGAGGAACAGCGGTTCGGCGTCGAACATAAGGAAAAGATCAAGTTGTTAAAAAACAACGTCGATACGCTTACGATGACCGCGACTCCCATTCCGCGTACGTTGCATATGTCGTTGTCCGGAATTCGCGATATCAGTACCATCAATACTCCTCCGCGCGAGCGAATCCCCGTTCAAACTTACGTGACGGAGGAAACGGACGGCTTGATTCGGGACGCCGTTTTGCGCGAACTTTCTCGCGGCGGACAGGCGTTTATTCTCTATAATCGCGTGGAATCGATTTATACGTTCGCAAAGAAGATCAAGGATATCGTGCCGGAAGCGAGACTCACCGTCGTGCACGGGCAGATGGAAGAGAAAAAACTGGAAAGTCATATCGAGGAGTTTTACGAGGGAAAAACGGACGTTTTGATCTCTACTACCATTATCGAAAACGGAGTGGACTTGCCGCGTGCGAATACGCTTATCGTAATCGACGCCGATCGGCTGGGACTTTCCACGCTCTATCAGTTAAAGGGGCGCGTGGGAAGAAGTAATCGCTTAGCGCACGCGTATTTTACGTTCAAGCGAGATAAAGTACTGAGCGAAACGGCTTATAAGCGACTGACTGCGATCATGGAATTTACGGAAATGGGAAGCGGTTTCAAAATTGCCATGCGCGATCTGGAAATTCGCGGCGCGGGGAACGTTTTGGGCAAAGAGCAGCACGGGCATATGGATAAAGTCGGGTATGAACTGTATTCCAAGTTGTTAAAAGAGGAGTTGGGCGAAAAGCCGACGAAAAACGTGCAGTTGGATATCCGCATTTCCGCTTATATTCCGGAGGGGTATATCGAAAATTCCGCAGGAAGAATGGACGCGTACAAAGAAATTGCGGAAATTCGCAACGTCGCCGATCGCACGCGCGTCGTGAATGCTCTCGCCGACCTTTACGGGGAACTTCCTTTAGAGGTGGAAAATTTGATTTCCATCGCCCAAGTCAAAGCGATGGCGGAGGAAATCGGTTGCGAGGAGGTCGTCGTAGATCGGAACGTCGCCACGCTTGCGTTCGATTCGATCGAGCGGTTCGGCAACGTCTTGTTGCACGACGCGATGGATCGCTATAAAGGCTTTGTCAAAGCGACGGCTGCGGTGCGGCCCACGTTGGAATTCGCTTCTGCGGATAAGGACGCTGGCGAAATGTTGGCTCTTTTGTCCGATTTTTTGTCAATTCCGTCCTCTTTTACAAAAAAAGAGAAAAAAAGTTGACGAATTGAATTGCAATTTGTTTTTAAATAAGTTATAATATCTAAGTATCTGAATATTTACCGATCGAAGGAGTTATCAATGAAGAAAAAGATTATATCCGTTGTAACCGTGATTCTGGCGCTTGTAATGTTTGCGTCCGTGTTTGGCGGTTGCAATTTGGTCAGCGTAAACAACGTGAGAGATATGAATCAGGTTGTCGCCGTCGTCAAGACGGACGAAAGCGCTCCGGAGGAGAAAATTTATAAGAAAGATATGTACTGGGCTTATATGAGCTACGGTTATTATTACGTGCAGAATTACGGATATACGGCTGCAAGCGTGTTCCAAATGATCTTCGACAATCTCGTCGAATCGAGAATCCTCGTGCAGGAAGCGTGCCGTACGTTCAACAAGATCGAGGAGAAGAATCTCTCCGGTGCGGAATTGTATCAAGCGGAGAATTATTTGGACGAAGAGGAAAAGACGGAATCTCTTTACAATACGATTCAGTCCATCAACGGTTTGATCGACAATTTTGACAATCTCGAAGATCACGAGCATGCGGAAACCGAAGAAACGACGGGGGAAACGAGAACCGCTCCGACGGACGCCGCGAATTATGAAAAAGAACTCGGCATGGACGATTGGAACGAGTATATTCAGACGGGTATCCGTTCGGATAAGGATGAGGACGGCAACGAATCCGTTACCAGAAAGAACGCTTACAACCGTGCGCTTAAATATCTCCAAAACCAAGGGCTTTTGGGAAGCGATTTCGACTTTGCGAAAAGCGATATCAAGGACAGCGAATTCTACAAGAGCACGCTGAAATCTAATTATGAGAGTTTCCTCGTCGAAAATTACGAGAACTACGTAAAAGAAGAGATCATGAGCAAGTTGAGCGCACAAACGCTTGCCGACAATTATGCGGAAATGTACGAAGCGCAGAAAGGCACTTCTCAGACCGATTACGAATCCGCGTTAGGCAGCGCGTCGCTTACGAGTCCTGTCGTTTATAATCCGTACAGCGGTTACGGCTACGTGTATAATCTCTTGTTGTCGGTCGACTCTTATCAAGAAGCGGAAATTGGAGCGATCGAGGCGACGGATAAGGCGGAAGTTCAAAAACAGCGCAACGCGATTTTGGCTAAGACGACGGTGACCGATCTCCGTTCGAGTTGGATTACTGCCGGTTATGATTTCGATTATGAAAGCAAGTGTTTTACGGGCGATTACGCGTTAGCGGAAAAGGCTCTTCCTTTCCAGGGGGACGTTGTTTGGCTGAACGAAGCGGACAAGCCCGAAAAAGAGGACGACGAATACACGGAAGAATATGAAATTACCTATTTGAAGCGTTTCGGCTTAGATGAGTTTATCGCTTATATGGACGATTATCTCTACGGCAAAACGGTTACGGGTACTTCTTCCGAAAAATATTATCGCGTCGTGACCGAAACGGTTGCCGAAGCGGATACCAAGGAATTCCGCAATCGTATTCAGGATTTGATGTTTGCATTCTCCGGCGATCCCGGTTCGTTGAATACTTATCAAGGGTACGTCGTTTATCCGAAAGCGCGTTACAACGGGTCGGATAAATATGTAGCGGAGTTTACCGAAGCGGCGATCGAACTTATTACGAACGGCAAATTGGGCGATTACAAGGTCGTCGGTACGGATTACGGCTATCACGTGATGTTCTATTCTGAAACCGTTACTGTCAACAGCGGCTATTCCACGTTGTGGGATTACCTCGTTGCGACGGGTGAAGCGGACGGCTTCGATTCGCTTGACGCGTACTACGCGGATATGATTGCAAATATCAAGGATTACGAGGAAAAGGAATCTTACCTTTACACTTTACAGCAGGCTTATATCTCCACGATCGTATCGAACAAGTTGAACGAAACGAAAGAATCGATCATCAAGTCATTCAAAAACGATGACGGTGATTATCTTGCGGATAAGGGCGTAACCGTATATAAGGATAGATTTTCCGATTTACTCGGTTAAGTTTAACTGAAAAAGGAAAGGACAAAGCCGTAGCGTTTTGTCCTTTTATTTATAATACAAGAAGTCGGAAACTTGCTTGCAAGGAACTTCGCAGTGTTTCAAACCCAAAAGCGTAAAAACGCAGTTTTTACGGCAAAACAGCAGGTTTTGTAAAGCGAACGGCAAAAGATTACTTCTGATAGTTTATAATACAAGAAGTTTTGTCCGGATGCGCCGAAGGCATTTACAAGCAAAACTTTGAAGTATTGCATACTGTGATACCGATTTTTTCTTAAAAAAGCGATGGTTTTCGTTAGCAGACTTGATTTGCGAATTTTTGAGAAAATCAACATTACATGGTTTATAATATGATATTATTTTTTGATACCGAAACAACCGGGTTTGCGCCGGGTAAAATCTGTCAACTGAGTTATGTTATGCAAAACAAGTCGGAAGTCACGGCGAAAAATTTCTTCTTTTCCGTTCCTTACGTTGAGCCGGGCGCGCTTTCCGTGCACGGCTTTTCGCCCGAACGACTTGCAGTTTTGTCGGGCGGCGCGCGGTTTGACGATAAAATCGACGAGATTCAAGCGGATTTTTCTTCCGCCGATTTGTTGATTGCGCATAACGCGCCCTTTGATCTTACTTTTATGCAAGCGGAATTTGCCGCGTGTTGTCGCGCGTTTTCTTATAAAGAAGTTTATTGTTCCATGCGCGGTTTTACGCCTATTTGCAAATTAAGACGTTCGGACGGCGTTCGACTGAAATTTCCAAAGTTGGAAGAACTTTGCTCTTTTTTGGAATTATACCCGTACGACGTTACGAGGAAAACCGCAGAGTTGTTTTCTGTTTACGCAGGGTGTCACGACGCGCGTTACGATACCGTCGCGCTTTATTTGACGATGAATATCGCTTGCGCTCGCTACGACGAGATCGGTTCGCTTTTTTCTCGCTGTCTGTAAAGGAACGCGTATGGGATTTTTTAACGTATTCGTAAGTGTTTTTTCATTGGTACTTTTGATTGTTCCGGGCTATCTTCTTGCACGATTGAAGATGATTTCGGAGTCCCTCGCAAAAGGACTTTCCGCATTGCTTTTATACGTCTGTCAGCCGATGTTGACTTTTATGAGTTTTCAGAAGACGGCGTATTCTTCCGAAATAGCGGTGAATCTTTTGATTGTCGCAGGGCTTACGATCCTCGCGCATCTGTTGATGATTTTAATCGTGTGGTTTGTGTTCCGCAAAAAAGAGGATTCCCGTTATCGCGTCGTGCAGTTCGCCTCTGTTTTCGGAAATTGCGGATTTATGGGCTTGCCTTTTTTGCAGTCGTTGTTCCCCGATTCGCCCGAAACGTTGATTTACGGCGCGGTTCTCGTTGCCGTGTTTAACTTTATGAGTTGGACGATCGGCGTCGCTCTTTTGACGGGGGATCGGCAGCACGTAAAACTGTCTCGTGCACTTTTGAATCCTGCCACCATCGCGCTCGTTATTTGCTTGCCGTTGTTTTTGTTATTAAAGCGACCGCTTTCCGAACTGTTTTCGGCAGGCACGCATGCGCAGATATTGACGGATAAATTGCTTTTTTCCTTTGATTTGTTGGGAAATGCGGTTACGCCTTTGTCTATGATCGTGTTGGGAATTCGTCTTTCCGAAATGAAACGGAGAGAAATATTTGCGGACGGAACGGTCTATATAACCGCGGCGTTCAAACTGATCGTTATGCCGCTGTCGGTCATCGCGCTCCTTTTACCGTTACCGTTAACTTCGCTTGTTAAATCCGCACTCTTTTTCGGGCTTGCAATGCCGTCTGCCACGAGTACGGTGTTGTTTTCCGAGCAATTCGGCGGAAACGCCCATTCCGCGTCCGCGACGGTTCTTTTGACGACGATTTTATCCGTCGTTACCATTCCGTTGCTTTTTCTGTTGTTTCGATTGACGATTTGAACGTTACGCGTTTTTCCGTTCGCGCGGCTAAAAATGAAAATTCGCTGAAAATTCACAAAAAAAGTGTTTCAAATACTTGAAAAAAAAAGATATATTTGTTATACTAAATAAGATGTTTTGCGAAAAACGCGTATATTGGGGTATCGCCAAGCGGTAAGGCTACGGACTCTGACTCCGTCATCGTTGGTTCGAATCCAGCTACCCCAGCCATTTGAGAAACCTATTGAAATCCGAACCTTTGCGGTAAGACGTTTCAATA
>CAYRPB010000046.1:0-11792 GCA_964426105.1 uncultured Clostridia bacterium | reverse complement strand
TATTCGCACGCTCGCGGCAGATCCCGATTTGTTGCTGCTGGACGAACCGTTTTCGGCCCTCGATTATCAAACTCGCTTAAACGTTTGCAAGGACGTATACCGTATTATCAAGGAACAAAAGAAAACCAGTATCCTCGTTACGCACGATATTTCGGAAGCGATCTCGCTTGCCGATCGTATCGTCGTGCTGACGCCACGTCCGGCGCGCGTAAAAAACATTCACGAAATCAAGTTGGACGGAACGCCGCTCGAACGACGGGAATCCCCCGAATTCGGCAAGTGGTTTGAACGACTTTGGAAGGAGTTGCACCAATGAAAAAAAAGATGAATTGCTCGGAGGAGCACAAAAAATATCTGCTCGGGCAAACCCGAAAAACGACGTTCGTATGGAGCATGCGCTTTATTATTCTCTTTGCGATTTCGGGCTTTTGGGAACTGTTCGCCCGAATCGGGGTGATCGACGCGTTTATTTCCTCCTGCCCGTCGCGAATCCTCGCCACCGTATACGAACTTTGGACGGAAAACAACTTACTTACGCATATCGGAATCACACTCTATGAAACGGTTTTGGGCTTTTTGATCGCGACCGTAACGGGAACGCTGATCGCCCTTTTGCTTTGGCTATCCGATACGCTGCGAAGAATTTTAGAGCCGTACGTCGTCGTATTAAACAGTCTGCCGAAAATCGCGCTCGGTCCGATCATTATCGTTTGGTTCGGCAGCGGCAGTAAATCTATCGTTTTTATGGCGGTTTTGATTACCGTCATCGTCACGATCATCACCATGATGAACGGTTTTCTCGCAACGGACGACAATAAGATATTGTTGCTCCGATCCATGGGCGCAAGCCGTATGCAGATTTTGAGAAAACTCGTGCTTCCGGGCAGTATTCCCACCTTTATTTCAATGTTGAAGATCAACGTCGGCATGGCATGGATCGGCTCTATCATGGGAGAGTACCTCGTTTCGCGCGCAGGGCTCGGATATTTGATCGTATACGGCGGTCAGGTATTTAAACTCGACCTCGTAATGGCGGCGACGGTCATTCTCTGTATTCTCGCCGCCGCAATGTACGCCTTAGTCGCGTTATTGGAAAAAATCGTAATTCGTTACGAAAACAAATAAACAATTTTTTCCGTCATAACTTTGTTCGCCGCACTCGATTCGGGTGCGGCGAACGTCGTTTTTATTGTTTTCTCAAAACTTTTAAGCGATTCAAAATCAGACTTTAAAAATAAGCATAAACTACTTTTTTTAGTAACTTTACCCTTTTTCACGAAAGGCTTTCGGCAATTTCCCCTCTAATATAGCAAGCGACAATTAATGCGTTAACGACGGAAATTGCAATATATTCAAGCCGAGGGTTTCGTCCGTCACGCGCGTTGCCGTAATCGGGAAAACCGTAACGTAAAGTTCCGCCGTCGCGGAGATTCGCGCTTCGATTAAGTGTCCGCCGCTCACCGTCAAATCCGATCCGCCGACCGCAATGTGAAAATGATAACACCGTCCCCCGTCTTTTACGGATACGTTTCCGACTAACGAGGTGATTTCCCGTTCGCCGAACAGTTCTTTCGAACGGTATTCGCGCGTTTCGACTCGGTAAATTCCGACCTTGCAAAAATCGACTGCGCCGATTCCGACGACAGACGCAGAATCAACATACTCTTTTTCGCAAACCGCGGCGACCGAAGAAAGAATTTCTTCTCCGCGATTCAATCGAACGATCAAAAAATTTCCGTTTCTTGCATATTCCATAATTTACGTCCTTTCCGAAAGATAACGAACGATCTCGCTTGCCATCATCAGCCCGGCGACCGACGGCACGAACGCAATACTGCCCGGGGTACGTCCGAACACCGAAACACGCGGTTCTTCCTTGGAATAAACCACGCGAAGCCCTTTTACGCCGCGCGCTTTCAACTCTCTTCTCATCACGCGAGCAAGCGGACAAACGGACGTGCTGTAAATATCCGCCGTTTCAAACCGCGACGGATCGAGTTTATTGCCCGTTCCCATAGCGGAAATCAAATAAAACCCCTCTCGTTCGGCACGAACGGCAAGTTCGATTTTCGCCGTCACGGTGTCGATTGCATCCGCTACGGCATCGTACTCCGAAAGGTGAAATTCATCCGCATTTTCGGGCAAATAAAACGTCGGATACGCGAGGACGTTGCATGCCGGATTGATATCCGCGATCCGCTCGCGCATCACGTCAACCTTGTTTTTTCCTATCGTCGAGCAAAGGGCGACGAGTTGACGGTTGCAATTGCTTTCCTCCACCGTATCGGCATCGATCAGCGCAAGCGTGCCGATTCCGCAACGCGCAAGCGCCTCCGCAACGTAACTTCCGACGCCGCCCAAACCGAATACGGCAACCTTTGCACGCTTTAATTTAGCAAAGGCATCTTCCCCGATGAGGGAAATCGTACGTGAAAAATCCATCTTATTATAGCAACGTAATCCCTTCTTTTTTCGCCGCGGTTTCCTCCGCCGCGCTCCATACGGAAGCCTGTACCTCGCCGATATGGCGTTTTTTCAAAAAAAACATACAAAGACGAGACTGTCCGATTCCGCCGCCGACCGTAAGCGGCAAACGCCCTTCCAAAATATCTTTACAATAGGGATTTTCAAGTTTATCGAGTTCTTTTTTGTATTTTAACTGTTTCACCAACGAATCCGCATTGACGCGAATCCCCATCGAAGAAATTTCGAGCGCGCAATCAAGCGGTTCGTGCCACAGCAAAATATCGCCGTTTAACTTCCAATCGTCATAGTCGGCGGCTCTGCCGTCGTGCGGCTTTTTATCCGAAAGAGGCCAACCGATTTGATAAACGAATACCGCGCGATACGTCTTGACGAAAGCGTTTTCGCGCTCGCGCGGAGAAAGCGCGGGATACGTCTTTTCCAACTCCTTTGTAGAAACAAAGGTAATTTCTTTGGGTAAATCGAACGTCAACGACGGGTATTGCTTCGTCACCTGCGCAGCAATGCGCTTGACTGCCGAATAGACCGCTCGAACAACCGTTTTTAAGTAGGTGTAATTGCGTTGTTTGGGTTCAATGATCTTTTCCCAATCCCATTGATCGACGTAATAAGAATGAAGAGCGTCGGCGGTTTCATCCCGACGTATCGCGTTCATATCCGTATAAAGCCCCGTTCCTGCCGAAAATCCGTAGCGAGCCAACGCGTTCCGTTTCCATTTTGCGAGCGATTGCACGATTTCAAGTTCTCCGTCTATGCCGTTTGCAGCAAAAGCGACCGGGCGTTCGACGCCGTTTAAGGTGTCGTTTAACCCCGTTTCGGGATGCACGAACAACGGCGCGGAAACGCGCGTTAATTTTAACTGTTTCGCAAGTTCCTTTTCAAAGCCGTCCTTGATCGCCTTGATTGCAACTTCGGTTTCCAATAAAGTCAAACTCATTTCGATTCCTCTCTAACGTTCATTTTATAATATTCTTTTAACATGCGTTTCAATACGACGATCTCTTCCGCCATTTTTTTGCCGGTATCCGTATCGCGCACCAAAATACGCGGTTCGTACGTCTGTAACGTGCGGCTGCGAGAATGAAGATCCTCTAAACTGTCGATATATTCCTTTGCCGAAGTAAACGGCGCATGACTGACGAGAAACAGCCCCTGCGAATTGCTGATCAGCGTGTAACCGCCGATCCCCGTCTTGGAATGATACGCCTTTGCCAAACCGCCGTCAATGGTGATATGTTTTCCGTTCGCGCTTTCGGGGGCTTCGCCGTCCTTTACCTTGACGGGCATATGTCCGTTCACGATATGCGAAAATTTTCCGCCCGTTCCGAACTCGTTCAACACCCTCTCGCAATACGCCTCTTCCTTGACGAACGTATAGTAGGGATTTTTTGTTTCCGTCGTCTTGGGATCGCCGAAATGCTTTTCATACGTAATCATACGATCTCTGCCGTATACGGGAGAATTTTTGCCGCACCAAAGATACCACATATAATCCACGTCGTAAGGCGTGCGCTGCCGATAAGCGTCCCGTACCAAACGATCCAAACGATCGTAAAGAGCCTTACCCGAATAACGCGTATTTCCCACACTGACGGAGGTAAACGAACCGTCCTCGTTTGTCGGGACGCATCCGTGCATCAAAAGATTGCCGTTGTATACGAGATACATACTCCCCTTTTCAAGTAAAAAACGAATGTGCGATTGTAACTTTGCGGAATGAATAAACTCCTCTTGCAAAAAATGCACGATCGCTTGCTCTTCGTCTGTTAAAACGGTTTCCGGATAAAGCGCGCGATCCGCCATATCGAACTCCGGATGCGCCGCGATTAAAGCGTTTTCCGACTTTAACTGAATGACCGTAATCGCCTTGTTGATCTTCGCGAGATTCTCGTTTTTATCAAAAGGAACGGCGGTATCGTAAGTGTCGTCGATCCGAAAGGTTTCGCACGGATCGTTTTCATAACGCTTTTCGGCATACGTGCTTAACGGACGCAAATTGATGCCGTACCGACTTTCTAAAATTTGTAAATTCCGATACGTACAGTTGATACGAATAATGTTCGCGATACAGGCGACGTTTCCGCAAGCCGCGCCGATCCATAACAGATCGTGATTTCCCCATTGAATATCCAAAGAATGATAACGCATTAGGCGATCGACAATGACGTCCGCTCCGTCGCCACGATCGAAAATATCGCCGACAATGTGCAGATGATCGATCGCAAGTCGCTGAATCAATTCGCACATGGCAATCACGAAAGAATCGGCGTCGTTCAACTCGATAATGGAAGAAATGATATTATCGTAATAGTTTTGCTTATTGATCGACTGATGCGACATATTGATCAATTCATCGATCACGTACACGTAATCGCGCGGCAAAGCTTTCCGAACCTTACTGCGCGTGTACTTGGACGCAACCACTTTTAAAATCTCGATCAATTTCAAAAGCGTTTGCCGATACCATTCGTCCATATCCTTTTCTTGCCGCTTCACGATGGCAAGACGCTCTTCCGGATAGTAAATAAGAGCGGCAAGATCGTCTTTTTGACGGGAAGTAAGCACGTAATCGAAAATCGCTTCGATCTTAGTACGAATCACCCCGGAAGCATTTTTCAAAATATGCAGAAACGTGTCCGCTTCTCCGTGCAGATCACTTAAAAAATGCTCCGTTCCCTTAGGAAGATTCAAAATCGCTTGTAAATTAATGATTTCAGTCATCGCGTCTTTCGGCGAACGAAAGGAACGCGCCAACAATTCGTAATATTCCTGCGGAATCTCCATATGTAACCTCCCGATTACTATTATTATAATATAACGGAGCAAAAATGTCAAAGAAGTTACGAAAGCCGCGAAAAAAGGATTTCTTTCCGTTCGAATAAGGAAATTTTTTTATAAAAATTTTTCTCGAAAAATCAAATCCCCTCTTTTCTGCGAGTATTCCATACCGGCATAAAAGAGGGAGAGTAACAAATAATCGGCTCAAAATTAATAACGTGTATATTTTTATAAATTGTCATAATCAATTTTACAGAAAAAAATCACCGTGTATCGACCGCTCTAATTTTAATTCTTCGTACGCTACCATGACGTACAATCGACTTAATTCTACCCGTAAATTATTTTAATCGATCCCCGTTCTATTTTACGGTTTTTAGCGAAGAAACAAATTTCGATCATTCTTTTTCAAAAATCAATACGGAAGTTTCTCCGTCCGTTTCAAGAAGATTGACGACGATCTCCTCTCTCATGGACGTCGGCACGTTTTTTCCGACGAAATCCGCGCGTAACGGAAGTTCGCGATGTCCGCGATCGATCAAAACCGCCAACCGAATACTCGACGCTCTGCCTGCGTCCAAAACCGCCTCGATCGCGGCACGCGTAGTTCTCCCCGTAAATAAAACGTCGTCTACCAAAATTACGTCTTTCCCGGCAACGTCGGCGGTAAATTTTCCGCCCGTCTTTTCGTGCAAAGGAAGATCGTCCCGATAATACGTAACGTCTAATTCCGCAAAAGGAAGTTCCGTACCCGAGGAATCGGCGATATGTTTGCGAATGGTCTGCGCCAGTTGAACGCCGCGCGTTTTGATTCCCACCAAAACGGTATTTTTCAAATCGGGCATACGCTCGATAATTTCATATGAGATTCTCGTCATGGCGCGTCGAATGGCGAGTTCGTCTAAAATTTGCGCTTTGAATTTCATAGTACCCCCCGTTTTCGGATTGTTTTTTCTTTTATTTTATCATAACACCCGTTTTAAGTCAATTTTTTTGAAAGATTGACTTGTCTTTTCACCGCATTTATAGTAAAATAAAGAGAGAAAAATTCAAACGTATGAGGTTTTGTCATGAAAGACTATATGAAAAACGTAACCGTTTTCGATCACCCGTTGATCGCGCACAAAATTACGCATCTCTGCGACGTTTCCACCAAAACGAAAGAATTTCGTGAAATCGTTGCGGAACTTGCCATGCTCATGGGGTATGAGGCGTTCCGCGATTTGAAAACCAAAAACATCCATATTCAAGCGCCGATTTCCGATTTCGATTCTCCCGTCATCGACGAAAAAATCGCGATCGTTCCCATTCTGCGCGCCGGACTCGGTATGGTAGACGGTTTGACCGCACTCTTCCCCACCGCAAAAATCGGGCATATCGGTCTTTATCGGGATGAAGAAACGCTCGAACCGCACGAATATTATTGCAAACTTCCCAAAGATTGCTTGGACGGTCAAGTAATCGTCGTCGATCCCGCGCTTGCGACGGGCGGAAGCGCAGCCGCTGCGATTCAATTCATTAAAAACGAAGGGTTCAAAAATATTAAACTCTTGTCGTTAATCGCCGCACCCGAAGGAATTAAGCGCGTCGCAACCGCACACCCGGACGTAAAAATATACGTTGCGCACTACGCAGACGCCCCGTTAAACGAGCACGGTTATATCGTGACTGCATTCGGCGACGCGGGCGACCGTATTTTCGGAACGAAATAAAACAACCGATTCGCTTGACAAATTAAAATCAAACGAATATAATACCACCATAAAAACTGCCACCGGGTAGAAAAAATGCAAAAAGCATTCGTTTACGCATCGTTAGGTCTTGGAAGATGCGTATACGGGTGCTTCTTTTTTTGGAGAAAATCATAATGAAAAACAAAAAATTACCGAATTACTTTTCCTCACTCGAACTCACGCTGTGGAGCGCGTCCGTTCTGGCGATCGTGCTTTCGTTCTGCATCTTCGATCGGGAAAACTATTTAACGCTCACGGCGTCGCTCGTCGGCGTAACCTCTTTAATCTTTAACGCAAAAGGAAATCCGTTCGGTCAACTGTTAATGATTCTGTTCAGCATCTTATACAGCTTTATATCCTTTACGTTCTCTTATTACGGAGAAATGCTCACCTATCTCGGCATGACGATGCCGATGGCGATTTTCTCATTGATCGCTTGGCTTAAAAACCCCTACAACGGCAATAAAGCGGAAGTAAAAGTAAACCGTATCGAAAAAAAAGAACTTTGCTTTTTATTGCTCGTAACCATTGCGGTAACCGCTTCGTTTTACTTTATTTTGGAAGCCTTTCATACCGCAAATATCATACCGAGCACAATATCGGTCGCAACGAGTTTTCTCGCCGCCTATCTCACCTTTCGCAGAAGCCCGTATTTCGCGCTTGCCTATGCCGCGAACGACGTCGTTTTAATCCTTTTATGGATCTTGGCAAGTGCTTCGGATATCAAATATATCTCGGTCGTCGTATGTTTTTTCGTCTTTCTCGTGAACGATCTATACGGTTTTATCAATTGGGAAAAAATAAAAAAGCGGCAAGCAGAGTAAAAGTGTTCCCCGAACGAACGCGGAAGATTCCGCTCTTCGATAAACGCTCTCGAAAAACACGATTCAATATGATTGCCGTTCTGTTTCGGACAACTTTTTCAGCACTTCTTGAAAATAATCGGGCAACGGTGCGGTAAACGTCATTTGTTTCCCCGTCGTCGGATGTTGAAAGGATAACTCCTTGGCATGCAACAGTTGACCGTTTAATTTGAATTTTTGATTTTTATAGCCGTATTCGGGATCGCCGACAACAGGATGACCGATATATTTTGCATGCACGCGGATTTGATGCGTACGCCCTGTTTCCAAGCGAAACTCGCAAAGCGTATACTGCGCATAACGGCGCAAAACGCGGTAATGCGTTACGGCGCGCCTGCCGTGCGCGCTTACCGCCATCTTCGTCCGATCGCGATCGCTGCGAGAAAGATAGGTTTCGATCATTCCTTCCTCTTGCTTGACGATGCCCTCTAACAGCGCGACGTAAACGCGACGACAAGTTTTTTCCGCAATCTGCTCGGACAAAGAAAGATGCGCGCGGTCGTTTTTCGCCACCACCAAAAGTCCGGACGTGTTTTTATCGATACGATGAACGATTCCCGGTCGCAACGCGCCGTTGATTCCGGAAAGACGATCCAACCGAAATAAAAGCGCGTTCACCAACGTATCTCCGTCCGTTCCGCTCCCGGCGTGAACGGTCAGCCCTTGCGGCTTATCGATTACGGCAAGATCGTCGTCTTGATAAACGATATCGACGGGAATATCGCGCGGTTCGAGATCGAGCGGACGATTGTCCGGGATCTCCAAGCGAACGGAGTCCCCCGTTTTTAGCGGTTTCTTCGCCGGCACAACGACGCCGTTGACGGCGATTTTTCCGTCGTCGGCAAGTCGCTTGATCCGCGAACGCGTCAGCCCCGTTTTTTCACTTAAAAAGACGTCCGCTCGGACGCCGTTTTGTTCCGCTTCCGCGAAAAACAATTCAATCTTCATGTTTCTTTCTCTTAAACACGGCATCTCGATCAAAGAACAAATAGTGTAAAATCACCATTGCCACACCGACGCACAAAAAAGAATCAGCCAAGTTAAACGTCGCAAACCGTCCGAATCCCATCCAAGCGAAATCGAACGAAAGGAAGTCCACCACTCGGCCGAAGCACAATCTGTCGATAAAATTGCCGATAGCGCCGGCAATGATGAGAATCAAACCGTATTTCAACCAATTTCCGTGATCGGCGGCGAAATAATAAAACACCGCAAGCCCTGCCAACGCAAAAAAAGTCAACACCTTGAAAAAGGTTTGTGCCCAAGATTTATCGGACAAACTGCCGAACGCAGCCCCCGTATTCGTAGAGAAATTCAAATAGAAAAAGCCCGGAATAACGGTAACGTCCTGCCCTTTTACACCGTAAAGATGAAAATACAGTTTTGTGATCTGATCGAGCAAAATCGCAACGATTAAAATAATACAGGGAAGCGCGGCGATCAGTCGTCTTCCATGAGTCCCAACTCTTTGCATAAATCCTCCAATTGTAATTCGCCGGGGTTCAAAACCTCGTCTAAATTGAATCCGCCAACCTCGCTTTCGATATACCGTTCAATCTTCTCCTTGGGGTTAAACTGCGACGCAGCCGTTTCCTTTTGAATGAGATCGTCTAATTTTTCAAGTTTTTCAAACGCAGTGCCGCCATCGCCGAGCACGCGATTCAGTTTCCCGGCAATATCCAACGCTTGCTCGGTGATTTTATAATAGGGATATTTTTCAAATAAAAACTCAAAATACGAATCCCATTTCAACTGAAAATCCTTTAACCGTGCAAGAGAAAGTTCGTATTGCAACCGCTCGGTCTCCTTGATTTTTTCCGCCTGCTCTTCCGCCGCCTGCAAGGAAGAGGAAATCAACGCGTCCCGATTCTTAAAACTCTCCAATTCCGCACGGACGCGTTTTAATTTGCCGTTCAGTTCAAAAATTTCCTCGCTCTGCTCGGCAAGTTTTCCGTTATATTCGGTTTTCAGTCCGTCCAGCAATGCGCGTACTTCTTCCGCTTTGTACTTTTTCTTGTCGAGTTCCATTCCCCTAATCCTTTTTGCCGATTGATTCCAACAAATCGTTTTTCAGTTGCCAAAGCGAATCGGAAAGATCCACCTTATAAACGTGCGGTTGATCCAACCGCTTATATTCATCCCAGAAACTCGCCAATTCCGCCGCGGCATACGCCTTGATTTCCTTTAAGGACGGCAAGCGGTAAACAAGTTTTCCGCCGTGAATGATATTTACATGCAACGAGCGCAACCGATAGCCCTCAAAGGTCGTTCGCTTCCAACGTTCGGTCGGATGCGTGACGGTAAGCGGCTTGGCTTCGTCGTAAGGCGCTTCGCTTCTAAGGTAAATCAAATCGGCGAGAGCCTTTCCGTCCCGATCGTAAATACGATAGATATTTTTAAATCCGGGATTCGTAATCTTTACGGCATTGTCGGATACTTTGATTTTCGGAATTTCCCGTCCGTCCTCGTACACCGCCGCCAATTTATAAACGCCGCCGAGAGCCGGCATGTCCGCGCTGGTGATCAGTTTCGTGCCGATCCCCCAAAGATCGATTTTCGCCCCTTGATATTTCAAAGAACGAATGGAACGTTCGTCCAAATCGCCCGAAGCACAGATGATCGTATCCGAATATCCTGCCGCATCCAACATCACGCGCGCCTTTTTGGAAAGATAAGCAAGATCGCCCGAATCCAAACGAATCCCTTTCGGCTTTTTGCCTGCGGCGCGCATTTCGTCAAACACGCGAATCGCGTTCGGAACGCCGCTTCCCAACGTATCGTACGTATCCACCAAAAGCAACGCGTTTTCGGGATAAGTTTCCGCATACGCCTTGAACGCCTCGTATTCGGACGGGAAATTCATAACCCAACTGTGCGCATGCGTCCCCGCGACGGGAATGTCGAACATCTTTCCGGCAAGCACGTTGGAAGTAGAACCGCAACCGCCGATAATAGAAGCGCGCGCCCCGTAAATGCCGGCATCCGGACCTTGCGCGCGACGCAAACCGAATTCCATTACCGAATCGCCCTTCGCCTCGTAACAAATTTTCGCCGCCTTGGAAGCGATCAACGTTTGGTGATTCAAAATATTGAGAATCGCCGTTTCCACCAATTGCGCTTCCATAACGGGTGCTTTTACCGTCAAAATCGGCTCTCCGGGGAATACGACCGTCCCCTCGGGAACGGCATAGACGTCGCCCGTAAAACGAAATTCCTTTAAGTACCGTAAAAAAGCGTCCGAAAAAATTCCCAGCCCCTTTAAGTAAGCAAGTTCTTCTTCTCCGAACCGTAAATTCAAAATATAATCGATCACCTGTTCTAAGCCTGCCGCCAACGAATAAGTGATCATGCCGTTCGGACGGAAAAATACGTCGAATACGGCGATTTCTTTTGCTCTGCCGCGAGCAAGATAACCGTCCATCATCGTGAGTTGATAAAGATCGGTCAACAGCGTTAAGTTACGCTCCATATCAGTTCTTTTTATCTCCTTGTTCGAAATCGGCAAGAATCACCCGATCCGATTTTTTTACTTCTTTCGACGCGTCGTTTTCCGCAATCGCTTCCGTGCGATTTCCCAAAAGGAAAAGGTCAAACAACACCAGCACGACGAGAAACATGATTCCGACAATCAAAACGACGTACCAAATAAGAGAAAACACGTCGATCGTCAGATAAACGAGAAACCCGTCCAACAATAATGCCGCAAGAAAAAAGCAGCCGGGACTCTTACGAACGCACCCCGAGACAAACGATAAGATCCCGAAACCGAGCGTCATTCCCATAAAAAACCACCAGAACGGACTCGATACCAAAGATTCCGTTTGATTCAGATTAACCAGCATCAAAACAATCGACAGCACGATAACGACAATCGCCGCCAAATAAACGAATTGCTTTTTCTTCATCTCGTCTTCTCCTTTTTTCAATATACTTT
>CAYRPB010000045.1:0-11862 GCA_964426105.1 uncultured Clostridia bacterium | reverse complement strand
TGTTGGCGATTCCCGTATTCACCGGAAGAAAGACGGAAAAGGAAAAGTTTGCCGGCGCGGTCGCGACTTACGGCATGGAAGCGATGATGTTGGACGGCAAGTCGTTACAAGCGGGAACGTCGCATTATCTCGGGCAAAATTTCGCAAAGGCGTTTAATATGAAGTTTTTGGATAAAGACGGCGTGTTAAAATACGGTTATTCCACCTCTTGGGGCGTTTCCACCCGTTTAATCGGCGCGCTTATCATGGCGCACGGCGACGAGCGCGGATTGGTGCTTCCGCCGATGGTCGCTCCCGTGCAGGCGATCGTCGTTCCCGTTGCGGCGCATAAGCCGGGCGTAACCGAAAAAGCGCGTGAAATCGCGACGGCGTTGGTTGCGGCAGGCGTGCGTGCGGAAACGGACGAGCGCGAGATGAGCCCCGGTTGGAAATTCAACGAATGGGAGATGAAGGGCGTCCCCGTACGGATCGAAATCGGTCCGCGCGACATCGAAAACGGGCAGGCGGTCGTCGTTCGTCGGGATACGCACGAAAAGACGTTCGTCGCGCTTGCTTCTTTGGCGGAAACCGTTTGCTCGCTGTTAAAGGACGTACAGACGAATATGTTGGAAAAATCCCGCAAATTGCGCGACGGCAAGGTTGTGGAAGCGCATAGCATGCAAGAGATTTTGGACGGCGTTGAAAATAAGAATTTCGTAAAAGCGGCATGGTGCGGTTGCCGAGAATGTGAAGATCGGATCAAGGAAGAAACCGCTGCGTCTGCCAGAGTCATCGCGGAGGGCGAGCAAGTGGATACCGTTTGCGCGGTTTGCGGTAAGCCTGCGAAGCATACCGTCTATTTCGCGCGCGCATATTGACGAGATTTTAATTTAATTTCAAGTTTAGTGTGCTACAATAATCATAACGAAGAAAGTTTCGTTTCGGAGGAAATATGAATATCTTTATCGGGGAAGACGAGAACGGCTCGCTGATCAAGTTAATGATTACGCGTGACGGCGCGATTGCGTTCGTTGCATGCCTGTTGGCGGTTGTCGTCGCGTTTCACGTATTGTTCGCGGTCGGACTTTCGTCTGTCGCAAAACGGCAGAAGATTCGTCTGTGGGGGCTTGCCTGGGTGCCCTTTGTCAATTACTATATTATGGGAAAAGTTGTCGGATCGAGCAATCTGTTCGGCTGGAAAGTGAAAAATATCGGCGTTATCGTTATGATATTGGAACTCGTTCAGTTCGCTTTAACGGCGGTGGCGTACGGCTTGTATTATTGGGAAAGCATTTCGATGTTCTTTGCCGGACAGGAGATTTTTTTCGGTTTGGCGTCCGGCGGCGGATTGATTCCCGTCAGTTCTGTCGGAACGGAACTTTTAAATCAATACGACGCGGTTTATTCCGCGTTGAGTATGATAGCGAGTTTTGTTTCGCTCGTATCGCTGTTCTTTACGATTTCCTTGTTGTTGGATTATTTCAAACGGTTATCCCCCGAACGGCATTGGGTGTACGTGTTGGTTTCGGTTTTTTTCGATTTGACGGGCTTGATGGTGTTTTTGTGTCGCAAAAAGGAAGTTGTGGATTACAAAGAATACATGCAAAATAAATACCGTCGCACCTTTTACGGCGGCGTGAATCCTTACGCGCAGACTCCGCCGGACGATCCCTATCGCGAATTTGCGCAAAAGGGCGATTACGATCCGGGCGATCCGTTTGCGGAGTTGAGTTCGAACGAACAAAAGGACGATAACGAAGAAAATTGACGAAGATTGACGAAAATTGTCGAAATTTCGGAGGAGAATGGAAATTCTCCTTTTTTTCTTTGCGTTTTGAACGCGTAAGTGGTAAAATAAAAATATGCTTTACGAAAATATTGCGGCAATTTCGACGCCCTTGGGGGCAGGCGGCGTTGCCATTATCAGAATCAGCGGAGAATCGCCTCTTGCGATCGCGGAAAAGATGTTTGCGCCGACGGGTAAAACGGCGGTAAAGGATTTCGAGCCTTACCGCATGTATCCCGGAGAAATCGACGCCGGCTCGTTTCGGGATTTCGGATTATGCGTTTGTTTTGCCGCGCCGAAGAGTTACACGGGGGAACACATGGTGGAGTTCCATTGTCACGGCGGCGTTGCGATCGCGGAGGGAATCTTGCGACGCGCGCTCTTTTTCGGGTGTCGCCCGGCGGCGAACGGGGAATTTACCAAACGTGCGTTTTTGAACGGGAAGTTGTCGCTTTCTTCCGCGGAAGGGTTGATCGACATGATCAACAGCGAGAGCGAGGGCGAAGTGAAAGCCGGCTATTATCTCTATCGGGAAGGGTTGAAAAAACGGGTAGAGAAAATGCAAGACGCGTTGACGTATGTATTGGCGCAGATTGACGCGAATATCGATTTTCCCGAAGAAGATTTGGAAGAAACCGCGATCGGGACGGTTAAGGACGCGCTCGTTTCGGCGGTCGGCGAGTTGGACGGGCTTCTTTCCACCTATCGCACGGGCAAAACGCTGAAAAACGGCGTAAAGGTGGCGATCGTCGGCAAGCCGAACACGGGAAAGAGTTCTCTTTTAAACAGATTGCTCGATTACGAAAAGGCGATCGTGTCGCCCGTGGCGGGGACGACGCGCGACGTCGTCGAGGGGACGATGACGATCAACGGCGTGCGGTTTTGGTTTTCGGATACCGCAGGAATTCGGGAAACCGAAAACGAGGTGGAAAGCGTTGGAATCGCACGGGCAAAGCGCGCGCTTGCCGAAAGCGATTTGGTATTATTCGTTTTAGATGCTTCGAAACCCTTGGGCGACGCGGACCGCATGATTTTTGAAGAAATCAAAGATCGGAAACATTTGGTCGTTTACAATAAGAGCGATTTGTCGGGCTTGGTGAAGTTGTCGGGAATGGATTTATTCGTTTCCGCGCTGACGGGAAAAAACGTCGAACGCTTAAAAGAGTTGATTTACGAGCGCGCGTTGGGCGACGGAATTGACTTAAACGGTGATTTTTTGACCGAAGAACGACATTACGACGCGTTGCGACAAGCGCGAGAAAAACTCGTTGCGGCGAAAGACGGACTCGGCGTCGTGCCGCTCGATCTCATTGCGGTGGATATTCGTGCCGGATGGGAAGCCTTGGGCGAAATTTCCGGGAAAACCGCGACCGAACATATTATCAATGAAATATTCTCCCGTTTTTGCGTGGGGAAATAAAGGAGATTGCATGAAAATCAAGGATATACCGTACGAGCGCGTGACGCTCGAAGCAACCAAAGAAAAACTCGCCGCGGCGACTGCGGCGGCAAAAAACGCAAAGAGCGGCAAAGAACTCGCGGAAATTCGCGAGAAGTCGGCAAAGCCCGCGTGCGTCGATTTTTTAACCGCGTCCTCGCTCTGTAACGCACGTTACACGCAGGACACGCGCGACGCGTTTTACAAGGCGGAAATGGATTATTACGACGAAGTGGGCGCGCTGATGCAGGACGCTTATTTGGAATTTACGAACGCGTTGTTGGATTCGCCCTATCGGGAAGAAGCGGAACAATATATCAATCCGCTCGTATTTCGCAATTACGAACTCGCGCGCAAGGCGCACAGTCCGTCGATTATCGCGGACGAGCAAGAGGAAAGTAAACTCGCGACCGAATATTCGGCGTTGATGAGTCAAATGCTCTTTGATTGGGCGGGGAAAAAAGTTCCCTTGGCGGTGATTCGCGGTAAATTGCAAGCGGACGATCGCGCCGTTCGGAGAGCGGCGGCGGAATCGCTCGGAAAGGGCTTACAAGCGCATGCGGAGCAGTTAGACGGGCTTTACGATAAACTCGTAAAAGTGCGCGACCGTCAAGCGAAAAAGTTAGGACTTTCGAGTTATACCGAACTCGGATATTATCGTATGGGGCGGATCGACTACGACCGCGCGATGGTGGAAACGTTCCGCGCGAACGTGCTGAGAGATATCGTCCCCGCCGCGAAGCAAATAAAAGAGGCTGTTGCCGAACGGCTGGGGTGGGATCGCGTCATGCTGTACGACGACACGATTTACTTCGGCGGCGGTCAGCCCGAACCGAAACTGTCCGCAGAGGGCATTTTGGAAGCCGGCAGAGAAATGTATCACAAAATGAGTGCGGCGACGGGCGAATTTATGGATCGTATGCTGGACGCGGAAGCATTCGACGTATTATCGCGCGAGGGCAAGTGGGGCGGCGGCTACTGTACGGAATTTACCAAGTACGAGCAGATCTTTATTTTGGCGAATTTCAACGGTTCGAGCAGCGACGTAGACGTCGTAACGCACGAGTTCGGTCACGGTTTCGCGATGGATATGCAGTTTACCCATGGTGATTGGGAATTGCAAGTGGGCGGAATGGAGACGGCGGAATGTCATTCCATGAGTATGGAATTTTTCTGCTGGAAATATATGGATCTCTTTTTCGACGATGCAAAGAAATATCAATTAAAGCACTTGTTGGATTCCTTTACGTTCATTCCGTACGGCTCGATTGTGGACGAATTTCAGCATATCGTATACGATCACCCCGAATTGACGCCGACGGAGCGGAAACAAGAGTGGAATCGGTTGGAAGAGAAATATCGCCCATACCTTTCGACGGAAGGAATCCCCTATCTCGAAGAGGGAACGCGTTGGCAGTATCAAATGCACATTTACGAATCGCCGTTCTATTATATCGATTATTGCTTGGCGCAAACGGTTGCGCTCGGCTTTTTGCTTGCATCGCAAAAAGATTACGACGCGGCGTTTGAAAAGTATTGCGCGTTTTGCAAAAAGGGCGGAACGGAACGCTTCTCCGCGTTGGTGAAAGAAGCCGGCGTGCCCTCGCCATTCGAGAACGGCGCGTTAAAGACCATTGCCGACGGCGTTATGGAATTATACCGTTCGCTGTCCGAAAAATAAAAAGACTTTTACAGTTCGGAATCGGGAAAGATTTTTCCTTGCATTAAAAGAAAGAATATGATATAATCAGTCGGAAAAAGGGGCGTCCTCTTTTTCTTGCCCGTTCGGCAAGAAAAAGGTCGCTTTCTTTTTGAAAATACACAAAAAACGATTATCGTATCAAAGGAAACGTAAAAAATGAATTTGAAAAAGAAAAAGGGCTTTACCATTGCGGAACTCGTCATCGTCATCGCTGCCATTGCGATTTTGGCGGCGGTTTTGATTCCGACGTTTGCGAGTTTGGCGAACAGTGCGAATCAACCTGCCGACGCGCATGCGGTCAGTCAAATGAATCGCGTTCTCGCGAAGCATACGGACGGATCGGTTAACACCGTGTCCGACGCGATAAACGTGTTAAAGAAAGAAAAGATCGATTTGGACGATTATAAACCGTTGAAGAAGAATCATTATTTTTACTTCTACGTGCAAAACGGAACGCCGAAAATCGTCTATATGGATAAAGACGATAACGTCGTTTATCCGAAAGACGCAAAAATAGACGGCGAGCAACTGACGTCCTTAACCGGCGCGGTGCCGACGGACGACGATTACGTGATTTCGGAAACGGGGGAAGTTATCGTTGACAGCGGCGCGAAGTTGGCTCATTTGCTCGAAACCAAGAGAGGACGGTATAACGAAAATCCGTCGTCCGAAAACTTGCATATTACGCTTTCGGGCAATATCGATTTAAGGGGCGCGGCGGTCGATTTCGGTTCGACGAACGGAAATATTACCGTTTCGGGGGAAAACGACGCCGTTTTAAGCGGCTTGCGCGCGGATCAAAGTACGGTAACCGTTGCCGATGAGTTTGTCGGGACAAAGCACGGCTACGGTTTGTTCGGGAATATCGCCGGCGGAACGGTAACAATCGAAAACCTTACGATTTCTCGCTTGACCGCGAGCGATTCGGATGAAACGAATCACGGAAAAACACTCGGTTTGGTGGCAGGTTATATCGGAAAGAGCGCTACCGTCAATTTGAACAACGTTACGTTTCAAGATTGTGCGGTGAGCGGTTTCCGAACGATCGGCGGAGTCGCCGGACAATTATGCGGCACGTTGAATATGAATAACGTCAAATTTGAAAACGTTTCGGTGAGCGGAACGGTAGAGGTTGCAAAGGTCGTCGGCACGTCTTCCGTGACGGCAAACTTAACGATTGCCGATTGCGATTTCAGCGGAATAACCGTAAAGCATTTGCCGAACGAAGTAAGCGAAGTGTTTTTGAGGGGAGATATCGAATACGCTTTGAAAGGCGATTTGACGAATCGATACGGATATTGGGCTGACCTTTATGAAGAAGACGAGCAACCGTTGCTTTTTGCTTTGGTTACGAACGATTTCACTTGGTATGAAACCGCAATCGTGGAAGACGTGACGATTAAATCCGCGCTGTATTCGTTGAGTAATCGGGTGAATTCCTCTTCTGCCGATATGGCGAACGGTGTGCCGCAAGCGTAAGCGCGTTGGGGAACGGCTTGCAAGCCGAATAAAATTGCGTAAAAGTTGTTCCGTCGGTTACCTCGGAGAGACTTTTTTATGTCGATAAAAAGGGGAATTCCGATTTTTCGGGATTAGACGATCGTTTTTCCCTTGCGTTAAAAGAAAGAATGTGATATAATCGATCGGAATAAGAGGACGTCCTCTTTTCCTTGCCGAGCGGCAAGGAAAAAGGACGCTTTCTTTTTGAAAATAATCAAGAACGATTGTTGTACGGAAAGGAGCGTAAAAATGAATTTGAAAAAGAAAAAGGGTTTTACCATTGTAGAACTCGTAATCGTCATTGCGGTCATCGGAATTTTGGCGGCGGTGCTGATTCCTACCTTTGCAAACTTAATTAACAAAGCGCATCAGTCGGCGGATATTCAGGCGGTCAGACAAATGAATACGTTATTGGCGATGCATACGGACGGATCGATCGATACCGTAGCCGACGCGGTAAAGGTTTTGGATCAAGATAATATCGACTTGGATAATTATAAACCGTTGCAGGCGAACCATTATTTTTACTTTTATATCGATAACGGGATTCCTAAAATCGTCTATATGGATAAAGAAGATAACGTTGTTTTTCCGAAGGATGCAAAAATAGACGGCGTTCAGTTGATGTCCTTATCCGGAGCAGTGCCGACGGATAGCAATTATGCGATTTCGGATAACGGTGAAGTTACCGTTGACAGCGGCGCGAAGTTAGCGCATTTGATTGAAAGCGTAAGAGGAACTAAGGAAAACCCGTCAACCGATGATTTGCATATTACACTTTCGGGTAATGTCGATTTAAGAGGCGCTGCGGTAGACTTCGGTGCAACGAAAGGGAATATTACCATTTCCGGCGGAGAAGACGGTGCTGTTTTAAGCGGTTTGCGTGCGGACGATAACACGATTACGCCTGTTGGTGGGAATTTTGCAGGTCATTTATATGGTTTCGGCTTGCTCGGAAAAGTGGAGAGTGGAACGGTAACAATCAAAAACGTTACGTTTTCCGGTTTGAACGTAGGCAATTCTTTGGCAACGCATGAAAAGGGTGCGAATACAATCGGTCTGATTGCTGGTTATATCGATGCCGGTGCAACCGTTGAATTGAATAACGTCACGTTTAAGGATTGCGTGGTCAATGGCTATCAAAAAGTCGGCGGAATCGTCGGACAGTTGCATGGTGTGTTGAAGATGAATAACGTGAAGTTTGAAAATGTGTCGGTTAGCGGGGCGGTTGAGGTGGCTAAAGTTGCCGGTATTTCCGAAAAGAATGCGACTTTGACTACTACCGATTGTGAATTTGACGGGATTACTACAAATCTTTTATCCAGCGATATTAGCGGAACTGTAGAAATGAAAGATATTCAATATTCGTTAGTCGGCGATTCCGGAAATCGATACGGATATTGGATAGGATTTAACGCTGGTGGGTGTCAATGTACAACGCTTTATGGTTTGGTTACAAACGATTTGGTTTGGTATAAAACCGATGTAGTTGATAACATTCCGGTAAGCTCCGATCGGTATTCTTTGAATGGTTGGGTTAATTCTACCTCTAACGACCTCGTAAACGGCGTACCGCAAGCATAAACGTACTTGACGCATTATCGCGGATCGGCGGTTTTTAACAAATTAAAATGATACGAAAAGATTTCCTTGTCGGGCTGACGGACAGGGGGATTTTTTTGTTGAAACGATCGGTTAAGGTTATAAACGGAATGATGATTTCGGAATATTTTTTTAAGAAAAAAAGTTTAAGAAAAAATCGCCGTTTTCGGGAAACGACGATTTTTCGATAGAAGCAGAACGTTGCTTTTGAACGGAAATTTTTGTTGTCAAAGCGTAAATTCGTCGTATCCGTTGACGACAAAATTGCAGGAAAGAAATGCTTCGATTCCGCGTTTCATCGCGTCGTAATCCGAAAGGCACATGGTTTCCACGGCGGAGTGCATGGCGAGTTGCGGTAGTCCGACGTCCGCGGAGCGGACGGAGAGTTGGGACGAACTGATCGCGCCGAGCGTGCCGCCGCACGGAAGATCCGAACGCATGTAAAAATCTTGATGCGGAACGTTTGCTCGGTCGAACAGTTCTTTTATGACGGCGGAGGACAGCGCGTCCGTCGTGTAGTTTTGGTTGGCGTGCCGCTTGATCACGACGCCCTTTCCGAGTAACGTTTTGTTGGTCGGATCGGATAGTTCGGGGTGGTTGGGATGTAAGGCGTGCGCGTTGTCTGCGGATAAGAATAAACTTTGCGCGAGGGCTGTGTTTAACTCGATTCCGCCCAACGCCGCGAATACGCGTTCCGTCGTTTCGCGCAAGAACGTAGATCCTGCGCCTTGCTTGGTTGCGCTGCCGACTTCCTCGTTGTCCGCAAGATAAACCATGGCGATCGCGTTCGGCTGACAAGAAACGATCGCTTCCAAAGAAGAGAAGACGGAAGTCAGATTGTCGATACGGGGGGAAGAGAGAAATTCGTTCTTTACGCCGCACAAAAAGGGTTTTTCCTTACACGCGACGTAGAGATCCCAGTCGACGATCGTTCCGTCAACGCGGTCGGAAAAAAGATCCTTGACAGAGGCGATCGCGCCGTCTAAGGCGGCAAGAGGGGAACAGTCTGTTTGCGGATTTAATTTGATTCCGTCGTTCGCGCTGCGGTTGTAATGAATGGCGACGGACGGAATCACAAAGGTTTGTTCGCTTACGACGGGTACGCTTTTGAGCGTTTCGCCCTTTTTGACGATCACTCTTCCGGCAAGGCAGAGAGGACGGTCGAGCCAAGTGTAAAAGATGCCGCCGCCGTATTTTTCCACGTTATATTTCACGTAATTTTCCACCGTCGAAACCGCGTCGCCTTTGACTTTAAAAGCAGGGGAATCGGTGTGCGAGGCGACGAAGCGGAACGTGTTCGTTTTGCCGACGGAAAACGCGATCAACGCGGATCCGTCCCGAATTACGTAATATTTACCGCCGAGTTCGATCGAATAGGGTTGCGCTTCGGAAAGCGCGCGAAAACCTTTGCTTTCCAAAAAGCGAGCGGCGTTTTCCACCGCTTGATAGGCGGTGTAAGATTGTTCCAGAAAAGTTTGCAGTTCCATTGAAGTCCGATCCTTTTTTTCTTAGCGTATCACAAATCGGTCGGAAAGTAAAGGAAATCGAACGTCATTGCTTCGGGAAAAAGAAAAGAAAGGGACTTCGTTTTTAAAAAATCGGAAGGAATCGAAAAATATTCCGTCAAGTCGTTGCTTTTCCGTCCGAAATATGGTAAAACTATTAGGGTCGATTTTCAGAGAAAACGTTATTAGGAAACGATAAAGATGATTTTTTCAAAAAACAAAAGTTTAAATTTGATTATTACTTACGGGTTTGTGATTTTGCTTGCCGTGATGTTCGGTTTGAATTATCATATTTTCGTAGTCGCAAACGATTTTGCACCGGTGGGGTTGGCAGGTATTTTGGTCATGGTGCAATATTTGGGCGGTTTTAAGATTTCTTGGTTGAATTTGTTGCTCAATATTCCGCTTGCCGTGTTGTGCTTTTTTTTCGTCAATCGAAAATTTGCGGTGCGTTCGTTTTTGTTCAGCGTCGTTTTTTCGTTGACGTTGATGGCATCCGAATATTGGAACGTTTATACTTTTAAAACGCAGTACGATAAAATTTTGGCGGTTATTTCCGCCGGCGTGATCAACGGGTTTATTTACGGTTGCACCATTCGGCTCGGTGGGTCGACCGGAGGAACGGACTTAATCGCTTCGCTGATTCAGGTGAAATGGCCTCGTTTCAGTTTGGTTTGGGTGATTTTCGTTCTTAACGCGTCCGTTTCCGTTTCTTCGATTTTTGTATACGGCGAGTTGGAAGCGGTGTTGTTCAGTTTGATTTACAGTTATTTTACGTCGCGCGTCAGCGACAGTATTTTGAAAGGAATCAAATCCGCGTTGCGCGTGGAGATCGTTACGGACGATCCCGAACCGATTGCAAAGGAACTTTCGGCAAAACTTCATCACGGCGTAACGGAAGTGCGCGCCTTGGGAATGTATTCCCATAAAGAAAAGTTTATGTTGGTTTGCGTGATCAATAAACGGGAGTTGTCCGACTTCGAGAACGTGATTCGGAAATTTTCAAACGTGTTCGTCAGCGTTTCGTCCGTCAATCAAATTTTCGGTCGGTTTTACGGGAAACAAGAGAACAGTCTGGAGAATTTCCCGGATAACGGCGTACAACTTTCGTTCGACGCCTCTTCCGCGGAAGAAAAGAAAGTTCTTTCGGCGGACGCGCCGCAAGCGGAAACAGTCGAGCAAAACGATTAAACGAAACGATTTACGGCAGGGAAGAAATTCCCTGTTTTTTTATTGCTTTGACGAAAAACGGACGTTTCGGCGTATTTGAATTGGTTCGCTACGGCGGTTTTTCGGTCGGTTTGCTTGACGGATTCGTGCAGTCGGGGGTATAATAAGAAAAAACGGAGGATATTTACGATGGATCATAAATTAAAGGAATACGCAAAATTGCTCGTCGAGTTGGGCGTGAATTTACAAAAAGGAGAAACGCTTGGGATTGCTTGCCCTGTCGAGTGCAGCGACCTTGCGGAAGAAGTTGTGCGCGCCGCTTACGAAAAGGGCGCGGAACGCGTGATTATGTTTTGGGGGTGCGGCAAAATCTCCAAACTGAATTATACTTATCAGAAAGAGGAAACGTTGACCGAAATACCCGATTACGTGGTCGCTTCTCGCGACTATTTGTTGGAAAAGAAGGGCGCGTATCTCTGTATTATTTCGGACGAGCCCGGTTTGTACGAGGGAATCGACGCGAAGAAGATCGCCGCCGCCTCGCGCGCGTCGGGAAAGGCGTTGTTGCGCTTCCGCGAGTCTACTTCCAAAAACGAAACGCGTTGGTGCTTGGCGGCTTATCCAAATCCGTCTTGGGCAAAGAAAATGTTCCCCGCTCTTTCGGAAACGGAAGCGGTGGAGAAGCAATGGGAATATATTCATAAAACCATGCGCATGGACGAGGGCGACAGCCTTGCTCGTTGGAAAGAGCATCAAGAAAAACTCATCGAGCGGAGTCGGATTCTCAACGAAAAGAAGATTCGATCCTTTCATTACGTCAATTCGCTCGGGACGGATTTCACAGTCGGCATGACCGACCGTTATCTCTTTACGGGCGCGGTGGAATCGGGGGCGGACGGCGTTCATTTTACAGCAAACATGCCTACCGAAGAGGTGTTCAGTACGCCCGATCGCCGCACGGCGAACGGAACGTTGGTCGCCGCGATGCCGCTCGTCAGAAACGGCGCGATTATCGAAAACTTCTCTCTCACGTTTAAGGATGGGAAGGTGGTCGATTTTTCGGCGGAAAAGGGTTACGATACGTTAAAGGAAATTATCGGCACGGACGAGGGCTCGCATTATTTGGGAGAAATCGCGTTGGTCGGATATCATTCGCCCATTCGCGCGCTCAATACCCTCT
>CAYRPB010000044.1:0-11900 GCA_964426105.1 uncultured Clostridia bacterium | reverse complement strand
CCCAACACGCGCTGACAAGACGCCGCCTGCTCGCGTGCGGAACCGTCGCCCGGTTTTACCGCGCAAACGACACTCGCGTACGTCGTATTCTCCTCCGAATACGGCGTTCTCGTCGGAAATTTTTCTTCCCGAACCGCCTTCGCGCGCTTCACGTAAGACGGATCTTTTCGGGAAAGCGCGAATTCGGAAAGTTTATACGGATTACTGCGATAAGACGATGTTTCCCCGGACGGGATCAATTCGTCCGTCGTCGTAACGGGATCGGTCAATACGCTCGCAACCTTTAACAACAGATTCTCTTTCAACGCTGGGATCTCCGGCCAATCGGCGATATTCGGTCCGTAAACGAGAGAAACGTTTGCGTCCGCACTCCCCCGATAAACGCGCGTTTGATAAATTTTTCCGTCGTAACGATATTGTTTGCGACTTTTGCGATACGTAATATCTGTCGCCGGAGTAATCGCGCCCCCGTTCAACGCGGTGGCGGCGATGCTGCGCGCGTCCATTAACGCGACGGCGGCAAGTTGTCCGTCAGACGGCTTACTACCCTCTCTGCTTTCAAAATTGCGCGTCGTATGGCGAACGGAAAGCCCGTTGTTCCGCGGCACGTCGCCCGCGCCAAAGCAAGGACCGCAAAACGCCGTCTTTACGATCGCGCCCTGCTCCATCAATTTCCCGATATAGCCTGCGTCCGTCAAGCCCTTATAAACCGGCTGAGAAGACGGATAAATATCCAACGTAAACTGTTCGGAGCAAACCGCGCCGTCCCCGATGATATCGCACGCCTCCGCAATGTTTTCGTACATACCGCCGGCACAACCGGCGATCACGCCCTGCTCGACGTAAACCTTTCCGTCCCGAATCTTATCCGTCAGAGAAAAGTTGCCGTTCGGCAAAAGGCGTTTCCCCTCTTCTTCCGCCTTTTTCAGCAATTCATACGGACGGGAAAGAAAATCCTCGATGGTATACGCGTTAGACGGGTGAAAAGGAAGGGCGATCATCGGCTTAATCTCCGCGAGATCGATCACCACCGCTCCGTCGTATTCCGCGCCGACAGACGGGTTCATCTCTCGATACGCCTCTTCTCTGCCATGCTGCGCATAATAACGGCGCACGGTTTCGTCCGTCGCCCAAACAGAAGAAAGACATGTCGTTTCGGTGGTCATAACGTCGATTCCGTTACGCTCGTCCATCGAAAGCGACCGAATCCCCGTTCCCACGAACTCCAATACTTTATTTTTAACGAAGCCGTCCGAAAAGACTTCTCTAATCAACGCGAGCGCGACGTCCTGCGGGCCGACGCCTCGTTTTAATTTCCCTTTCAATTCTACCGCGATCACTTGCGGATAATCGATATCGTACGTTCGGTTCAGTAACTGCTTCACCAATTCCGGACCGCCCTCGCCGACGCCCATCGTTCCCAATGCGCCGTAACGGGTATGCGAATCCGAACCGAGAATCATTCCGCCGACAAACGCGCGCGCCTCTCTCATATATTGATGAATGACAGCGATATGCGGCGGAACAAACGTGCCGCCGTACTTTTTTACGGCGGAAAGTCCGAAAACATGATCGTCCTCGTTGATTGTGCCGCCCACCGCGCATAACGAATTGTGGCAATTCGTCAGCGTATACGGCATAGGGAATTTCGTCAATCCGCTCGCCTTTGCCGTTTGCACGATCCCGACGTACGTGATATCGTGAGAGGCAAGTTCGTCAAAGCGGATCTGCGGTTTTTCCGGATTTCCCGAACGGTTATGCGCCTGTATGACGCGGTACGTCATCGTCTTTGTTTTATCGCCTCTTTCGCGCTTCAACGTGCGTCCCGTCCATATAACCGATTCCTCAATTCGCTTCATTTTTCAAGTCTCCTCTTTTTCGTTTTTGATATTATAACGGAATCCGAACGAAAATACAAACAATTTTCACATAAAAAGACAAAATTCCGATTGAATTTCCGCAAACATTATGGTAAACTTAATAAGAGGTATCCAATATGAAAACTTTTCGTTATCGTTTTACCGTCCCCATGCTGCTTTGCGTTTTCGCATTGCTCGCGCTCTCCGCAGGCGGATTTGCTTGGAACGTGCTGAATGCGATCGAGTTAGGAGATATCGGCGCGATGCGACTGATCTCTTATATTCTCGTCTGCGCGATCTCCCTGTTTTTATTTGCAATGGGGATCGGCTTGCTGTGCTGTTCGCGCTACGAAATCGGGAACGGCAAATTTGCCACGCGATTTTGTTTTTTTCGCTCGCAAACATCCGCAAAAAACATCGTACAGATCACGCATTTTAAAAAATCGGATAAATTGGTCGTTTATTTTTCAGACGGAAAATATCTCTGCATCGTGATTCACCCGAAATCGTACGACGATTTTTGCACAGCCTTACGCATGGAAAACCCGTCCGTTCTCGTAGACGATCGCTCGGACGGCGACTCCGAAAAACCCGCCTGAAAAAAATTTCCGTTTTTTGCAAGATAATGAAAAAAATAATTGACATCTCGCTTGCAAAGGTGTATAGTAACCATGAACTGAATCGATCCGGTAGGTAAGGCTACCATAGGGATACGGGTTGCTACCGCAAAATAGTGGAGACACTACGAGAGGGTTAGCAGGCGATGTCGAAACCAAGGCGTCGTCTAACGCAACTTCATTGCCCTATGATGCTAAAGCTCGCATGGTTACTTCTTTTCGGAGTTGTATTTATTTTTTGTTTTGAGCCCGTCGGATCACGACGGGTTTTTATTTCACCGATCGCAAGTTCCGTTCATACATTATTATAAAAGGAGGTCGGTTACGATGGAAGAACAAGAAGAAATTTACAAAGCGTTGGAAGGCTATTTCCGAGAGCGAAAGTTCACCGATCTCCGCATGTCGGTTATGGACATGGAGCCTTTCGATATCGCGGATTTCGTAGAAGAACGATTGCCCGAAGAAAAAGACAAACTTCTCTTTTTCCGTCTTTTGCCGAAAGAACTCGCGTCGGACGTATTTGTCGAATTCGATTCGGACACGCAAGAAGCGTTAATCGAGGCGTTCTCCGATAAAGAGTTAAAAGCCGTTTTGGACGATATGTTCTTGGACGACGCGGTAGATATCATCGACGAAATGCCGGCGTCCCTCGTCAAGCGAATCTTAAAGAGCGCAAGTCCGGAAGATCGCAAACAAATCAACGAACTTTTGGAATATCCGGACGACTCCGCAGGCAGTATCATGACGCCCGAATTCGTATCGTTTTCCAAGGATATGACCGTGCAAGATTCTTTTTCGAAAATTCGCCGCACGGGCGTGAACAGCGAAACGATTTATACCTGCTACGTGACGGACAACCGCAAAAAGTTATTAGGCGTCGTCACCGTAAAAGATCTGCTGCTCGCCGACCCCGAAGAAAAGATCGAAAACGTAATGGACGAGAACGTCATTTCGGTAGAAACGCTGACGGATAAAGAAGAGGTTGCGCTGGAACTATCCGATTACGACTTTCTCGCATTGCCCGTCGTGGATAAAGAAGGCTGTATCGTAGGCATCGTTACCGTCGACGACGCAATGGACGTCATGCAAGAAGAAGCGACCGAAGACTTCCAAAAAATGGCGGCAATCGTACCGACCGACAAACCGTACTTAAAAACGGGTGTTTTTCGTCTTTGGCTCAACCGTATGCCTTGGCTTCTGCTTTTAATGGTTTCGGCGACGTTCACGGGGTTGATCATTAACTCCTACGAATCCACGCTGAACATGATCAGTCCGTTGCTGTTCGCCTGCATTCCCATGCTGATGGATACAGGCGGTAATGCCGGCGGTCAAGCGTCCGTTACGATCACGCGCGGCATCGCTCTGAACGAAATCGAATTTCGCGATACACCGCGGATTCTCTGGAAAGAATTACGGGTATCCGTATTGCTCGCGCTCACGTTAGGCGTTGCTTGTTTCTTGAAACTGATTTTGATCGACAACCTCGTTTTCGGCTATGCGTATACGCCGATGCTGTGCCTCGTCGTTTCTCTGGCTCTCTCGTTAACCATTATCATCGCAAAACTCGTGGGCGGTTTTCTCCCCCTTTTGGCGAAGATATGCAAACTCGATCCGGCAGTCGTCGCAAACCCCTTTATTACCACGATCGTAGACGCACTCTCGTTGATGATCTATTGCGCGATCGCAATTGCATTGTTGGGATAATTCTTCTGAAAGTCGCCCTCTTACGGCGACTTTTTCTTATGAAAAACGCGCCGCCGAACAAAGGCAACGCGCACTATCTTCTATTTCAGACATTAAAAAACGCGGCCTTTGCCGCGTTTTTATTTTGTCTTGATTAACCTTGATAACCGAATACGAATCCGCTCACCGTTTCTACCGACGAAATCGCCGCTTTGCTTGCTTCGCTCAACGCGTCGCATTCCGCAAAAGCGTAAGCGGCAATCGTTTTCAAAGAAGAGGGAATCGCGCCGATCTCGGTCAATTGTTCGCAACCTTGGAAAGCAGCCTCGCCGATTTTCGTCAACGCAGAACCGTTCATCGTTACGGTCGTCAAACGCTTGCAGCCGTAGAACGCATAGTAAGGAATTTCCGTCAAAGCGGAAGGGAGCGAAATCGTCGCGATATTCGACCCCTCGAACGCGTTTTCGCCAAGCGTCGTAACGCCGTCCGGAAGCGCGATAGTCGAAAGTTTCGTATTCTTAAACGCGGCGTTGCCGACGATCGTCAATTTGCTGTTCTCGGCAAACGTTACGCTCTTCAAACGATTGCAACCGACGAAAGCGTTCGCACCCAACTTTTCAACGTTCGCCGGAATTTCCATCGTCGTTAAATAAGAACAGTTATAGAACGCAGAATCTCCGATCGCGGAAGCGTCCGTAATCACGAGTTCTTTGATGTTAGAACAATTATAGAACGCATAAGCCGGAAGAGTATAATCCGCAGCGCCGACAATCGTCACTTTCGCAAGCGTCTCGGGGAAATAATAAGTTTCGGAAGAAGAATCGTTATACGACTGCGTAACGGAAACGCCCTCGTCGTAAGAATCCGTTCCGAAAACGTATCCGAACAAACGCTGCTCGTTGACGTTTTCCTTTTTTGCTCCGACAAACGGAAGCGTAATTTCTTCGAGCGCTTCCATTCGCTTGAACGCGCCCGCCGCGATCTCCGTAACGTTCTCGGAAACGGTAATTTTCTTGATCGCCGTATTGCCGTCGAACGCACCCGCTTTGATTGCGGTGATCTGCTTGCCGTCCGCCGTCTGATCGATGGTCAGTTCGGTGACGTTCTCTTCCTGCACGTATTTTGTCAAAGTATACTGACCGTCGATATATTTTACGGTCATTCCCGGATTTTCGCTTGTCTTAGAATCGCACGCGCCCAATCCCAGCGCAAGCGAAGCAAGCAGCATCCCGATCAATACTAAGTTCAGAATCTTCTTCATGTATCGCTCCTTATAAACGGTTTGACTTTTCAGTACCATTTATTTTAGCATTTGTTCAACCTTTTGTCAATAAATATCCCGAATATTGCACCGAATTTCACGTGCATTTTCGGAAATTTCGCAAAATTTTTCTATAAAATCGCTTTCCCGTCTAAAAATCCGGAGAAAAATCCTCCGACGTCGCAACCGAGCGACTCGTAAACGCCCGCCAAATCGGCGACGGTCGCGATTTTTCCGGTGAACGAAACGTAATAATTTTTCAAACCGTCAAAGAAGCGCTCGTCTCCAACGCCCATCCGCAAACAGTCGAACATCAAGCACCCCTTGATATAATTTAAATTGACGTATTCGTACTCTCCCGAATAGGCGGAAAGCGGACGCGTCATGGAAGTATCCACTCCTCCGAAGATCTTATCGTAAACTGAACAATAGGTTTGATAGGTGCGCGTCGCCGTTTGCATCAGCGACTCCCTGGTCAAACCGTATTCGGGATTCTTTTCATAAAACAAAACGACCGAATACTCCGCCAACCCTTCGTCTAAAAAGGCTTCCGTCACTTGATTGTTTCCCACCGCGGCGTACCACCATTGATGAGCGACCTCGTGAACGATCACTTCGCCGATCTCTTTTTGATCGAGCGATCCCGAACAATAAACGAGTCCCGGATATTCCATGCCGCCCTGCACCAAATCCGCTTGCACGACCGACAACGTTTTATAGGCATATGCGCCGAACAGAGAGGAGAACGTCCGCATCGCCCGAACGGCATACGCGAGATGTTCCTCCGCGTTTTCGTCGTCAAAATAATAATAGTGAATCTCCGTGCCGTCGTCCGAATCGGTCAACACTTCGAGTTCGCGTCCCAAAACGACGGCAAAATCACGCGCGTTCGTCAAAAGATAGCGAAAGGTGCGCGTTCCCTCTCCTTTGGACGAATTAACCGCTCTTCCGGAGGCGGCGATTTCAAACCCGTCCGGGACGGTAAACGTCACGTCGTAATCCGCGCAATCGGACACGAACGGATCTCCCACCGCATAATAATTATATTCGAGATATCCCTCTCCGTCCTTGCCGTACGGACATAAAATCGGATAAAAATTACCGAAATTCACCGTGTTTTCCCCCACGCCCAAACGGTGATTCGCCTTAGCGAGTTTTACCGTAAAGACGACCGTCACAGCAACGCGCTCGTCCGGAAACAGCGATTCCGCAAGGGGAACGATCAAAATGTTTTCGTCCTCTCCCCCGACCGTATACGCAACCGCTTCCCCGTTGACGGCTGCCGCCGTTACGGTCGTTCCGCCGTAATTCACGCCGTCGTAGTAGGCTTTATGGTAATACTGCACGGCGATCGGCGCGTATTTCGCGCCCTGACGGTAGGCGTTCCCGAACAAATGAAAGCGCAACTCGTTCAGCGCGTTATCCGTATCGTTTTTGTAATTCAACTCCATTTCTGCGGAAAGCGTGCGTTCGTCCGCGTCGTAAACCGCCGTAATCGTGTATTTCGTTCTGTCCATTCCGCTCTCGCACGCGCTAAACAGCGGCACGCAAAACAAGCAAAACAACAGCGAAAATACCAAACACAATTTTCTCATAGCATCCTCCCGATTCTTTTCTAAGTTATTCTATTCGGAGGATACGTTCGTTTAGACCGACTTGTCCTTTTTTCTCCTTTTTCAATCCTTTCAAAGAAAAAAGCCGCAAGTTCCTCGCAGGAAACCGCGACTTTCATTGTCTTTTTCGATTAACGGTATAAAAGATCGAAGTTGACCGTCGTATAAAACAGACGCTCGACCTCTTTTTTCTCCGTGGTTTCTGATAAAATCCACATCAACTTGGTTACGGCTGCTTCTAAAGTCATGTCGTACGTTTCCAAAAAGCCGAAACGGCTTTTCGCGTACTTTCCGACCTCGTAAACGCTCATATCGCTCCCCTCGTTCGGAACTTGCGTGCACATGACGAGAATTTTGCCTTTTTTCTCCCACCGCTCGATGATCTCGCCGAAACGATAATAGTCGGCGTCCGGAATTCCTCCCGCGCCGAAACTCTCGATCACAACGGCGTCGAACAGTTTGAAATAATAGTCCAAAATATCGGACGGAACGCCTGGAATCAACTTAAACACGCCGACCTTGCTATTTAAATGCAAATGAAAAATCGGCATACCCTCTTGCTTGCAATCGCGATAGCGAATGATCCGTCCGTCGCGCATCACGGCCAGCACGGGAAAATTGATGCTCGAAAACGCGTTATAACTTTTTGTCTTAGTCTTTTTCGCGCGCGTTCCGGCGATAACGTTCCCGTCAAACACGAGCACTACGCCTGACGACCGATCGTCCGCCGCGTAAATCAAACTGTCCATCAAATTGGTCTTTGCATCCGTAATATCCAAATCGATGGGTTTTTGCGCCCCCGTTAAAACGATGGGTTTCGGGCTGTTTTGTATCATATAAGACAACACGGCTGCGGTAAACGCGAGCGTATCCGTCCCGTGACAAACGACGAATCCGTCGTATTCTTCATAATGCGCGTGAATCGCCGCCGCAATGGTTTCCCAATCGCGTGGGCACATATTCGTACTGTCGATATTCATCAATTGCAGAGCGGACACCTCGCAAAAATCCCTGCAACCGGGGACGTAGCGCAACAACTCCTCTCCGCTCATTTTCGGCGTCAAGCCATGCTCGCCCAATTTGCTGACAATCGTTCCGCCCGTAGCGACGAGTAAAATTTTCTTCATTTTCGTATTCCTTTCTCGAAAGCGACTTTTCGCCGTCCTTCTTTTTATTGTACTATATTTTTTTGAAAAAGTAAATTTACTTTACGTCGTCTTTTATTTTTGGTATAATAAAAAAAAATTTTTCAGCGAGGAAACGCCCATGAAAATTTTCTTAATCTGTTCCAAACGATTTTATCGGGATATTCCCCCGATCGAAGAGGCTCTCGAACGGGCAGGTCATGAAATTACGTTGCCAAACAGTTACGATATGCCCGAAAAGGAAAACACCCTGCGGGGCACGCCCGAACACGCAGCCTGGAAAGCAAGCATGATTCGTCATAGCGAAAAGGTCATCGGCGAAACGGATGCCGTTCTCGTGATCAACGGAGAAAAAGACGGCGTAAAGGGCTACGTCGGCGGCGCGACATTTTTGGAAATATACGACGCATTCCGCCTTGGAAAGCGCATTTATTTTCTCAACCCCTTACCCGACGGAATCTTAAAGGACGAATTGATCGGTTTTTCGCCCGTCGTTTTGCACGGCAATTTATCCGCGATCAAGTAATACGTACCTTCTTTTTCGTTCGATTTCGGATAATAATTTCTATTTTGAGGTATGATACGTCAAATTTTCGTTTTGTTCTACGTTTTCTTCGTTCTTCTTACAATCTTACCCAATATCAATTGGCTTGCAAACTTAATTCTACTCAAAGAACTATTTCTAATTGAGAATCAGGCATTTGCGAGCCTTCTATTGATATGATTATTTCCCTCTGTCACTTTTTCGCCGTTTCCGCCGATTATCTCTTAGGACTAACGAACCGTTAACCATGTTCTTGCTTGTTTTTATTTTTTAAAAACAGAAACGGGGACATGAAAAAAGCCCCGAAAGGCTCTTTTATGCGAGGGCTTCTTCCGCCTCGCGGTAATTCATATCGTTTAAATTTTTCAATTCAAAAAATTTTCCTTTTTTCGCCATCAACTCGTCGTACGTGCCGACCTCCACAGCCTCTCCGTTTTCCATAACAACGATGCGGTCGGCGTCGCGAATGGTGGAAAGACGATGCGCCACAATAAAGGTCGTGCGCCCCTTAATTAAGCCGGAAATCGCCTTTTGCACGTGATACTCCGAAATATTATCCAAAGCAGACGTCGCCTCGTCCAAAATCAAAATTTTCGGATTGCGAATCAACGCGCGCGCAATGTTAATGCGTTGCTTTTGTCCGCCGGACAGTCTGCCTCCGTGCTCGCCGATCTGCGTATCCACGCCGTCCGGGAATTCTTTCAAAAACTCCTCGATGTTGGCGACTTCAAGCACGTACTTCAAATCTTCTTCACTGTAACGATCCAACCCGTACGTAATGTTTTCCCGAATAGAACCGGCAAACAAAATACTGTTTTGCGGAACGACGGAAATAAAATGGCGATATTCGCTCAAATCGATCTGCGCAAGCGATTTCCCGTCCACCGAAACCGTTCCCGTTTCGGGCTTTAAAAACCCGATAATCATATTCATCAACGTGCTTTTACCGGATCCCGATCCGCCGACAACCGCAACACATTCGCCCGCCTCGACGTGCAAATCGAAATTTTTGACGACGTGTTGATCGGAATTCGGATAACGATAACTGACGTGATCGAAATCCACCCTGCCCGTAATCGTCGGAAGATTGTTGCCGACGTGCGTTTCTTCGATATCCGTATAATTCATGATTTCCGAAATCGAATGAACGGAATCTACGCCCTGCACCATTTGCGGCATGATATTGACGAGCGTCAGCACGTTGTTGTTAATAGAAGCAAACAGCGATTGATACAAAACGATATCGCCCACCTCGATCTCGCCGCGAAAGGCGAGATACGCGCAAAAGACCAAACACACGCCGCTTAAAAGATTGGAAAGCACCCAAGCGACGGAACCGAAATAAGCGTTCGTCATATCCACCGCGCGCCCGGATTCTTTCAAACGGTTAATTTCCTTTTGGAAACCGTGATACTCCTTATCTTCCAAGCCGTGCGCCTTTGTCACGAGGAGCATTTCCATCATCGTGGAAAGTTTGTTGGCAACCGTTTCGCTGTCCTTTCGCAACGTGCGCGAGTTTTTCCGCATTTTCTTATTAAACAGAAGCGCAAGCATCACGTTGACGGGAATCACCACGAGAAAAAACAACGTCATCGTACCGCTTTTATAAAGAGAGATCGCCGCGGAAATAATCACGCCGAAAATCGCCGGCAACAAATTATTGGTTATATTGGCAACCAACATATCCACGCCCTCGACGTCCCTTAAAAACTTGGACTGAATCTTTCCCGTTTCCATTTCTTTATGATAGGTAATGGAAAGACGTTGCAGTTTACGCACCACCGCGCTGCGCGTATTCGCGCTGTTATCGCGAAAAAACTTGGAACAGATCTTCGCCCACAACGTGTGCATGGGAACGTTCTGCACCATCATGACGGTAAACACCGCGGCGTTGATCACAACGCTCCGAATCACCTCGTCTTGCGTTATTTCGCCGCCGATATACCAAGTAATCGCGTTGATGATATTAGAAGTCACGATGGATGTAATCCAAAGCGGAGAAGCCTTGATAATATAAACAACGGAACTCCAAAAGAGCGACCAAAAATTCTTTTTCAGCATGCGCCCCAAAAAACGACTTTTCTTTTTACCCTTAACCTCTTGTTCTTGAAAAAGATACTCGTACTCGGTTACGTCGTCTTCGAAACGGCTTTTTTTCTTTTTCATATCCTTTAACGGCGCAAACGCGCCGACTCCCGATCTTATTTTTGTTTTAAGATTATAGCACAGTCAATTCCCGAATGCAATCGTTTGACGCAAGAAAAAACGCATCGCCCCCGTCTTTTTTTCGCGCCGTTTTTCCTTCGTCAAACGACGAACGTTTTTTCGATTTTATTTTGACGAGATTTCCCTTGTTTTTCTTTTTCCTTCATGATATAATAACGCTATGGAAGAAACGTATTTTTACAATTACGACGGCTTGTACCGCTTTTCCCTGCAAGCCGACGGACTTATTTTAGAGCATACCGCAGCCGAACGCGGACAATGGGCGGCGGAACGTTTTTCTTACGACGAAATTCGCGGAGAATTTTTCACGGATATCCACTTAAAGAAAAACGGCACGCCCCAGCTCGTCCTCGCCCTGATGACGGAGAGCGCGGGCTTTTTCGGTCAGCGCGAGGAAGACGAACAGATTTATCCCGTAACGCCGGCTCTTTTCGTCGCGGCGTCAAACAGCCCCTTAGCGTTAAAGGGCACGGAACGCATATCGCGAAAGGCGCCGAACGGGCGTATGCCCGAAGCCGAAAAAAAATCGCCTTCCCGTACGGGGACGTACGTGATGAAACTACTCGTCGTTCTCGCCTTTTTCGCAATTCTGTCTACGTTATTCTTTTGCTTTGTCGGAACGACCGCCGGAAGCATCTGCACGGTTTTCGGAACCCTATGTTTTCTGTTTAGCGTTGTTCGGTTTTCCCCTGTCAAACATCGGTCGCTCTTTTTCTCGGACTGCTTTTTGCTGGAAGAAAAAAATCTTTTCTATTGCGACCGTTTGCTCGTTTATTACAAAGACGTTTTGAATTTTACCGAAACGGAAAACGAACTTTTAATCGAAACCGAATTGCAATATCTCGCTGCCGAAAAAGATCCTTGGCTCTTCGAGCAATTGAAAACGCGATTCGCAGAACAATACAATCCTTACGGAAAGACGTTGGACGAAATCCGCGGCATTGATTAAAAA
>CAYRPB010000043.1:0-12368 GCA_964426105.1 uncultured Clostridia bacterium | reverse complement strand
AACTTGCTTGCAAGGGTTTACGACTTCACGGTGTTTCAAACTAAAAAGTGTAAAAACGCAGTTTTTACGGCAAAACAGCAGGTTTTGTAAAGAGAACGGCAAAAGATTACTTCTGATAGTTTATAATATCAGATATTGATTAAGATAAATTCTCCTTTGAATGATTTGAAGGAGAATTTTTTTAAAATATATTGAGACAGAGAAAAAGAAAGTTTGATTTTTTGTTTTTCATAAAACTAAAGGGCGCCGAAGAGCGCCCTTTGTTCTGTCTTTTTTATTCTGTTATCTGCATTCGTCTGCTTTGCCTGCGCAGCCGAGTACGTTGACTAATTTGTGCTCGACCATCTTCTGAATCGCCAAGCGCGCGTCACCCAAATACTGACGGGGATCGAAATGAGAAGGCTCTTCGCTGAAATGCTTGCGAATTGCCGCCGTGCACGCTACGCGCAGGTCGGAGTCGATATTGATCTTGCAGACTGCCATTTTGGCTGCCTGACGAAGCATTTCTTCGGGAATTCCGATTGCGTCCGGCATTTGTCCGCCGTAACTGTTGATGACCTTGACGAGATCTTGCGGAACGGAAGACGCGCCGTGCAATACGATGGGGAAGCCGGGAAGCCGTTTCGCGACCTCTTCCAAAATATCAAAGCGGAGTTGCGGTTTCATGCCGGGTTTGAATTTATACGCGCCGTGGCTTGTTCCGATTGCGATCGCGAGAGAATCGATTCCCGTTTTAGTCGCAAATTCGTAAACTTCGTCCGGATCGGTGAACTGCGCGTCTTTCGCGCTGACTTTAACCGCGTCTTCGATGCCGGCGAGTTTGCCGAGTTCTGCTTCGACTACGACTCCGTGATCGTGCGCGTAATTGACGACTTCGCGCGTGATGCGGATATTTTCATCTAACGCGTATTTGGAGGCGTCGATCATGACGGAAGTGAATCCGTTTTCGATACAACTCTTGCAGAGGTCGAAAGAATCGCCGTGATCCAAATGAAGGGCAATGGGGAGCCCGGAGGTTTCAACCGCCGCGTCTACCAGTTTTTTGAGGTATACGGGATCGGCGTATTTTCTCGCGCCTGCGGAAACCTGTAAGATGAGGGGAGCATTTTGCGCGACGCCTGCGTTTACGATTCCCTGGATAATTTCCATATCGTTGACGTTAAAAGCGCCGATCGCATAACCGTTTTGATAACTTTGTTCAAACATTTTTTTGGTTGTGACCAGTGGCATAAAAGACCTCCGAAATTTGATTGAATTTGATAACGGCGGACGAATTTTTCTTTTTTTCGTTAAGTGGAAAAAAGCGTTTTTTCCGACCGAGCCGCACAAAAAACCGCAAAAACGGATTTTTCATTTCTATTATAACATAATTTTACGGAATTGCAAATACTTTCTTTAAGAAAAATCAAAGAAAAATCTTTGCAATTTTATTCAAAGAGTGTTATCATTATAGGGAACGAATTGCGGAGCGATCCGCAGAATAAACGAAAAGAAGGAAAAAATCATGAAAGATCCCAGAATTGAAAGATTGGCAAAGTTGTTAGTCAATTATTCGGTCAAGGTGCAAAAGGGTGAAAAGGTTTTAATCGAGGCGTTCGATATCGATTATATGCTCGTGACCGAACTTGTAAAAGAAGTTTACCGTGTGGGCGGTTATCCGTTCGTCGAAATGGTGAACAATCGCGTTCAGCGTGAAATTTTAATGGGCGCGGGAGAAGAGGAGTGTAAACTCCGCGCGAAATACGCCGCTTACCGTATGAACGATATGGACGCGTACATCGGCGTTCGCGGCGGCGAAAACACCAGCGAACTTTCGGACGTCCCCGCATTCAACAGACAAATGGACGCACAGTATTATTCGCACCCCGTTCATCACGAAATCCGCGTAAAAAAGACCAAGTGGGTTGTGCTGCGTTATCCTAACCCCTCGATGGCGCAGTTGGCGGATATGTCTACCGAGGCGTTTGAGAATTTCTATTTCGACGTTTGCACGTTGGATTATTCCAAAATGGATCGCGCGATGGACGCGCTCGCCTCGTTGATGAATCGGACGGATCGCGTTCGGTTGGTTGCTCCGGGGACGGATTTGTCCTTTTCGATCAAGGGGATCGGCAGTCAAAAGTGCGCGGGCACGATGAATATTCCGGACGGAGAGGTGTACTCCGCGCCCGTCAGAGATTCGGTAAACGGCGTTATTACTTATAACGCTCCCTCGATTACGGGCGGCGTGAAATACGAGAACGTGAAATTGACCTTTAAGGACGGCAAGATCGTGGACGCGACGGGCAATTATCCGGACAAAATCAACGATATTTTCAACACGGACGAGGGGGCGCGTTACGTCGGAGAATTTGCGATCGGCGTGAATCCTTTCATCAATCAGCCGATGGGGGATATTCTGTTCGACGAGAAGATCGCCGGTTCGATCCACTTTACGCCGGGTGCTTGCTATGACGATTGTTATAACGGAAACGTTTCCGCGATTCACTGGGATTTGGTATTGATCATGACGCCCGAATACGGCGGCGGCGAGATTTGGTTCGACGACGTGTTGATTCGCAAGGACGGTTTATTCGTAATTGACGAGTTAAAGGGCTTAAACCCAGAAAATTTAAAGTAATTTCGCTTCTTTCTTTCAAAAAGATTTGACTTGAAAAGGACGAAACGATATAATAAGTAAGGATAAAAAAGAAAAATCAAAACGGAGGATATATTATGGCAAAGGTAACTAAGGTCGGTATCAACGGATTCGGCCGCATCGGCAGATTGGCGTTCAGACAAATGTTTGGCGCCGAGGGCTACGAAATCGTTGCAATCAACGACTTGACGGACGCAAAAATGCTGGCGCATCTTTTAAAGTACGATTCTTCGCAGGGCAGATACGCTCTCGCGGATAAGGTTGAGGCGAAGGAAAATTCCATCGTCGTAGACGGAAAAGAGATCGTCATTTATGCGGAAAAGGACGCGAAGAACATTCCTTGGGCAAAGCACGACGTAGACGTCGTTCTCGAATGCACGGGCTTCTATACGTCCAAAGAAAAGGCTTCCGCTCACTTGGAAGCGGGTGCGAAGAAAGTCGTTATTTCCGCTCCCGCGGGCAACGATCTCCCCACTATCGTTTACAGCGTTAACGAAAAGACGCTCACGAAGGAAGACAAAATTATTTCGGCGGCTTCCTGCACCACGAACTGCCTCGCTCCCATGGCGAATACGCTCAATCAGATCGCTCCCATCGAAAGCGGTATCATGTCTACCATTCACGCTTACACGGGCGACCAGATGGTTTTGGACGGACCGCACAGAAAGGGCGATTTAAGACGTGCGAGAGCGGCTGCGGTCAATATTGTTCCGAACAGCACGGGTGCGGCGAAAGCGATCGGTCTCGTTATTCCCGAATTGAACGGCAAATTGATCGGTTCTGCGCAGCGCGTCCCCGTTCCTACCGGTTCTACCACGATTTTGGTAGCGGTTTGCAAGGGCAACGTAACGAAGGAGCAGATCAACGCAGGTATGAAGGCGGCGGCTTCCGCGTCTTTCGGTTATACCGAGGAACCCCTCGTTTCTTCCGATATCATCGGCATTACCTACGGTTCTTTGTTCGACGCAACGCAGACGATGGTAAAATATATGCCCGAAACGGATACCACGCAGGTACAGGTCGTTTCTTGGTACGATAACGAAAACTCCTATACCAGCCAGATGGTCAGAACCATTAAATATTTCTCCGAAATCTAATCGGATTAGAAAAAGCCGCGGAATGTCCGCGGCTTTTTTCATATCGGGGCGAAAAACGTTTAAAAACGAGGCAAAATGGATTGAAAAAGCGAGACTTTGTGATATAATGGGGGGAAACAGGAGGAAAGAGGAGCGGTGAGCGTATGGCTTCGAGTAAAGAATATTTGAATTTGATATTAGAGCAGTTATCCGATTTGGACGGAATCATGCATCGCGCAATGATGGGCGAGTATCTTATTTATTATCGCGGAAAAATCGTTTGCGAGATCTGCGACAATCAGTTGTTGGTAAAGCCCGTTCCGTCTGCCGTCGCCTTAATGCCGGATGCGATTTACGAGTCGCCCTATGAGGGCGCAAAAAAGATGTTGTTGGTTGACAACGTTGACGACAAGGCGTTTTTAACGCAATTAGTGCTCGCAGTGTACGCCGAACTTCCTTCGCCCAAGAAAAAGAAACCTCGAATTTCGGTTGAAGAAGCGTATGCTTACGGCAAAAGAAAATAATATTGATCCACTTACGCACTCGCGTCAAAATCCGTAATCGAACCATTAGGGGCTATAAATGAGGAAAGAGAGAGGGAAAACGCATTAAATCCGTATGACGTCAAAAGGTCACACGCGCGAACCGTCTCCAAATCGGGCGTGACCGACTTCGGGGAATAATATAGCAGATCGATCACTTGGACCAAACTCCGCACACTGCCAAAAAAAAGAAATCTCAGCAATCAGTCAGTCCAAGCAGATAATCCGCACTAACTCCAAAAAAACGACAAAGAGAAAGAATCATATCAATAGACGGTTCAGATATCCCAAGTTCCCAATTTGAAATAGTACGTTGAGTACTAGAAAGATTAAATGCCGATTGAATTTGAGATAAACCCAAAGAAACACGCAAATAACGTAAATTAACCGAAAAAACACTCATAAAACACCTTAAAAAAATAATAAATAAATTATAGCCAAAAATTTCCTAAAACGCTTGACAAAGCCAAAAAAATGGCTATATAATAAAAGAAACGATAGCCAATAAATGGCTAAAACACTCAATTTCAACAAACATTACTCCAACTGAGCGAGTGGAAACCTCAAAACGTTTAAGAAATGAAAAACGGCGTGACGGTCTAAATGCTGTCGCGCCGTTTTTGAAATAAAAATCATAACGTAACGTTCGGTTCGATTAGAGCACCAAAGAGGGGGCTGTGTATACGCGCGCGGCAAGTTCGTTGTCTAACATATAAAGCCCTTTTGCGTCGCTGCCGAACAATTCGAATTTTTTGATCAGATCGTCCGCGTTCTTCTCTTCTTCGCCTTGTTCTTTTACGAACCAATCCAAAAACTGCATGGTTCTGAAATCCTTATTTTCATACGCCGCTCCGTAAATCGTATTGATGAGAGCAGTGACGTAGCGTTCGTGTTTTGCGCCTGCTTGCAGAATCTCCATTGCTGTTTTTGCGGTGTTTTCCGGCTTTGCGATCGCTTCCAAAACTACCTTTTCGCCGTTGTTTTGCAAATATTGCAACATCAGCGTCGCGTGGTCGCGTTCTTCTTGAGCCTGTACTTTGTACCAATTTCCGAATCCGTCCAAACCTTCGTCATAGAAGAAATTGGAAAAATCAAGATAAAGGTACGCCGAATAAAATTCTTTGTTGATTTGTTCGTTAATGAGATCTCTTACTTTTTTGTCCATATCCGTTCTCCTTTTTTGATTGATTCTATTGTAACGCTTTTGCTTGCGTTTTGTCAATCATAGGGAAAGAAAAAACGTGCGAGATTTTTCGTCGGCGCGATTTGTTTTTTGCGTGCGATTGCTTAAAAGAAGAATTCTCCGTTGAATTTCGAAGAACCGTTGTTTTTTGAGATTCAAGGCGTTGTTTGGTATAAGCCGCGTTTTTTTTCACATACTGCTGAGGAGAAAAAAGGAGTACGGTATGAAAGAAACGGGAATGGTAAGGAGAATCGACGAATTGGGGAGAGTGGTGATTCCGAAAGAGATCAGAAAGACGCTTCGCATCAAAGTTGGGGATCCGTTGGAAATTTTTACCGATCGGGACGAACTGTTATTGCGGAAATATTCGCCCGTGCAGTCTATGGGGGATTTCGCGGCGACTTTTGCGGAGAGCGTTGCGGAAGTGACGGAGTGCGTTTGCGCGGTATTCGATACGGACGTCGTTTTGTGCGTCGCCGGCGGAAAATATAAGGAGTGGATCGGAAAAAGTATTTCGGACGAAGCGGAGCGAGCGATTCGCGAACGGAAGAGTTTGGTCGTCAATTCGACGGACGGAGGAACGATTGTTTCGCTGTTGCGTGGCGAGGGAATTGCCTTTACGGGGGAAATCCTTGTTCCCGTGGTGTCGGAGGGGGATCTCTTGGGCGGAATCGCGCTTTTGTCCGCCGAACGAGAGGTTACCGCGCAAGACATTCGACTCGTGCAAGTGGGCGCGAATTTTCTTTCTCGTCAATTTTCTTAAAACGCGGCGCGGCGAACGTTCTTTTGTCGGTGTTTCGGCGCGGTTACATATGAAGAAGAACGGACTTTTTCGGGGCGCGCTTTTGATTGCGGCAGGGAGTTTTCTTGCCAAGTTGATCGGGGCTTTTTATCGGATTCCGCTCACCAATCTGTTGGGCGGTGAGGGAATGGGATTGTATCAAATGATTTTTCCCGTATATTGTATTTTGTTGGATTTTTCGTCCGTGGGCGTGCCTGCCGCGCTTTCTAAGTTGGTTGCGGAGCACCGCGCCGCAGGAAAAGAAGAAGAGGGCGTTCGCCTTTTGCAGGCATCTTTTCGGTTGTTGGCGTTGTTGGGCGCGACGGGGAGCGTCGTGCTGTTTTGTTTTTCCGAGCGATTGGCGAGCGTGCAAGGGAACGCGCTTGCCGCGGCTGCCTATCGCGCGCTGTCGCCGTCGGTATTTTTTGTTTCCGTGCTTTCTTGTTATCGCGGATATTTTCAGGGAGAATCCCGCATGCTGCCCACAGCCTCGTCGCAAGTGGCGGAGCAGATCGTAAAACTCGTCGGACTGTTGTTCGTGCGATTACGATTGCCCGATCTTTCGTCTGCGGCGGCAGGAGCGGCGTTTGCCGTGACTCTTAGCGAGGGCGTGGCGGCGGTTTATCTTGCGCTTCTTTATCGGACGGAACGCAGAAAAAAAGAAAAAGTATCGTTTGACCGTTCTCGTTTTTCGACGGACGTCGGAACGGTTCTTTCCCTTTCCGTCCCCGTTGCGTTTGCCGGAATTTTAATTCCCCTTTCGCAGACGGCGGATAGTTTTCTTATTTTAAACTTGATGCGTTCTTACACCGACCGCGCGACCGCGCTGTACGGACTGTATACGGGGAGTGTTTTGTCCGTCGTCAATCTGCCCGTTGCGATTTGTTACGGCGTTGCCGTGGCGGTAGTTCCGTATATTTCGGGAGAACGGGCAGGGAAAACCCAAAAAACTGCGCGCGCGGCGATTTTGTTGACGTTGTTATTGAGCGTGCCTGCGGCATTGGTCGCCTTTTTTGCCGCCGATCCGATCATCGGATTGCTCTTTTCTCGATTGACGGAAGTCGATCGATCGCTTGCCGTCGGGTTGTTGAAGGCGTCGTCGCTTTCCGTCGTTACGTTTTCTCTGTTGCAAACCACGAATTCCGTGTTAATCGGAACGGGACGTGCGAAAACGCCCGTTTTGACGACCGGCGTAGGTGTAATCGTCAAAATTATGTTGAACGGTTTCTTGCTTCCGCTTCCGTCGTTGGGAATTTACGGCGCGACAATCGCGGCAAATGCTTGTTATTTGGTTGCGGTAATTTTGAATTTGATGTATACTTTAATAGAATTTAAGAAAAAGAAATCTCTTTCTGCGGACGGCGTGCCGTCGATTAACGTGCCGAACGGATCGGGGCTTTGACGGAATTTGTTCGGAGAAGGGAGCGTGAGGGAAGATTATGTCTGTTTCGTTGCCGACTTCCGTTCGGAATTTGTTGCAAAAGGAAAATTATTCGTACGACGATTTGGTGGAGATCGTTCGGTATTTGCGTTCGGAAAACGGTTGCCCGTGGGACAAGGTGCAGACGCACGAATCGCTTTCGCTTAATTTGATCGAGGAAAGTTACGAACTTGTTGACGCCATTCAGTTGAAAAGTCCCGAAAAGATGCGCGAGGAAACGGGCGACGTGCTGTTACAGGCGGCGTTTCACGCCGTTTTGGGGGAAGAATCGGGAGAATTTACCAATCAAGAAATGCTCAACGAAATTTGCCGTAAGTTGATTACCCGTCATACGCACGTATTCGGAAACGACGGCGCGAACGGCGCGGAAGAGGCTCTCGTCAATTGGGATCGCAATAAGTATAAAGAAAAAGGGCATACGTCTCCCGCACAATCGGTTGCGGACGTGCCGAAACCCTTTCCTGCTTTGCTTCGGGCGCAAAAGGTGCAGAAGCGTGCTGCGAAATTCGGGTTCGATTTTGAAAATTGCGAGCAGGTGATCGATAAAATCGTCGAGGAACTGAACGAATGGAAAGAGGCGGCGGCGAGCGGCGATTGCGTCGCGAAAAAGGAAGAACTCGGAGATCTTCTTTTTTCGGTTGTCAATTTGGCGCGTTTTTCCGACGTACAGTCGGAGGAAGCGCTTGCTGCAAGTACGGAGAAATTCATCGCTCGTTTTTCGGAAACGTGTCGTTTGATCGAGCAAGACGGAAAGACGATGGAATCCCTCGGCGCGGAGGAACTGAACGGTTACTACAATGAAGCGAAAAAGCATTGATTTCGGGGACGGCGTCGTTGCGGAAAGCAACGTCTTTCTCGCACCTTTGGCAGGCTACACCGATTTTGCGTTTCGCGGCATTTGCGCGGAGTTCGGCGCGGCGGTGACCTATACCGAAATGGTGAGTTGCAAGGGGCTTTTGTACGGGAGCGAGAATACGCGCGCTCTTCTCTATACGCACCCGTCCGAAAAGATAAAAGCGGTGCAGATCTTCGGAGAGGATCGGAACGTGATGCGAGCCGCTTGCGAAAGCGAGGCTCTTGCGCCGTTCGACGTGATCGACGTCAACATGGGCTGTCCCGTTCCCAAACTTTATAAAAACGGCGAAGGGTGCGCGTTGCTGAACGATCTCAAAAAGGCGGAGAAAATTTTATCCGCATGCGTGAAGTCGGGAAAGAATATTACGGTCAAAACGCGCGTCGGGTTAAAAAAAAGCGAATACGTAACCGCTGAATTTGCACGTATGGCGGAGGGCGCGGGGGTAAAGTTACTTACCGTGCACGGCAGAGTGCGAGAGGATTATTATTCGGGCGAGCCTAATTACGAGGAGATCGCCGCCGCGAAGAACGCGGTCAAAATCCCCGTCATCGCGAACGGCGGCATTTTTAACGAAGCGGACGCGTCTATCATGATGGAACGGACGGGCGCGGACGGCGTGATGGTTGCGCGCGGTGCGTTGGAGCGCCCGTGGATTTTTGAGGAACTTTCGGGGAAACGTTCGGACGTAGACTTAAAGGCGTTAATTTGTCGTCATCTCGATTTGCTGTGTGAAAAATTCGACGACCGTTACGTCGCGGTCAATTTTCGGAAAATGATTCCACATTACTTAAAACCCTTTCACGGCATCAAGCCGTTGAAACAGAAATTCATGTTCGCGGAGAGTACTGCCGAAATCAAAACGCTTTTGGACGAACTGTTTTCTTCACATTCCGCCCGTATTCTTAATACAATATAGAGAATATAATGCAAGAATGGAAAACGGGGGAGTTTGGGTGAACGTTTGCTTTGTGACGGAAAAAAGCCTTAACCGATATTGGCAAGAGGATTTCGGACGGGAAGTGTCGGACGTTCTTTTGTTCGGTTTTTCGGGGTTGGGGTTGGTGAGCTACAAGCGCGAACTTGCAGGGAATACCGAATATTTTCGGGACGTCGCAGGACTTTCCGGGGAAATCGGCGGCGTCGTGATCTCCGGTTGCGATACGGATACGTACGGCGTTTACCGTCACTCCGCAGTCGTCGCGGACAGAGGGCGGATTCTCGGCGTATCCGATTCCGTCTATTCGACGGACGACAGCGAATTTGCGGCAGGCGGAAATCTCCGCGTTTACGATACGTCAAAGGGGCGAATCGGCGTTCTCGTCGGCGACGATCTCTATTTTCCGTCGGCGGCGCACGTGCTTGCGCTTTGCGACAGCGAGTTGATCGTTTCCGTCTTAAAGACGCGCGATCGCATGAGTGAGGTCATGTTGCGCGCGACTGCTTTTGCGGAGGGCGTGCCTATCGCGTTGATTGCGGCAAAATATGCGGAAATCGCCGATATTAAGGGCGAAATCTCCTTTGCGTGCAGTCGGTCGGTCGCGTGTGCGCGATTGACGTTACAAAAGGATTACCACCTCGTCAGCTGTCGGCGACGGGGCAGATATAAGGAGCGGTTATAAATTATGTTTCACATTGTGTTGGTTGAACCGGAAATTCCCCAAAATACGGGCAATATCGTTCGCACTTGCGCGGCGACCGGTTCGGTTTTGCATTTGGTGCGTCCTCTCGGATTCGAGGTGTCGGACAAGTATTTGAAGCGTGCCGGTTTGGATTATTGGCATTTGACGGAAATTCATTATCACGATTCCTTTGACGAGGTGTTGGCTCAATACGGCGGCGAGCATCGCTTTTGGTTTTATTCCACCAAGGCAAAGCACGTTCATTCGGACGTCGCTTATCGCGAGGGGGATTTTTTGGTGTTCGGCAAGGAAACGAAAGGACTTCCCGAATCGCTTTTGCAAGCGCATTACGAGCAGTGCGTCCGAATTCCCATGATCGACGAATCTCGTTCCTTAAACCTCTCTAATTCCGTCTGTGTGGCGGTTTACGAGGCATTGCGGCAGCAAGGGTATGCGCATTTGAAGACCGAGGGCGAAATTCCGTCGCGCAAATAAAAAAGAAAAAATCGTCAAAATACCGCAGAATTACGCAAAATCACCCGTAATTCTGCGGCCTTTTTCATTTAAAATAAAACCAAAGGAGGGGAACGGTATGGCGCGAAAAATCGTCGTGACGTCCGGAAAAGGCGGCGTGGGAAAAACGACGCTCACCGCGAATTTGGGGATTGCTCTTGCGCGGTCGGGCGCGCGCGTCGTCTTGGCGGATATCGATTTCGGTCTGAATAATTTAGACGTCGTTATGGGTGTGGAAAACAAAGTCGTTTACGATATTTCGGACGTTTTGGAGGGGCGTTGCCGCGTTCGGCAGGCGCTCGTACAAGATATGTCTCGTAAAAATCTCTACGTGCTGCCGTCCAACAGCCTGAACGCGTCCGCGAACGTGACGGGGCAGAACGTCAAGTTGATTATGGAAAAGTTGAATGCGTCCTTTGATTTTATCCTTTTGGATTGTCCTGCCGGGATCGATGTGGGATTTCATCGCGCGGTTTCGGTGGCTGACGAGGCGATCGTCGTGACGACGCCGGCACTGTCCAGTTTGCGCGACGCGGACAAGGTGGTCGGGATTCTCGCCAGTTATCGGTTGGATCGGGTGGGGCTTGTCGTCAATCGCGCACGCGGCGATTTGGAACTTTCGGGAGAAACTCTTTCCGCACAAGACGTAGAGGCGATCTTAAAAACGCCCTTAATCGGCGTTTTGCCCGAAGAAGACGCGGTGTTTCTTTCGAGCGGCTACGGAATCTCCGCGAGAACGGCTTCCGGACAGGCATATAAATTGCTTGCGCAGAACGTAATAAAAGGAACGCGCAAATTATACGACGTCACGAAAAAATATTCGGGATTTTTCGGCAGTATCAGAAGGAGTTTGAAGAAGAGCGTATGAGCAAGAAAAAGCAAAATCAAGAGTTGATGCGGCTGAAAACCGTCATCGAGTCCGACCGTCTTTCGGTTGGAAGTAATTTCGATGAGTTGATTGTTTCCGATTTAGAGGAACTTTTGTGGGATTATTTTGAGTTAAAGGGGCGACCTTCTCTTTCTATCGCAAAGCAGGGAAACGGATACGCGGTGAATATTCAGGCAAAAGCCGTGCGTATTAAGCCGTTCGGCGTTCTGCCGAAAGAATAGCGCGTTTTTGATAATAAAAAAGAGCGCAAGTTATTGCGCTCAAAAATGAACCTCGTTTTATTTATATTTCCCGTACATCAAAAAATAGCGACGATCAGCACTAAAAGCGGAAAGACCAAAAAACAAATTACCGCTAATATTTTTACTTCTCCTAAAAACTTAATTTTATAAAATTATAAAGCAAAGGGGGAATTGTTGCAAGCGATTTGCAAAAATTCCCCAGACAGATTTCAAAAACAGAACCTTTTTTCGTGTTTTGCGATATTATCGTCGAAATCGTTAAAAAGTATAAAAAACCGAAATATATAACGACCTTTTACCAATCGCTTCTGTTCGGACACGTTAATCCGCTTGATTATTTTTTTCTTTGTATTGAATCAACGCTTGTGCGAGTTGATCGCCGCAAGAGGTGTTCGCACGGCAACGGATTCCGGAAAGCGTTTTGATTACGTAATCGATATCCTTGCCGTCTACAAGACGAGCGACAGCCTGTAAGTTTCCGGAACATCCCCCGATAAATTTCACATTCTTGATGGTATTGTCCTCCGTGACGTCGAACAAAATCTGTCTGGAACAAGTTCCTTTCGTATTATAAGTATTCAATGGTGT
>CAYRPB010000042.1:11248-12486 GCA_964426105.1 uncultured Clostridia bacterium | reverse complement strand
ATGAGAGTCGGAAACGCGCTCGACGTGACGAAAGATATCGTGATTTCCTTTACGATGGATCCGAATAATGATTGGGGCGTAGCCGGCTTGGGGAGATTTTATTTTGCGATGTTCGATTCTGTCGATACGTTGATGATAGCAGGAAACGGTGCATGGAATCCGGCTACCGGATCTAAGTTGGTTGCATTCGGCGATCTGAATGGAAGCGGATCGAATTATTATCATAAAATCGACGTAAACGGCGCGGTGAGCGAAGAATGTAATTACGACGGCGGAAACGCGGTTTTAACCGTTCGGATCGGTAAGACTGCCGATAAGAGCGTTGTGCTGTTAAACGGCGAGCAGTTTGCGACTTTTTCCGCAACACAAAGCGATTTTGCGGATGGAAACGGGTATCTTTCCTTTGTGGCATTAGAGGCAACGTTAGAGGCGAAAATCAAAATTACGCAGGAAAGCAGGCAGACTACGCCCGTATATCCGTCCGAATCGGCGACGTATTACGATGAGAACGGTAATGAACTTGCTTGGTCGTTCGATGCAAACGGAATCAGTAAGCAAGTTCCGTACGATGCAAACGGGAATGCTTATGCGTATTACGGCATGTATTCTCCGGAAAATTGCTATTTAACGGATGAAGAGGGATCGATTTTTGTCTTACCGACAACGTATTACATGTTAATCGGAGAGGCGTTCGACGTTACGAAGGCGATTGAAATTACCTTTACGATGGATCCGCACGATTCTTGGAGCGGAGCAAATAACGAAAGTTTGGGAAGATTTTTCTTTGCATTGTTTAACCATACGGATACGGCGATTGCAGGTGGAAATAACGGCTGGAATTCAGAACAGAGCGGTTCTTTCTTGTCCGTGTTCGGCGGAATGAAATATTCGGAAGAAACGCCGGATCCCAATTATCACAAACTCGGCGTGAACGGCGTAGTGAGCGATGAATTCGATTATGACGGAAATTCCGCAAAACTGACGATTTATATCGGAGAAAAGGAAGGGGAAAGTTTTGTTGCGTTAAACGGGAAAGCGTTTGCAACGTTTGCGGCAACGCAGAGCGATTTCCCTGACGGAATCGCACGCGTCACGTTGACCGCGTTGGAAGCGGCGTTAGAAGCGAAGATTAAGGTATCGCAAAAAGACGTACGCACGACGGCAACGTTAAAATCCGTAACGAACGGGTTTGAGGAAAAGACGATCAATGCAACCGTCGGCATGCCTTTACGGTTACC
>CAYRPB010000042.1:1983-11148 GCA_964426105.1 uncultured Clostridia bacterium | reverse complement strand
TTGTTTTATATCACAAGATGAACGGTGTTGTCGATCAAAGTTATCTGTGGGAATATCTTGCGGAAGAAAACGGATTTGACGAGGAGTACACGACTTGGGATATCGGCGATACGTTCGTCGATGCGGACGGAAACGAGATCATTTCCTCGTATTACGGCAGTTATCAACACGATACTTCTTTTAGAACGTACGATCAATATACCGATTTTCTGCTTCCCGTCGTGGGAGCGATTACCAACTTAAAGCGGTTGGATCTGACAAAAGAAATCGTCATTACTTTTTCGGTCAACAATTGGGACGTGGGAAACAATAACAATCCTGCGATGGGAGATATTACTTTCCAATTGTTCGATAACGTATTATCCGCATTGAAGGCGGGACATGACGGCACGCAGAACGTCAAAGCGGCGATTTTGACTTCTACGGTAGAATCCAGCGTTAATTACGGCAGATTCCGCGACGTAATCAATAACGTTCGTTCGGAAAGAATCGGCTACGAACAGGATAAGCAGTTTGTCATAAAACTCTTTGTATCCGAGGACGGCACGCAGAATTATGCGTCGGTGAACGGAGTTGCGATCGAAGGCGCGCTTGCGGGATTAAAGAGAACGGATTTCAAGGGCGGTTATGCGTATTTGCATATTGCCAATTACGGTTCTACGCATATGTACCGTTGCTTGGTTGCGCAACCGTCTGTTCTGACGCTCGGCGAAACGCAGAACGGAACGTATACGGCGGACAAGAGCGGAGAGGTTTTCTATAAAGATCAAATTACGCTTACGCTGTCGCCGGCAAACGGCTATGCGGTCAAAAAAGTTACGATCGGGGAAAAGGATTATATGCCGGACGCGAACAATATCGTTACTTTCTACAAGGGCTGGGAGAACGAAACGGTTGTTGTGACGTTCGAGCGCGCATATACGCTTTCGTTCGAAACCAACGGCGGCAATACGATCAATGCGCAGACCTCTTGCGAGGGTGACGTGTTCTATAAACCGTCTAATCCTAAACGCGAAGGTTATCGTTTCGTCGGTTGGTATACGGACGAAGCGTTGACGCAGGCGTACGATTTCAAAACCCCCGCTTCGGCGAATCTTACGCTTTATGCGAAGTGGGAAGCGACGGAAACGTCGGGCGGAGGTTGCGGCGGAACGATCGGGTTCGGTTCGGTACTTTTGGCATTTGCGGCAATCGGTGTTACGGGAATAGTCGTAAAAGCGAAGAAAAAAGACTGAGTAGCGTCAGGGGCGGAAAGTGCCCCTATCAATAAGGAGAAAAATATGAAAAAAAGAATGGGACGGATTATCTGTATTTTGTTGGTTATCGCATTTTCGATCGGCGCGTTTACCGCTTGTAAAATCGACGACGGAAGCGGATTTGACGAAGCATTGTTGAAGGAAATCGATTTTGCGGCAGACGAGGATTTTTCGGGCGAGTTAAATATTTTAACGACTTCCGAAGAAAGCGAAATCGTCACGATGAATGCACTCATTGCCGCATTTAACGAAAAATACCCCTATATTAAGGTTAATTACAGACAGGAACTTTTGGATAATTATTATTCTTCCTTAACGACGGGTGCCGGAACGGCGGAGAATTTGAACGATTATTCTAAAATGCCGGACGTTTTTTGGCTCGCGCAAGATAAATTAGATTCTTTGTACGAATCCGAACTGTTGTTTCCGCTTTCAAAGGCGGACGCGAGCGACGAGTCGTTTACTGCCGATGTTTTGGTAGACGAGGCGGTTTCCGTTTCGACGGTCGGGCAAGAACTTTACATGATGCCGCGCGATTACAACCAGGTCGTCATGTATTTCAATCAAGATATTTTCGATGCCGCAGGCGTCGCCTATCCGACCGCGCAGATGAGCAGAGAAGCGTTTGTCAAAATGCTGGGAGATCTTCGTACGGGGTTGAATCAATCGACGGCGGTAAACGCCTACGGCGTACCCTATAAAGACGCTGTAAAGTATCTTATAGACGTCAACTCTCAATGGGATTCCTGGGTATGGCCGTTGGTTAAGAGTTTCGGCGGAGAGGTAGTTTCTTCGGACGGTTCGTCCGCGTTAAACAGCGATAACGTTTATCAAGCGGTTTCTTTTTGGAAATCGTTGCGCGACAATAATTATGTGGGAACGATTGCTACCACCAATAGCGGCGTTAATTTCCGCATGCAGCAATCCGCGATTTATTTCCATGCGCGCGCGGTGCTTTCGGATATCACGAAGAATACGAAGCAGATCAAGGGCGTGCAGAATTTAGGCGTTACAGCGATTCCGCAGTTCGGCAGTCAGTATGCCGTCGGCGGCGGATCTTCGGGATACGGCATGTATATGAAGGCGGTCAATAAAACCGCCGCATGGCTCTTTTTGAAATTCGTGGTAAGTGCGGAAGGGCAAAATGCGTTCTGCGCGACGGGGAACGGCGTTCCGTCCGTTCGGTCGTTGCTGACAGATGAAAACGCTTCTTGGAGAACGTTTTCCTCCGAAGCGTTCGGTACTGCGTTCGATCAAGACGCGTTCGTATACGGGCTGGACGCAACGGAAGCAAAGCCTTTCGCTTCCACGCGCGATTTCTTCCAATATATCCCGATTTCCATTCAATCGGACGTTTTAACTTGTTTGAGAAGTTGTTTTATCGTGATTGACACCGAAAACAATTCTTCGCAGGACTTGAAAGATCAAATCGCAAATCAGTCCGAATTGATTGATTTTTATATCAAACGCGCAAATAAGAAATAAGGAGACTTCTATGCGTTCAAATGCGCTTTCCTCCGGATGTCGCGGAGAAAAATTTCTTCGCGGCATCAAGAGAGAATATTCCAATTGGCTGTTTATGTCGCCTTTTATCGTGGGATTTTTGGCGTTCGTATTTTATCCCCTCGTGATGTCGCTACTGTACAGTTTTACCGATTATAATTCCATAAAAATTACGGAAATCGGTTTTTTCAATTATGCGGATATTTTCGACTTTTCAAAATTCGGGCTTGGTTCGGACATTTGGAAGTCGTACGGCTTGACCGCTCTTTATGCGATTTTGTCCATTCCGCTTAATATTTTTCTTTCGTACACGTTGGCTTTGGCATTGCGAAACAACATTCCGGGCATTAAGTTAATCCGTTTGCTGTGCTACCTTCCCGTGTTGATTCCCGGAATTGTGTTCGGTCAAATTTGGATGGATATGCTGGGATACCCGGAAGGATTGATTAATTCGTGGTTGGTTGCGTTGGGACTGTCGAAACATACCTTTTTCGGAGCGGAATCCACACAGTTCGCGACGCTTTTGGTCGTGTCGCAATGGGGACTCGGCGGCGGAATGATCGTTTGGCTCGCCGCGCTCGAAAATGTACCGAAAACGCTCTACGAGGCGGCGGATATTGACGGCGCGCGTTATTTTACCAAGTTGTTTCGCATTACGTTGCCGATGTCCAGCCCGATTATTTTCTACAACTTGATCTGTTCGTTGATTGCTTGCTTGCAGACCTTTGATTCGTATGCCTATCTCGGGCGCGGAACGAACGATGCGACTTATTTTATATCCATTCGCATTTACGTGACCGCGTTTGCTGGGGACGTGCACGAATACGGGCTTGCTTGTGCAATGGCGTGGATTTTATTTTTGGTAATCGCGCTGTTGACGGGCGTGATGTTCAAGACCAGCAAATGGGTTTTTTACGGAGATAAGTGATATGCGGACAAAAATACAATCTCATTTTAAACGCAATCGCTACGTCGCGGAATGTGTGACAAAATACCTCGTATTCGCCTTGCTTTTGTGCGTCCTGTTGTTTCCGTACGCCTTTATGTTGTTAAAGAGTTTGATGGGAATCGTGGATATTAATTCGCCGGTTATACTCTTTTTCCCGACGAAAGTGACGTTTGAGAATTACGCCGTGTTCGGCGAATATGCGGGGTATTTTCTCAATTCATTCATTGTCGTTGCGATCAATGCGGTGCTTGTTCCGCTGACGAGTTGCTTGGTGGCGTTTCCGTTGGCACGTTGTAAATTTAAGGGATCGGGTTTTATGTTTTCGTTGATTTTGGCGACCTCTATGATTCCGAGTTCTGTTTTGCAAGTACCGCAGTATCAACTGTTTATTCGCTTGGGGTTGGACGACAAACTTGCGTCGCAATATATCGGTGCGTTTTTCGGCGGTAGCGGAATGCAAATTTTTCTGATCATTCAGTTTATGCGCGCGATTCCGAAAGAAATGGACGAGGCGGCGAAAATAGACGGGGCGAATCAATTTATGATCTTTTCCCGTATCGTACTGCCGTTGTGCATGAACGTATGCGTGTATATCGGAATCGGCGTTGCGATCGCGAAATGGAATGATTTCCAAGGCCCGTTGATTTACTTAAAGACAGACGCGAAGCGCACGATGGCGGTGGCATTTTATTATCATTTCGGATCGAGCGGCGACGCCAGCCTTCTCACAAACGTGAAAATGGCAATGGCGACCTGTATGACGATCTTGCCGGCAATCCTCTTTTTCGTGTTTCAGAAGCAGATGATCGGCGGAGTAAAATTAGGAGCAGTAAAAGAATAGTTTATGTTTATAATAAAAGAATTAAAAACAGAATATCGAGAGAATCCGATCGGAATTGATACCGATCGTCCGCGGTTTACGTGGAATTTTACCGAACAGACGGACGAATTACAGACGGCGTATCATATCGTCGTTACTTCCGGAGAAGAAACGTTATGGGATTCGGGGATCATTCCGTCCGGAAATAACGTTAACGTCGAGTACGCGGGACGGAAATTAAACAGTTCCGAAGCATGTCTTGTGACGGTTGAGGCGTTTTCCGAGAAAAATTCGACGAAAATAAGCGGTACGTTTGAAACCGCGCTTTTAAAAGAGGAAGATTGGACGGGGCGTTGGACGGGAACAAACGCGATCTTTACGGATACCGTTACCGTGGTTCGGAAAAATTTTACGTTGGAAAACAAGCCGATCACGCGCGGCAGAGTTTATCTGTTGGGATTGGGATATCACGTGTTGTATTTAAACGGAAAAAAGGTGGGGGACGAATTTCTCGCACCCTCTAATTCCGACTATACCAAGAGTCTTTATTACAAGACGTACGACGTTACACCTTACCTTTGTTCGGGGGAGAACGTGATTGCAATCGAACTCGGCTACGGTTGGTACGGCAAAAAAGCGTTGTTGTTGCAAATGTTCGCGGAATATGCGGACGGAACGCGTTATGACGATCATTCTTGTTTGGACGGTATATGGCGCGTCGGCGGCAGCCGTTTCATTGCGAGAAACAACGTGTTCGGCGGAGAAACGCACGATCATGTCATTGCGGAAGAAGTCGGCGATTATACGAAAGCAGATTTTCGTACCGATTGGGATAACGGTTGGATGTTTTCCTTTTATCAGTTGGCGGAGCGTGGCGTAAAGCGTGCCGATCAAACCGATCCCATTCGTATTACGAGGGAATTTAAGCCCGTTTCTTCTTGGCGCGTCGGGCATGATACCGTGTATGATTTCGGACAGAATTTCGCCGGGTGGGCGGAATTAAAGGCGAAGGGTACGCGCGGAACGAAGATCGTGTTGCGTTTTGCAGAGGGATTAAACGAGGACGGTTCTGTTAATCAATTAAACCTTCGTACGGCAACGGCGCGCGATGAGGTGATTCTCTCCGGAAACGGAGTAGAAGTTTTTGAGCCGCGTTTTACGTATCACGGCTTTCAATACGTGCAATTGACTGTTGAGGGCGAAGCGGAAATCCTTTCCGTTATTGCAAAGCACGTACATAACGACGTACGTCAGACGGGATTTTTTACGTGTTCGGACGCAACGCTGAATCGTCTGCACGAAAACGTTTTGATGACCGAACGGAACAATCTTCATTCGATCATGACGGATTGTCCGCAACGGGACGAGCGGCTTGGTTGGTTGAACGATCTGTCTTCGCGTATTTTTCAAAATATCAACAATTTTGATTTAACGCGTATGATTCCGAAAATCTTGCAAGATATTCAAGATACGCAGGATTCGGACGGCGCAATTGCGGATACCGCGCCGTTCTTGGGTGGAAATCGCCCGGCGGATCCCATCTGTGCGAGTTATTTGCTGTTCGGCAGAATGGCGTACCGTTATTACGGCGACCGTCGGGTGTTGGAAGAGTATTACGATAGTTACGTTGCGTGGATAAATTATTTATTGTCTTGCGCGAAAGACTATCTTTTGGAACTTTCGTATTACGGCGATTGGGTTGTGCCCGAATGTTATTTGGATACGCGCGTTTCGGGAACGTACGTTTCATCGGCGTATCTGTGTTGGCAGTTGGGGGTGCTTGCGGAAATTGCGGAAATTCTGGGAAAAACCGAGGATGCGGCAAAGTATTCCCGTATGCGTGAGGAGAGTTCGGCGGCAATCAATCGTCGTTGGTTTGACGAGAAAACCGTATGTTACGAAAACGGCTCGCAGACCGCGAACGCAATCGCACTCAGTATCGGCTTTGCGCCGAGCGACGCGCGAGAACGGTTGGTAGAGAGGATAAAAGAGGATGTTGTGGCGCGCGGTTATCATAACACCTCTGGCAATCAAGGGTATCGTCATTTCTTTTACGCGATGGGCGATGCCGGAGAATCTCAACTTTTGATCGATGTGCTTAAAAATCCGACGTATCCCGGATGGGGCTTTATGTTGGCAAACGGTGCGACCACGATTTGGGAACGGTGGGAAAAGACCATGCAGTTGGAAATGCATTCCTTCGATCACCCCATGTTCGGAAGTTTCGACGGCGTTTTCTATCACTATCTTGCGGGAATTTCAGTAGATCGCGACGCTTACGCTTGCGATAAATTGACCATTCGTCCGCAGTGGAATAACGAATTGACAGAAGTTTCCGCCGCGATTGACACGGTACGCGGAAAAGTTGCTTCGGCATGGAAGAAAAAAGACGGTCGGGTTGAATTGAAGTTGACCGTTCCGCCGACGGCAGTTGCAAGATTGGATTTCGACGGAATCTTAGACGGACAAGCGTTTGCTCGCGGGAAGCAAGTGGGCGGCGGTACGTATCATATTATTGCAGAGGTTTAAGATGAGAACGATAAGAAGAATTTTGGGTGTGTTTTTCAGTATGTTACTGTTAGTTTCGGTTGTCGGGTGTGAGAAAACGCCCGAAGCGGAACAGCCGAAACAGTTGCAACTCGCCGCGGAAAAGGAATGGAAGACGCTTTCGACCTATAACGAAACCGCTTTAGACGCGTGGTTGCAACCGATTTGGTACACGAGAGAGGTTTACGACGAAACGGTTGTGTTCGTCGGAGAAGAAAGCAGCGCGAATTTGTTATACGAGCCGAGCGGTTCTGTTACGGTGCGCGATTATCGCCTTGGCGTTACTTATGTCGAGGGACGGGATTATACGATTGAAGGAAAAACGATTACGCGCGTTGCCGACGGGCAGTTGCCGTATTTCGACGTAGACGATTATTTTCTCGTGAATCCCGGCTCTATTTCCATCGGCGTCAACGCTTCCCGTTGTGAATTCGATTTTGACGAAAATCGGTATCTTTATTACGGAGAAGGAACGTCTCTCACGAAAAATCACCTTTGCGTTTCGTATCGTACGGACGAATTATGGACGGCATTCATGCCAAAAGGACAGACCGATTGCACGGAGAATTTTTTGAATCGCGTTAAGAACGAAAAAACGGGGACGATTATGTATTACGGCGATTCTATTACCGTAGGTTGCAATGCGAGCGGAACGACTTACGGAGGCAATATCAATCCCTATCTTCCGTCTTGGCCGAATTTGGTTGCCGCTTGGCTGGAAAAGGCGTATGATGCGGAAATCACCGTTTTGAACAAGGCGGTCGGCGGCTGGCAGGTCAGTAACGGCTTAGCAAATTTCAATCAAGACGTTTTGCCGTCTGCCGAGACGATCGATTTGCTCGTGTTGGCATTCGGCATGAACGATTCATTTACGAGTACGGACAATTATTTCGATATGACAGAGGAAATGGTTGCACGTTATCTTGAAGCAAATCCGAGCGGAACGGTTTTACTGGTTTCTCCTATGAATCCGAATACGCAGTCTACTTGGGTAGGAAATCAGAAAGTTTTTGAAAACGAGTTGAATATCATTGCTTCTGCACGCGATTCTGTTGCGGTAGCACCTGTCAATACGATTTTTACCGCGTTTGAAGATATGGGAAAGCGTACGCGCGATTGGCTCGCGAACAACATTAATCATCCTAACGATTTCGGTGTGAGAACGTATGCGCAGGTTATCTTAAAGACGCTTGTCGGAAATGACTTTTTTGAGGAGATTTACGCATGAAAAGAAGATTTTATCTTCGCTTTTTGGGAATTGTTTTGGCAGGGATATTGATAATGACTGCTTTCGGAGGGTGCGGCAGAGCGAAGGACGATCGCTCGCTTACGCCGCAAGAATATACTTTTTTAAATCTTGCAGGGACGGACGCCTTAGGACGTAAAATTCAACCGGGCGGCGCGCGTAAAACGGGAGAAAAATACGTCGGGATTTGGTATTCTCTTTGGGAAGGACAGCACCCTGCGTTGCAAAAGAGCATTCAAGACGTTCAAAAACTTTTGGATTCCGGCGAAACGGGACAGGCAAAGTTGAACGATCGATCGGACGTCGGACAATTCTATTATTGGGGCGAGCCTCTTTACGGCTATTACAATATGAGAGATCCGTGGATCTTGACGCGTCATATCGAATTGCTGACTATGGCAGGCATAGACTTTTTATGTATCGACGCAACCAATACGTATGATTACGTAGAGGTGGGAGAAACGCTTTTGACGATTCTTAAAGAGATGAAGTCGCAAGGATTTGCCGTGCCATCTGTTTGTTTCTATACGAATACGGATTCGGGTACGACGGCGAATAACATTTATCGAAACTACTACGAAAGCGGTAAGTGGGATGATCTTTGGTTCGCGCCAAACGGCAGACCGTTGCTTGTCGGAATTACCGAAAACAACAATATGGCTTCCGATCAAACGCGTTTCAACAATTCTAAGGACTTTATTTCGCCTACCTTGCAACGGTATTTCGAGGTAAAGGAATCGGAGTGGCCGAACGGTATGTACAATGAAAATTCCATGCCTTGGATGAGTTGGGATTATCCGCAAGAGATTCATAACGGATATATCGCCGTTCCGGTCGCTCAGCA
>CAYRPB010000042.1:0-1883 GCA_964426105.1 uncultured Clostridia bacterium | reverse complement strand
GACAATTATTATTTACAATTGTGTCAAAATATCCGCAAGTTTAAGTTGACCGATTCGGTAAAATACGAATATCCCGCAACGAAAATTGATTTTTATGCGGACGATCTTGCGGCGCAGTTCGACGGTGTCGTTTCGCATTATAAAGACTTTTCCGGCGACGCGTTGGAGAGAAATTACGCAGACGCGGCGAATAAGGGCGTTTATACGGATAACAGTAATCGCAACGATATCACGGATATCCGCGTCGCGCACGACGGTGAAAAACTTTATTTCTGTATTCAGACCAAAGAAGACGTAACGCCTTATAACGGTACGGACGAAAATTGGATGAATCTTTTCATCGGCGACGGAAAGACGGAAAATACGTTCGCAGGGTATCGCTATCGCGTTAACCGCTCTTATCGGGATGGGAAGGCAAGCGTGGAACGGTATCGCGACGGCGAATGGATTTCCGTCGGGGAAGCGGAACTTCGCGTTTCGGGAAATACGTTGGCGATTGCGTTGCCGCTTTCGCTGATCGGGAAATCTTCTTCCGATCTCTCGATTGAATTTAAGGTTGCGGATAACGTAACGCATTCGGATGATATCATGGACTATTACGTAACGGGCGATTCCGCTCCGATCGGTAGGCTGAGTTATTCGTACGGATATTAAGGGGAATCGATGAAAAAAATTTTAACGTTGGTGCTCGCCGTTATTTTTATTTTTTCGTTTGCGGCGTGCGGAGGAGAAGCGACGGTGAATGAATCGTTGTTTCCGAAGAAAACGGCAATGAAGACGGACGGTCAGTTATATACGGACGGCGAGGTGCAATTTCCTGCGTCGCTATGGGATACGCCGCAGACGGAGCGTTACGATGCGCTCGATCGTGACGCGCTGAACGTCAAGGGGTATTTTATCGATTCGGTTTCGGAAACGAAAGTGTTTGCGTTTGTCGGGATTCCGGACGGTGCGTCGGCGAAAAATCCCGTTCCGGGGATCGTTTTGGTGCATGGCGGAGGCGGAACGGCGTTCTTTCAGTGGGTATCTTTTTGGGTAAAACGCGGTTATGCCGCAATTGCTATGGATACGGACGGCAATATGCCAACCGAAAATTCATTGATGAACAATAACGATCATACGGCGAGTATTCGCACACACGGTCCTGCCAATACGGGATTTGCCGATTGGCAAAAGTCGATTGAAGAGCAGTGGGCGTATCATGCGATCGCTTCGGTTATCGTTTGTAATTCCTTTCTCAGAAGTTTTGACGAGGTGGACGGAAATCGGATCGGCATTACGGGAATTTCTTACGGTTCTTTTCTTACGTGTCAGACGGTGGCTTACGACGATCGGTTTTGTTTTGCCGCGCCCGTGTACGGCTCGCTCGATCAGCAGGTCGGCGATACGATTTTTTCGGGAATCATGCAAGGTCGCAAGGCTGAATTGTGGGACGATAACCGAATTTTAGCGGACAATCTCACGCCGTTTTTCTATTTGAACGGGAACGTCGATCAGTTTTTCTCCGTTCTTGCTACGACCGAGAGCGATAAGAAAACGACGTACAGTCAGATGCTGTTAAAATACGGTTTTTTACACGGGCACGATATCGGAGGACTTCAAGTTCCGGAACTTTATGCCTTTGCCGATCATATTTGTTTGGGAACGGCTGCCTCTGTGCAGATCGTCGAACAGCCTACGGCGGAAAAACAGTTTGTAAAGGTGAAAAAGCCAAACGGTATTGAGATTACGGCAGTGACGGGGTATTATACGACTGCCGAGGTCCTGAATGAAAAAACGGTTTGGTTGCCCGTGGACGGCGATTTTACGGGCGATACGGCGGAAGTCAGTATTCCCGGAAACGCGTCTTATTATTATATCAATGTTACGGATAGTCGCGATTT
>CAYRPB010000041.1:0-12936 GCA_964426105.1 uncultured Clostridia bacterium | reverse complement strand
TTCAACTCCAAACGAAAAAACGCAAAAATATCTTTTTTGTCCTCGCTTCACAAACATACACACTTCCGAAACCTAAAAGTTTAGGGAAAACGGGAGTGTGTTTTATTTTTAAATAAAAACCCTTAAAAGTTTAAAAAGTGTTAAAAACAAATGTTTTTTACACAGGATATAGGCTTTTAAGGGCTTTTATTATTGATTAAAAGTTGTTTCGGATTAAAAGATAGATAAAGTATCGTTATTTCTTTAAAACAGAAAAACGCCCCTTGATTTTAACGGATAAAAATTGATTTGACATTTTTAGTTGATTACTTTTTCGACTGAATTGCAAGAATATTTTTATTATTTTTCAGATACTCCGTCTTATCGTTGCAAAAAGCGGAGTCGCGTTCTCTCGTTACAGTAATTTAAGAGAAATAACGTTGCCGTTTATAGGCGAAAGTAAAGACGGAACAAAAAATACCCATTTCGGTTATATATTCGGAGCAAACTCTTATGGTTATAATAGCGAGTATATACCGAGTTCGTTGAAGAAAGTAATTATCACTTCCGCAACGAAAATAAACGATTAAGTCTTCTTAAATTGCGGTAAAGAAACGGTCGGAAAAAGAATTAACGTATAAATTGTTTCATAAACGGCAATCATCTTTGCGACGGAGGCTGAAAAATGAAAAAAGTTTGCATAAGTTTTGCTTTGTTAACCATAATAATTTTGATCATCGCGGGATTCGGCGGACAAGGGACTGCTCCCGAATATCTCAGAATCCATATTCGCGCAAATTCCAATGCGGAAGTCGATCAAGCGGTTAAGTATCGCGTAAAGACGGCGGTGGTTGATTATTTAACCCCGTATATCGCGGAGTGCGATACCAAGGAAAAGGCGGTCGGCGTGCTCCGAACGCTTCTTGACGGAATCGAGGATACGGCGGAAGCCGTGCTTTCGGCAAACGGGTTTTCTTACGGCGCGCATGCGGACGTGCGCAGCGAAGCGTTTCCGACGCGCGTTTACGGAGATCTTACGCTGGAAGCGGGCGTGTACGACGCTTTGATTTTGGAACTCGGTAGCGGAACGGGGGATAATTGGTGGTGTGTGGTATATCCGCCCCTTTGCTTTGTGGGCGAGGGGAGCGGAAATTATATCTATAAAAGCAAACTTTTAGAGATCGTCGAACGATTCGGAAATCGGTGACGCTCGTTTTACAAGGAGGAAAAATGAAAAAGTTTTTGCAAATCATGACAATCGTTTTGGTGGTTGCGTCCATCGGCGTTTGCATATCGGCAGGGATAACGACCTATGCCAAACAGGAAACTTCCGCCGTGCAGACGCTTGTCCTAAAACAGGGTAGCGCGGGGGACGACGTTAAAACGGTACAGAAAAAACTCAAAAATTGGGGATATTATACTGGTTCCGTGGACGGTATTTTCGGCAAGCAGACCAAAGAAGCGGTAAAATATTTTCAGCGCAAAAACGGCTTGTCTGTGGACGGAATCGTCGGGAAGAAAACGCTGAAAGCGTTGGGAATGTCCGATTCGTCGTCGGACGGGATGTACGCGAGTGCGGATATCAATCTGCTTGCGCGGCTCATTTACGCGGAAGCGCGGGGGGAAAGTTACACGGGGCAAGTGGCAGTCGGCGCGGTGGTGTTGAATCGAGTCAAAAGCGCGTCGTTCCCGAACAGTATTTCGGGCGTTATTTATCAGCCGTATGCATTTACGTGCGTGCAAGACGGGCAGTTTAATCTGACGCCGAACGCAACGGCGAAGCGTGCCGCGCAAGATGCGATGAACGGTTGGGATCCCAGCTACGGCGCTTTATATTACTACAATCCGGACGTTGCGACGAGCACTTGGATTTTTTCCAGGCAGACGGTCGTGACCATCGGAAAACATGTTTTTGCGATTTAAGGAGGGAAGAATGGAAGAAAAGAATCAAGCCGTAGAAAAGACGGAGAATGTCGTGAAACGGGCTTCTGCCGAAAAGGCTATGCCGAAAAAACGTTCGGCAAAGAAAACCGCGCCCGTCAAGAAGACGCAAAAGGCGACGGAAAAGGCCGTTAATAAAAAGCAGGCGCGTTTGGAGAAAAAGACGGAAAAGGAGCGGATTCGCGCGGAGAAACGCGTTGCGCTCGCAAAGATCAGAGAAGAAAAGAGGGCGGAGCGTGAACGGGCGCGCGAAGCGAGAAAACGTGAAAAAAACCGTAAAAAGCAGGAATATCGCGAAAAGGTCGCGTTAAAAAAGTTGGAACGCAAGGAACGGCGCGAGGCGTTGAAAAACGAAACGAAGGCACAACGGGAAAAGCGTTTAACACAGGCAAAGGCGGAAAAAATTCGCTTAAAGCGTGAAAGGCGTGCGTTAAAGGCGCGCGTTGCGCGAGAGAAAAAGGAACTTGCGCTCCAAAAGAAAAAGGAAAAGAGAATGGCGCGCGAGGCGCGACAAAAGGAGCGGAATCGCTATAAACAGCAAAAACGCGATTCTAAAAAGGGGTATGGCGGCTGGCTTGCCGCGGTTATTTCCTTAGGCGCGTCTTTGCTAGTCGTAACGACTGTTTTGGCAATGACTTTCTTCGTGCCGACCGAAAACGACGTCACGATGCAGAATGTCTATCGCCGTTCGTTTTACGATACGGTGAGTTACGTCGATAATATGGAAAACGGACTTTCCAAGGTTTTGGCGAGCGGTTCTTCCGAGGCGCGGCAGAAGTATTTAGTCGATCTCGCGATCGACAGCGAACTTGCGGAAAACGATTTGCAACGGCTTCCGTTGCAAGATGAAACCAAGCATTTTACGACGAAGTTAATCAATCAGATCGGGGATTATGCCAAATATCTGAACGAAAAACTTGTCGACGGCGGAACGCTTACCGCAGAGGAAAAGGATTCTCTTCGTTTGTTGTATCAGTCGCTTGTTTCCTTAAAGAACGGATTGAAGAATATGAGCGATCAAATGAGTGAAGATTTCGATTTTAATTCGTTGCGCGACGCAGGCGAGGGGAATCTCGTATACGACGGTTTTACGGAACTTGAAAATCTGTCCGTTCATTTTCCCGAATTGATTTACGACGGTCCGTTTTCGGACGGATTGAACGACCGCGAGCCTAAGGGCCTGACGGGGGAAACGGTGAACGAAACCGTTGCTCTCGATCTGTTTAACAAGTATTTTGCGGCTTATCGCGTTGACGGCGCGGCAATCGTCGGGGAAACGACGGGGCAATTCTCCGTCTATAACGTCGAGGCGAGAACGGCGGACGGCGGCGTTCTTTACGGGCAAATTTCCAAAAAGGGCGGAAAACTCGTCATGTTCGATTCCAATCAAAATTGCGAAGCGACGAATTTCGACGTGGATTCTTGCGTCGAAATTGCATCGGCGTTTCTTAAAACGGTCGGGCTTTCGGATATGCGCCCCGTTTGGGCGAACGAAAGCGGAACGGTCGCGACAATCAACTTCGCATATGAAGAAAACGGTGTGATCGTGTATTCCGATCTCGTAAAAGTCAAGGTTTGCGAAACGCGCGGTTTGGTGTCCGGCATGGAAGCGAGCGCGTACTATTTGAACCATACCGAGCGAGCGATTTCCTCGCCTGCGTTGACGGCGGAAGAAGCAGCGACGCGAGTAAATCAAGAAATCGGCATTATTACCGCGCGCCTTGCGTTGATCCCCGTCGGCAATTCGGCGGAGGTGCTGGCGTATGAATTTTCGGGTGAATACGACGGCGCGACCTATTACGTTTATATCGACGCAAACAGCGGAAAGCAAGTTGAATTGTTTAAGGTGGTCGAGGGGACGGAAGGACTTCTTTTGATGTGACGAAGAAAGCGCGTTACTTTCCGAAATTCAAATATAATCGAAAACGAGTTCGTTTTTTTCCGAACTCGTTTTCGATTATAAGGAGATTTATTTGCGGGGGTAGTAAAAATTCATGGGGATAGGACTTTTAGAGTAAGAAGAATTACAAAATTTCCGTTATCCTCTTTTTGTTGTCAAAAACGCCCTTTTGAGAACGGCGTTTTTGTCGTCTTTTTCGCCCTTGAAAGCGTTCGTTAACGGTCAGTCGAATAATTCTTCTTCCGTCATTGCGCAGAGCGCGTGATAAACGGGGAGATGCAATTCTTGAATACGGTAGGTTTCGGTTTCCGGTACAATAACCGAAACGTCTGCGTAGGACTTGATTTTTCCGCCGTTTCCGCCGCTGAGAAGAATGACGTTTAAGCCCTTTGCTTTTGCCGCAAGCGTCGCGTATAAGCAATTTACGGAATTGCCGGACGTGGAGATCGCAATAAGAACGTCGCCCTCCGTTCCGTAAACGGAAGTCTGCTGCGCAAATGCCATTTGGGGATTACGGTCGTTTGCAAACGCCGTGGAAAACGCGACGTGCCCCGTCAGCGTGATTGCGGGTAAGCCGCCCTCTAACGTTTCCGCAAGTTCTGCACCGCGTTCGCCGTATCGGCATAATTCTTCCGAAAACGCCGTGGAAAGCGCGCGTTTTTTGCGAAAACTCTTGACGAGTTCCCCTACGATATGCTCCGAATCGGCTGCGCTTCCGCCGTTGCCGCATACCAACAGTTTTTTGCCTTTTTGAAAGCCATCGATGATCAGCTCTGCCGCCGCGGCGATTTCTTTTTTGCAAACGTTCAATTGCGGATAACGTTCGAAGAGTGTTTCAAAAATTTTCTGTGTACTTTCTTTCATATTCATTCCTTTGTGTTTTATTTTTTATTGATTCGAGCCGCAAATAAAAACTTTGCAAGCGTTTTTATTTGCTTATATTAGGACGAAAAGCGAGTAAAACAAGTTTTGCGGCGACCGACGTTGCCTTGGTTTTCGGATGCAAACCGCCGCTTCTCGTTGAAATACGGCGCTCGAAAACTCTTGCAAGCAAGTTTTCTCGTTTATATTATATCAACTTGCGAAAAAAACGAAAAGCGTTTTGCGGATTTTTTTGAAAATTTCAATATTTCGTTCGGAGTTTTTCGGAAAACCTTATTCCACATAGTTCATTTGAACGGCGTCGCCGGTGTCGGCGTCTTGATAAAGCATCCAATAACCGTCGCCTTTCAGATCGAAAAGCGAGAGGGGAAGAAAACTGCAATAGCCGGCAAGTTCCTTTGGGGGATGACGGGAATACTTTCCGGGAACGCCGTAGCAGATATAACGAGGCTTTCCGTCCAGTCGGATCAACCCGACCGTATAGTAACGGTTTTCCGCATAGGTTACCTTGACGAATCGGCTTCCTTCGACACTTCGTTCCAGCAATTCTTCGGCAGGGTATTTTGCGAAGAGAGCGTCCAACTCGTTTTGTACGCTTTTGTAGTATCCGTGCCCGACGCGGGGCGTTTCGCTATGGACAACGTTCGTTTCATTATTGTCAGATTGCGCTTCCGTTTCTTGGCGTTTCTGCGCATGCGCGCACGGCGGAGTCTTCCCGACAGTCTTGCTATGTAAATTCGGTTCATACTCGATCAGCGTCAGCCTTGTTTGGTCGACGTCCTCCTTTTGATAATAATTTTCGGTCGCTACGGTTTCGTCTTGATAGGGTGGTTCTGTCGGCGCCTGCGGTTCGGGCGGTGTTTCCGTCTGCGCCTTTTCTGTTTGAACGGGATCGAAAAATGTCGTTGCGATTTCTTTCTTTACGCGATCGGGGGAAAACGGAAAATCTGTCGTCGCGTGATAAGCGACGATTGTCGGTCCGTCTTTTTTGCGATGTGCGATCGCACAGGCGAAGCCGCCTTTCAAATCGGGAAAGGACGGGAAGTCTGCCGAAACGCTGATCGGATTTTTCCCTAAATCAAAGGAATAAAGCGCGTTCGTGCGGTTGACAACGTACGCCCCGTAATCGCCCTCCGCTGCGGAAGCGAGGTTGAGCAATGTCAGATACAGCGTTGCTTCTCTGTCGTTTGCTTCGATCCGTGCGATACCCGATACGTTTTTGCCGTCCGTGGAAAATCCTGCGGCGGCTTGTTTTAATACGAGAATTTTTTTATAAAACGCCATGGTGAGAACCTCTTTTTCTGTTAAAACGTTTGACGACTTGTAAATTCGTTTCGCCGCTATCGCAAATAACAGCCGTGCGTTGAAATGCGGCGTTCGCAAACCCTTGCAAGCAAGTTTGCTCATTTGTATTATATAACGGATTTTTTTGTAAAATATGCCGCATTTTTATCGAACAGCGCGAATTTTGCCGATTTCGCAAGAACAAAACGGTTTTCCGTTTCATAAAATAGGAAAAGCGAAAGACAATCTTTCGTCGGAAAAACGATTGACATTTGACGGAAAAACTGTTAAACTTTATACTGAGGCGGAAGATGAATTTTTTTATAATGCGATAAGAAAATATACCTTTAAAAAGGAAATCGCAGAATAAAAAATGCGTTTTTGAAGTCGTCGAATAGGGACGTACGATTCGATAGAATCGTGACGCGATCTCGTTCAAGAGGACGTTATTGCCGTTACGTGGTTGGACGGAGTAAGTCGTAAATGGTTTACGAAAGAACGGTTCGATAGAATCTCGACACAACTATATTAAAAAGAGAACGTTGTTGTTACAAGATCGGACGTGGTAAGTCGTACATGGCTTGCGAAAGAGATTTTATCGATTCGCTGGATTGGCAGAATAATGGCGTTCAAGAGAATGTTGTCGTTTGTATAAATCGGTAGGCAAGCGCGAAAAAATTACAAATGTTCGGCATGGAAGAGGGGGTACCGATTGGGAAAACGGTGACGCGATCATCCATAAAAGAATGCGATCGGCGATATGTTATCGGCTTTGTGAAAAAGTCGAAACGGACTGAAATTAAAAAATAACGATCCTTTTCGGGATAGCCCGAAAAGAAGCGATAGAAAGGAGAACGGTTTTATGACGAAGAACAAAAAGGTACTTGCTTTCGTAGAAGAAAGCAGAGAACTTTGCTCGCCGGATACGGTCGTTTGGATCGACGGGAGTGAAGCGCAGCTGGAAACGTTGCGGGCAGAGGCTGTTTCCACGGGAGAACTCATCAAGTTGAACGAGGAACTTCTCCCCGGTTGCTATCTGCATCGTACGGCGGTGAATGACGTTGCGCGCGTAGAGGACCGTACGTTCATCTGTACGAAGAACAGAGATTCTTCCGCTCCGATCAACAATTGGATGGATACGGACGAGGCGTATGCAATGTTGAACGCGCTTTATCGCGGCGCGATGAAAGGAAGAACCATGTATGTGATTCCCTATTCGATGGGCCCTGTCGGTTCGCCCTTTTCCAAGATCGGGATCGAATTGACCGATTCTATTTACGTAGTGTTGAATATGGCGATCATGACGCGCGTCGGACAGGCGGTTTTGGACGTGTTGGGTGACGGCGATTTCGTCAAGGGCTTACATGCAAAAGCGGATATCGACGAAAGTAAGCGTTATATTTGCCACTTCCCCGAAGATAACGCCATTATGTCTATCAATTCCGGATACGGCGGAAACGTTCTTTTGGGTAAAAAGTGCTTTGCTTTGCGCATTGCGTCTTTCCTCGGTAAAAACGAGGGGTGGATGGCGGAGCATATGTTGATTTTGGGAATCGAAAATCCGCAAGGAGAAGTGAAATATATCGCGGCGGCGTTCCCGTCTGCGTGCGGCAAGACTAATCTTGCAATGTTGATTCCGCCTGAACTGTATCGCGAAAAGGGGTATAAGGTTTGGTGCGTTGGGGACGATATCGCTTGGATTCGCGTCGGAGAGGACGGCAGTCTTTGGGCGTTGAATCCCGAAAACGGATTCTTCGGCGTTGCGCCGGGGACGAGTATGAAGTCCAACCCCAACGCATTGCTTTCCACGAAAAAGGGCACGATCTTTACCAACGTGGTGCATAATTTGGACAACAACACCGTTTGGTGGGAGGGAATGGATAAAAATCCGCCCGTCAACGCGGTGGATTGGAAAGGCAATCCTTGGCATGCCGGCATGACGGACGCCGAAGGAAAGTCGATCAAGGGCGCGCACCCGAACAGTCGGTTTACCGCTCCTACGAAGAATTGCCCCTGTCTGTCTTCCGAATTTGAAGCGCCTATGGGTGTTCCGCTGTCCGCGATCGTGTTCGGCGGCAGACGCGCCAAGACCGCTCCGTTGGTTTATCAATCTCGCGATTGGAACCACGGTGTGTTCGTCGGTTCTGTAATGGCGAGCGAAACGACTGCCGCGGCAACGGGCAAGGTCGGCGTGGTTCGTCGCGATCCGATGGCGATGCGCCCGTTCGTCGGGTATAATATGGGTGACTATTTCGCGCATTGGTTGGAAATGGGCGAGAAAATAACGAAAAAACCGTTGATTTTCAACGTCAACTGGTTCCGCACGGACGACGATGGAAATTTCATTTGGCCGGGATTCGGCGATAACCTGCGCGTTTTGGAATGGATCATCGCGCGGTGCGAGGGAAAAGTGGATGCGGTGGAAACGCCGATCGGCTTTGTTCCGTATGCGGAAGACATCAACGTTGAGGGTTTGGACGGCGTGACGACGGAAACGATCGATGGACTTCTCGACGTGGATTGCGCGATGTGGAAGCAAGAAGCGGACGGCATCGAACGGTTCTACGGAGAATTGACGCACGTTCCCGCAGAACTTTATGAGCAATTGGAAATGCTTAAAAAGAATTTGCAAAAATAAACGTATTTCAAACGGAAAGGTCCGCGGTTCGCTCGCGGACTTTTTTGTTTGAAATCATTGACCGAAGCGGAATAAAAAGGTATAATAAAAAATCGGAAAGATTTCAATAAAAAGAGGGGTTCGTTTGTTTAATAGACAAAGAACAGTCGAAAAACGCTCCCTTGTAAGGAGAGAAAGTTGAATCGGAAGAAACTGGACGAATATTTGGTCCGAACGCAACGCGGAGAAAGAGAGGCGTTTTCTCTCTTTTACGAACAGACCGTAAAGGGCGTGTTTGCCTTTTTATACGGCTATTATCGCGCGTATCATCATACGGAGGACGCAACGCAGGAAACGTATTATAAAGCGTTGAAAAACGTCGCGCAGTACCGACCGGGGACGGACGCGCGCGCGTGGCTTTTGCAGATTGCGAAAAATACCGCGCTTAACGATTTGAAAAGAAAGCAAAGAGAAGAGAGCGTGCAGGACGAGGAATTAGAGGTTCTCTTGCGAACCGAGGGGAGCGATTGTAGCGCGTTTGAGGCGTTGGAAAAGGCGTTGGATTCCGCGGAACGGGAGATTGTGATTCTGCACGTGTTGTGGGGATATAAACATCGGGAAATTGCCGAAAAAACGGGACTTCCCTTGGGAACGGTGACGAGCAAGTATAAAACTTCGCTCGCGAAATTAAAGGCTTATTTAAAGGAGACGACATGAACGGATTTCGACGTAAACTGAATCGAGAACTCGATCGCATCGTGAAAAACATGCCGTCCGAATTTGCCGTAAAAAAAGAGGACGTTCCGAAAAAGAAAGAAGTTCCCTTTTATCGCGCCGCGTGGGTGCGGTGCGTTTCCGCCGTCGCCGCGTGCGCGGTGTTGCTAGCTGTGATTTTGCCGTTTGCGTTTCGGAAAAACGCGCCCGTCGTAAAAACGGGAAGCGTGGTTTTGATGGAGATCAATCCGTCCGTATATATTTTGACGGACGGCGACGATCGGGTAGTCGGCGTTACCGCTTTGAATCGGGACGGCGATTTATTGCTTGCCGATTCCGCTTTTACCGATTCTTTGAACGGAAAGACGGCTAGCGATGCGGTCGTTTTGCTTGCCGATCGCGCATTTTCTATGGGATTTGTGAAAGAGGACGGTACGAACGCGGTGCGCTTGTCCGTTGCCGGCGATACGAACGCTTATGCGGAAGAAACGGAACGCCTATTGCTGGAATCGTTAGTCGGCTATTTTTGTAAAAAAGGAATATGGACGCCCGTATTGACGCGCACGACGGAGTTGTCCGAATTCGGAAGCGGAAGCGCGTCCGAAACGGTTGCCGAGATGGCTGCGCGCCCGACAACGCGTACGGAAGAGATCGCGAACGACGTTGCCGAGGAAGACGTAAAAGAAAATTATCGCGGCGCGTTTCTTTCCTTTATCGGGGAGATTACCGATTATATCGAACAAACGGCGCGCGGAAAGAAAACGCTTCTTGCGGAAATCGCGGAACTGGACGACGCGATCAAGCGGCACGAGGATAACCCCGGGATCATTTTCTCTCGCGATTATTGGTCGTTGTGCGATTCGGGAAAGGAATATACGCCTGCGTTCGCCGCATTGATGGCGCGCATGGAAGAAAAACTCTCGTTATACGATCGGGTTTACGGGCAAGCGCTGAGCAGTCTGTCGTTCGATCTTTTGTCCGTTTGGTACGAATCGCTCGATCTCGCCGAACTGCGTAAAGATTTGGATTCGGTTGAACGGATTGCCGAAACGTTGGGGGATTTCTTCGACGTAAGTCTTTTGACGAATTTAATTTGCGATGACGACGCGTTGGAAGAACAGATCGAACGCGTAGTGGATTCCGTTAAAAAAATCCCGTCGTCCGTCAAAGAGTACGTCGATTCGGTGATGACGATGCTGAACCGTTCGGCGGAACTCGCGCGAGAAAAGAATCGAGCCGTATACGAGACGGCGCGAGAGCCGATCTCCGTATCCGATTACGAGGAAAAAATGCGCTCGTTGGAAAAGCAATACGGTTCTTTGGAAAATTTTTGGAATTCGTTCAATAAAACGACGAACGAGATTGTTTAATAAGCAGAAATACCCAAAAGGAGGCAAATTATGAAAAGATGGAATAAGGCGGCGGCGCTTGTGTTGAGCGTTGCGATGACGGCAGGCGTCGGAGCGTTTGTCGGCTGTGGCGGAAATTCCGAAACGGCGGACGCGGCGGCTCGTATGACTGTAGAGATCAATCCGAGCGTTGAATTTATTTTGGACGGCAACGAAAAGGTTTTAAGCGTTACCGGACTGAACGACGACGGTTCTTTGATTATCGCAGGCGAAGCGTTTGTCGGAAAAACAGCGGACGAAGCGGTTAAAATGATGGTCGGCATCGCGGTCGATACGGGGTATCTCGTGAAAGGAGAGGTGAAGGCGGACGAAAACGGCGTTACCGTCAGCGTGTCGGGCGACGCGGAAGCGGCGGATCGGATTTATCAAAACGTAAAGAGCAAGACGGAAGCGTTTTTAGAGGAAAAGGGCGTGTCGGCTGCGTTGGAAAGAGGCGAGGCGTTGAAGTTGGACGCGTTGCGTAAAACGGTAATGGCGGCAGATCCCACGTTGACCGAGGAAGAAGTGAACGCGATGACCGAGGCGCAGTTATTGAACGCGTTAAAACTCGCAAGAATCGAAAGCGCGGAACTGTTGACCGAAGAACTTCGTGCGGCTTATCAATCGGCAAAGGAATACGAATTTACGTTTGCCGAAAAAGAGGCGACTAAGAATATCATTTCAGGAATGGATTCCGCGTATCAAGACGTGAAGAACGGATATTCTTCCTTGTTGGAGAACTATCGCAAGGCGATTGAAAAGGTAGAGGAAACGCATTATAATACGTTTGTTGCGGCGGATTCTGCTTACCAAAAGGCGCTCCAAGAGGTGCGGAATGCGAAAACCGAATTATTAAAGCAGAAAAACATCGTCGCGCAAATGGAAAACAGTGCGGAAAAAGCCGCTGCCGAACTCATTTTGAAAGCAAAAGAAACGGCGTTTGAGTTGGCGGAAAACGCGCTTGACGCAAGCGAAGAAATCGCAGAGCGAGCGTTGGATACCGTTGTTTCCGCGATGAAAGCGATCGAAGAGCAGTTGACGGCATTCGAGAAGCAACTTCCTGCGGAAATTACTTCTGTACTGACCGAGCGTACGGCGGATTTACAAAAGGCGATGAACGAGGCGAAAGCCAATGCGTTCCAAAAATTTGAAGAAGCGCACGGCGACGATATCAAAGCGGCTGAGAACGCTCTCAAAGAACGTAAACAAGCGTTAATCGACGCTCAAAAATAAGATTATTTAAGTGATATCATTCAGAGAAATATCATAATAGGGTAGCGATCCCCCTGCTTCCCCTGCAGAACGTTTCTGCGGGGGAAGTTTATGTTTAAAAGCGATTTTGTTCGGGAAATAATGGCTCGCTTGTCGTTTGCAAGGCGGCTTATATTACTGCCGACGGTTTTTGAATGGTAGGGATTTTATAAGGATTTTCGCCTAAAAGTACAAAAAGCGTTGCAATAATCGCGAAAAAGTGCTAGAATAAAAATGCGACCTAACTGAATAATTCATAGTGTAAAGTATACTTTCGGTGAAGTGTACCTTTTCGCGCTTACATAAACCTTTCACTATGGGTTATTTTTTGAGTTAGTGTCGCAACTAAGCGATGAGGCACTTTGCAGGTGTCGTTTATCGTTTGGTAGGCGACATTTTTTTGTTTTAGGAGGGTATTTTTATGCAAAAGAGATTTTTAACAATTCTTTTTAGTGTTGCGGCGATGATTGTTTTCACGTTCGGCTTGTCCGCGTGCACGCAAGAACCCGTGCATACGCATACGTATGCGGAAACGGTCGGTACGGCGTTTTTGAAGTCGGAAGCGACTTGCACTCGAAAAGCCGTGTATTATAAGTCTTGTTCTTGCGGTGCGAAAAGCGAGGAAACGTTTGAATACGGAGAACTTTTGCCGCACGTATTCACCGTTAAAAACATTGACGAACAATACTTAAAATCTGCCGCGACCTGCGAAACCGCGATTACGTATTACTATTCTTGTTCTTGCGGCGCAAGGGGAACGGAAACGTTTGAATACGGAAAGGCGTTAGGACATGAGTTTACCGACTACGTTTCCAACAATGATGCGACTTGTACGAAAAACGGAACGGAAACCGCGAAGTGCAACCATACGGGTTGCAAGGAAACGGACACGCGCACGGAAGAAAATTCCGCACTCGAACATGTGTTCACCGTTAAAAACATTGACGAACAATACTTAAAATCTGCCGCGACCTGCGAAA
>CAYRPB010000040.1:0-13264 GCA_964426105.1 uncultured Clostridia bacterium | reverse complement strand
TCGATCGCTTGGTGCAAGCCGTCCGAATACCGACGGCCGATCATCAAACGACCGGCAAATTCGTCTACGATAATGATTTCGCCGTCGTTGACGATATAATCGTTATCCTTTTTGAAAATGTAATTCGCCTTTAACGCTTGCTGAATATGATGGTTGAGATCGGCGTTTTCGATATCCGCAAGATTTTGCAGATTGAAAAACTTCTCCGCTTTTTCCGAACCGGATTCGGTAATTTGAACGGATTTTTCCTTGATATCGATGGTAAAATCCTCGTCCAAGGTCAACGTCCGAACGAAACGGTTTGCGGAAACGTACTTTTCGGAGGACTCTCCGCCCTTTCCGGAAATAATCAACGGCGTTCTCGCTTCGTCGATTAAAATGGAGTCCACCTCATCCACGATCGCGAACGAAAGCGGACGCTGTACCATTTGATCGAGACGGCTCTTTAAGTTATCTCTCAAATAATCGAATCCGAGTTCGTTGTTCGTGCCGTACAATACGTCGCAACGATAGGCTTCTTTCTTTTCTTCGTCTTCCATACCCGGAACGACGCAACCGACGGTCAACCCCATGAACTTATAAATTTTACCCATCCATTCCGCGTCACGCGATGCCAGATAATCGTTGACCGTGACGATATGAACGCCGTTTCCCGAAAGCGCGTTCAAATAAGCGGGAAGAGTGGCGACGAGCGTTTTTCCTTCCCCTGTTTTCATTTCGGCTACACGCCCTTGATGAAGACAGATGCCGCCCATGACCTGCACCTTATAGTGACGCATATTAAGCACGCGCCATGCGGCTTCTCTGACCGCGGCGAACGCGTCGTACAAAATATCGTCCAATGTTTCGCCCTTGCTTAAACGCTCTTTCAACGCCGGCGTAACGCTCTTTAATTGCTCGTCCGTCATTGCGGCGTACTTGCTTTCAAGGGAGAGAACCTTGTCCGCCATTTTGTCGAGCCGCTTTAAGTTCCTGCGGTTTTCCCCACCCAAAATGTAATTGATTAAACCCATTTTATCACTCCTTATTCTTCCCGTCGCGAACTGACCGACGCAACGGTTAACAAATAAACTTTTTTCGCTTCCGCACCTTTCAATGCACGGGCAACGGCTTCCGCCGTCGCTCCCGTCGTCAAAACGTCGTCCACAAGCAAGATCGTTTTTTCTTTTACTTCCGTTCTGCGATGCACCCGAAAACTGCCCTCCGGATTTTGCCACCGCTCCTTTCCCGAAAGATTCGCTTGTCTGGGCGTTTCCCGAATTTTAACCAACGCGTCCGACAAAACCGGTACGCCGATCCGTTCGGAAAGCAATTGTGCCAACAACTCCGTTTGATTAAAGCCGCGCTCTTTTTGCCGCGCTTCCGTCATCGGAACGAACACGATATAATCCGCCGCCAAATAATGAGAAAAATACAGCCGCGCCATATCGTCGACAAACGCATCGGCGAGATATTTCTTTCCGTTATACTTAAACGCTTGAATCAAGCCGCTGACGGGCGGACGGTACGAATAACAACTTCTCGCCCGATCTATCTCCGTCATTTGATTCTTGCAATCGTAACAATAGTTCTGCGCCACGACGACCGCCCTGCCGCAATGATCGCAAATCGCGCCGTCGTTCTTCGGCAACGTCTTATCGCAACGCGGACAGAAATAACGTCCTTCGGCAAACACCTCGTCCCCGCAAGCCAAACATCGCCAATCGGGACGAAACAATGCCCGAAACGGGCGCTTCATCCGAGATAACGTTTCAAATCGGCTGCGCGATCCACCTTTTCCCACGGAAATTCGCTTCTGCCGAAATGTCCGTATGCCGCCGTTTTGGAAAAGATCGGACGACGCAAGCCCAACGCTTCGATAATCGCATACGGACGAAGATCGAACTCCTCTTGCACGATTTCGGCAAGCCGTTCGTCGGACAATTTTCCCGTACCGAACGTATCCACGAAAACGGAAAGCGGCTTTGCCACTCCGATCGCGTATGAAATTTCAATCGAACACTCGTCCGCAAGCCCTGCCGCAACGAGATTTTTACAAATATAACGCGCCATATACGCGCTGCTTCTGTCCACTTTCGTGGGATCTTTCCCCGAAAACGAACCGCCGCCGTGGCTGCATTTTCCGCCGTACGTATCCACGATGATCTTGCGTCCCGTCAATCCCGAATCGCCCGTAGGACCGCCGATCTCGAATCGACCGGTCGGATTGATGTAATATTTTGTGTTTTCGTCGAGATACTCTTTCGGGAGAACGCGCTCGATCACGTACGATTTCAAATCTTTACGAAGTTGCTCGGTCGTAATATATTCCGCATGTTGCGCGGACAGAACAACCGCGTCGATCCGTACGGGTTTTCCGTCGCGATATTCCACCGTGACTTGTCCCTTGCCGTCCGGACGAAGATAGGGAAGTGTGCCGTCCTTTCTCACGTCGGAAAGACGTTTGCACAACTTATGCGAAAGTAAAATAGGAAGCGGCATCAATTCCGCCGTTTCGTTGGAAGCATAGCCGAACATCATGCCTTGATCTCCTGCGCCCAACTGCATTTCGCCGCCCTCTTTTGTTTCCAACGAACAGTCCACGCCCAACGCGATATCCGCGCTCTGACGATTGACGCGCACGTCGATTTTGCAAGAATCCGCAGAAAAACCGAGATTCTGCTGAATGTAACCGATCTCTCTGATCTTATCACGCGCAATCCGCTCGAAATCCACCTTGGCGTTCGTCGTGATCTCCCCCATAATCAAAAGATAATCGGTAGAAGCGCAACATTCGCACGCAACGCGCGCTGTCGGATCTTCTTTTATAATTGCGTCCAAAACGGCGTCCGAAATCTGATCGCAGACTTTATCGGGATGCCCTTCCGTAACGCTTTCACTCGTAAAAAACTTCTTCATAACGTAAACCTCTGTATTTACCTTGTCTATTATACCCAATCTATTATAGAAGATTTTGAAATAATTGTCAATCAATCCCCCTATACCCGTTGACATTTCAAGAAAAAAACGGATATAATGAGAGAACAAAATCACGTCGAACGAATTTTAAAACGTCGCTTTTCGAAAATCGCCTTTAACCGAAAAACGAATGGCGGCGCGTTCGACCTCTTTTTTATAATACGGAGCGAAACGATATGGAATCACCCTGTTTTTTATGCCCGAACAAATGCGGCGTCGACCGCGAAAAACAGAACGGCGTTTGCCGTTCGAAAGGGCTGAAAATCGCAAAATACAGTCTGCATCCCTTTGAAGAACCCGTCATTTCCGGCACAAACGGATCGGGTTGCGTCTTTTTCACGGGGTGCTCGCTGATGTGCGTATTCTGCCAAAATTACGACGTTAGCCGCAATACGCGCGGCAAAGAAATTTCTCCGCAAGAACTCTCGGAAATTTTCCGCATATTAGAAACGCGCGGCGCGCACAATATCAATCTGGTTAACCCGACGCATTTCGCCGACCAAATCGCAGAGGCAGTGGCGATTTACCGCCCTAAAATCCCGATCGTGTGGAATTCGCACGGCTATGAACGGATAGAAACGTTGGAACGCGTCAACGACTTTGTGGATATTTATCTGCCCGATCTCAAATACTATTCTCCGCGCGTTTCCGAACGCTACACCGGAAAGCGCGATTATTTTGAACGGGCTTCGGAAGCAATCTTGTATATGCTGAATAAGACCGCCCTTTTTGAAAGCGGTCTGCTGAAACGCGGCGTCGTCGTGCGACATTTGATTCTTCCCCTCAATTCGGACGACAGCGTCAAAATTCTCGAATGGTTTTCCTCCGTCAAGGATCGGTGCATGCTGTCACTGATGGCGCAATACACGCCGTTCGGCGCAATCGAACGTCTTCCCGAATTACAGCGCAAAATCACCGCGCGCGAATATCGCAAAGTATTGGACGCCGCCGAACGATTGGGCATCGAAAACGCCTTTATGCAAGAGCGCGACGCCGCCTCCGAAGCATACATTCCCGAATGGGATTTTTAGACGGCGTATTTTGACATAATTTTTAACAACTCCGACAATCCGTCGTTGATCCGCTCTCTGTTCGCGGACGTAACGCCCTCGCGCTCCGCTTGACGGATTACTTGTTCCAACTCGTCCACTTGCTTTAAGTCGGACGGCGTTAAATCGTAATAGGAAAGTTTTTCGATCACGCTCGTAGCATGCTCCAAGCAAATTTTTTCTTTATTCGGAACGTTCCCTCGCACGGACTCTTCCATGCGCCGTAACGGAAAATCTTCGTCGATATAGCGAACGGGCGGACGGATCGGGCGAGGCTCTTCTTTCGGGAGATTCTTTTCCGAATCGAGTTCTCGATCGATCGCCTTTTCCACCTTGCCGTATTCGCGTTTCGTTCGCGCAGATAAGCGCGCCTTGCGCGTCGCTTCCAACACGAGTTGCAAAAGACAACTCACGGCGACCGTCAAAACGGGGAACGTAAGGGCGGAAACAATGCCGTCGAACGCGGTATGCCAAAGCGAGAACACTCCCTCGACGAGCGCAAGCGCGATCGCAAAAAGCAAAAAATTCCCTTTTTCGTCGCGCGGACGAATGATCGTCAGTACAAGCGCGAGAAAAAAGCCGAGCAACGCCGCGCCGGACAGCGCGAACGTCACAGCCGTTGCGGATAAAACGTTAATCGTTTGACGGAATAAAATAAAAAAGCGGTTTAACATAATCGGACCTCCGATGATCGTTATACCGCTTTTTACGCGTCGAATTATGACTATTCCAATCGATTTACGTCTAATTCTATCACTTCGCCTCGTTTCAGACTAATTAAAATCAACCGATCTACCGTGACGGGAAGAGAATGTTCCACCGCGTACCGATAGAGATTGAGTTGTTTCGCATAACGTTCTTTCAATGCTTCCGCGTCCGAAATCGAATACTTGTAATCGACGATGATCGCGCGCTCTCCCTTGACTGCCAAAAGGTCGATCGCTCCTTGCAAAAGAATCCCCTCGCGGCTTTCGGTCTGCTCCAACAGATACGCCGGACAACGGTACACGAACCGCTTTTCCCGATAAAGCCGATAGTCCGAAAGTTCCCCGAACACGGGGTGCACAAGTATTTTTTCAAGCGCGGCGCAATCCAGCCGCGCCGCCGAATCGCGATCTAAAATTCCCTCGCCGATCATGCGATCTAATTCCGTCAAAAGATTCAGACGATTGTCGAAATTGAAATGTTCCAAGAAACGGTGCGCCACCGTGCCGACTTCCGCCGCGTCCGACGCAAACACGGCAGGCAAACGATAACCGCCGTCGTCCTCGTCCTCTTTTAACGCCGCCGTAACCGATTTTTTCACCGACATGGACGTTTCCTCCGCATAGGGGTATACGAACGAGAGATTATCGCGCAAGCGTTCGGTAAGCCCCTCGCGCGGCTTCCCTACCAAAACCTTGCGAATCTCTTGATCTTCCCAATCCTCGTCTAACTCCGCGACGGTATAAATCTCCTCTTTTAGAGAAGCGGATAAAAAATTCTTATAGGATCGCGCATTGAGCACCTCGAATTCGTCCGGATCCTCCATGCGACGTTCTCCTCCCGTCACGATATGGAGCGCGTATTGCGCACGCGTCATCGCGACATAAAAGACGCGCGCTTCCTCTTTTATCGCCTCGCGCTTAATATGCTCGCGAATCAAGTACCGATAGGGCGTTTCTCCCGAAGTTTTGCTTTTTCCGTCATACCATTTTACGGCAAAACCGAGCGAACGATCCATCAAAACCGCACCGCTCGCGTCGCGCATACTGAACGGGCGATCCGTTCCGGCAAGAATAACGGCAGGAAATTCCAACCCTTTCGACGCGTGAATACTCATCAACCGAACGTTTTCGCCGCCGCTCGCCTCGGACACCGTAAATCCCTCGGTAATCCCCTCGATCCGTTCCAAAAAGGCACGTACGGTTAGAGCGTTTCCGTTCGGTCGACTCTCTTCCAAGAATCGCTCCACGCGCTTTAACCGCTGCTCGCCCATCGGCAGAGAAAGCAATTCCAAGTCGATTGCGTACTCCGCGATGATCTTATCCAAAAGTTCTCCGGCAGGCAAAAATCCGGATAAAAAGCGCAGACGGCGAAAAGACGCGTCGAACGTTTCCAACTTTTCCCTTAACGGCGGTGCAGCGTTCTGCAACGCATAACGGTACGCGTCCGCAAACGAGCCGTCCCCCGAATAGCCGGCGGCGATTTCCGCCAAGTCCTCGTTGGAAAGTCCGCCCACGCGGCTCTTCAACACCGACGCCAACGGGAGATCTTGCTCGAAGCAATCCAAAAGTTTTAACAACGAAATCAAACGTTTGATTTCGGGATACTGCGTGATATCCGTTTTCACCTCTGCGGAAACGGGAATCCCCAATTCGGTTAATTGCCGCACGAGCGCGTCCGCAAAACTCAATTTACTGCGCGTCAGAATGACGATATCCCCGTACGTATATTTCTTTCTTTTCCCCTCTTTCGCGTCGTAATATTCCTTTTCCAAAAGCGAACGAATGATTTTCGCAACGAGTTTCCCCTCCGCAAAATCCTCTCGTTCCCGTTTCTCCTCCAACGCCTCCAACACGGAGTAGACCTTGGGTGCTGCAGTTTTCTTTTCCACTCGCTCTTTTTTTAGATAATGAACGACGCATTCGCCCGTTTCCGCCCCATACGTTCCCCCCGAAATAAGACGGGAATAGTTACGATAACTTTCGCCGAACGTCTTTTCGGTCATCACGTGATCGAACACCGCGTTCACCGCGCCTACCACCGCGTCCGCAGAACGGAAGTTATAATTCAGCCGCAAAACAGAGTCGGAACGCTCCATTTCCGCCGTTTTTCTCCGAAAAATCTCCGGATTGCAGCCGCGAAAGCCGTAAATAGACTGTTTGACGTCCCCGACCATAAAAAGATTTCCGTCCGAAACGGCGGAGAGAATTTCTTCTTGCACGTCGTTGGTATCTTGATACTCGTCCGCAAATATGTAACGATATTGAGAGCGCACCTCCGCGCGAATTTTTTCATTTTTCAAAACGCTCAACGCAAAATGTTCCAGATCGTTGAAATCGAGTTTGCCCTCTTCGCGCTTTAATTGCGCGTACACCGCGTCAAATTCCAACGTAAGCGCGGAAAGCGCTTCCGTCTGTCGGCGACAAGAAAGATATCGTCCGATATGATCGTCCCGATCGAAACACATCTCCCGATACTTTTTCGCCAAAAACGCAAAGCGATCTTTTAAATCGGATAAACTCTGTTTGACTCTCAGCAAAAAGTAGTCGTCCTCCGCAATATTTTCGCGCGGAAGAACGCGCCTCTTCAAAAAGATTTCCGCCGCCTCACTCATGGTTTCGACGGTCGTAATCTGCTCGATCGCCTCCAAATAATCGTCCGAATGAGCCTTATATCGATGGAGTTGCATGGTTTCGCACTGCACCCCGACGCGAGAAAAACCGCCTTTCAAATCGGCGAAATCCTCTTTCATCTGCTCCGTCAAAAAGCGATTCGCCGCGTCGAAATAATCCTCGGTATAAACGTCCGCGGCAGCCTTTAAGTACCCCTCCGGATCGGGCTTTCCGATCGCCAAACGGTATAAAGCAAGAACAATTCTTTTCAGCGATAAATCCTTTCGTCCGGTCGAATACAGATCGACGAGATACAAAAATTCCGCGTCCCGTTCCTCGTATTTTTTTTGAAACACTTCGTCCAACGCGCGTGCTTTCAACTCCTCCGCCGCAACGTTATCCGCAATTTGAAAATCCGCGTCCAGCCCGACCGCGAAGAAATAATTGCGCAAAAGATTCGCGCAAAACGCGTGTAACGTCGAAATGGACGCAGTGGGGATTTCCGCCAACTGACTTTTCAATTCGGCATCCCCCTCGTTGATCGCGGCGATCATCGCGCGCACCAACTTTTCTTTCATCTCGTCCGCCGCTTTTTCGGTAAACGTAACCGCGAGGATCTCCGAAAGTTTTGCTTTTCCTTCAAGGATCAAACGGATCGCGCGGTTGATCATTACAAACGTCTTGCCGCTTCCCGCGGACGCGGACACCAATAAATTACCTTCGCCGTGCTCAATCGCCAGTCTCTGTTCCTCTTTCAGTCGCACCGTTATCCTCCTTTTCTCCCACGGCTTCCGAAATAGCCGCAGAAGACACATTATCGATCTCCCGATTTTCTCCGTTAACGCCCGCCTCGAATCCGCAAATTCCGCCGTAAGGGCAAATCGCGCAAGAATCCTCTAACGGAGAGGGCGGAATCGCGCCGAGTTCCAATTCGGAAACCCCTTTTTCGGCAATCGCCTTTGCGTATTTCAGATAGGCGTCGAACGTCTGTTCGGAAATCAGCGAGCGCGATTTTCCCGTCTTGATCTCGCCCGTCTTTTTATCTATGCTCAACCCGACGCCCAAAATCTCGCTTTTCGGGTGTTCCATATCCAAAGTGCAGTCCGATTTTTCCAGCACGTGCACTTCATCCAAGGTATGCCCGATCAATTGATAGGGCGAATCTTCCCCCTCCTCTCCGTAGCGATCGGAAACGGGGAAATAATACACGCCTGCCGGCTTCGCGTTTTCGCCTACGAACGCGTTCATGTAAAGATACAACTGCAACCGTCGCCCGGCATAGAGATATTTATCTTCCTTGGAAACGCCGCCCGTCTTATAATCGATCACACGGATATAGCCGTCGTTCGCGAAATCGATTCTGTCCACCTTACCGCTAATGCGGTACGTGCCGCGCTTTCCTTGAAGCGCGATCGCCCGATACGTTTTGCTCTTTTCTCCGAAATAGACTTCCGTCTTAACGTTTGAAAATTGCGAGCGAACGATTTGATCGCGTACCGCATACGCAACGCGCTTCGCCTCCGCGACCAGCCGATCCACCGTCACGCTGCCCTTTCCGTCTGCCAAAAACGGCGCATACGGATCTTTCTTTTTCAATTCTTCGCAGATTTCTTCGACGACCGAATCGCTCTCTTCTTTTGTCTGAATTTCCGCAATACGACGGACGTATTTTTCTAGAACCGCATGTAAAAAATTCCCCGTGTCGAGCGGCTTCACCTCGCCGTCCTTGCGTTCGGAAAGGCGCAATCCCCCCTCCAAAAAATTGCGGTACGGACAAGCAAAATACCGTTCGAGCGCAGTCGCGCTCACCATATCCGACCGTAAAAGAATCGCCTTTCCGCGATCCAATAAAACTTGCAATTCGGCGTTGCTGCACGTTAAAATATCGTCTAGTTCTTGTTTTTTACCGCGCTCCGCCATACAGACGTAAAAGGTGGACGCTCCCGAAAAATCGGATAACGCCCCGACGCGAAATCGCCCTGCGTCGCGCGCAAAAACGCGTTTCCCCTGCTCTTCGTCCAAAAAGCGCATCGCGTCCAAGCCGTCCTTGACCGTTTCCGTTCCGTTTTCGTAAAAACGACTAACGCCCTCTTTTGCCATCACCGGCAAGCCGTCAAAAATCCGCAAAAAATAATCGATCATTTCGCTTTTCCCGACGTTTCTTCCGCCGCGATCGGTCAACCGATAGGATAAATACAGCCGTTCGGAAAAGGAAAAAAGCGCAAGGCACGTATTCTCCCGTTCACGTCGATTGACCGCGCGGATCTTCGGTTCGACCATAACGCGAAACGCCTGCAATCGCGCGATATCCGTATCGTTTAAGATCGCCGCGTCGCTCTTTGCGAACGGCACGTCGCCGTTCATGCCGAACGCAAACAAATAGCGAACGCGCTTAAACTTGCAATCTTTGAAATTTCCGACGTACACCGCGTCGAAAAATTGCGGAATTACCGAAATTTCCTGACTGACGAGTCCGCTCGTCAAAACGCTTTCATAATCCTCCGCACTCACGGGCGTTTCGCCCATAATCGAAGTAATTTCGTCCAACACCGCGAGCACTTTCGGAAAAACCTGCTCGGTTACGGCGGCTTCCTCTCGTTCGCCGGCCGCTCTCAGTTCTTTTGCCAGCGAAAGAAGCCGATTTTCCGTATCGAACTGCTCCGTCAACGACCGCAACGCGCGCGTAAATTCCGCCGCCGTCCGACGGCGCGGCGCATTTAGGGACGTAACCGTCTGTCGAATCCGCTCGTAATCGTCAAGACGCTCGTCCGCTTTCGTAAAGGGATAAAAAAGTCCGCCGCGCTTGACGTTATTTTTCAAAAGATAATTTTCAAAGCCGTCCGCAACCGACGGATCCTCTCCGAACAGCGGATTTTTAATAAAGCGCAATACGTCCGAACGGTCGAAATTTTTGCGAATCAACGCGAGATATCCCAACAAAAAGCGCGCCAACGCATGCTCGGAAAGATTTCTCTTCACGTCGATAAACGCAGGAATCCGATATGCGCGAAAAATGCGTTTTAATACCTGCCGATCGCCGACGAGATCGCCTGCCGCAATCGCAAAATCCCGAAAACGAGCCCCCTTTCCGACTTCGCGCTTGATAATCTCCGCCACGTGCTCCGCCTCTTCCTCGGCGGTTTGCGCCTCATAACAAAATACGGCGTCCGTTTTTTCTCCCGTACCGTAAAAAACGGACGGTTGATACAGCCGTTCGGAAAGCAACCGTGCCGCCGCATGCAACGAAACACGTTCGGGTGCAGTGCGAACGGTTGCCCCGACCTGCTTTGCGAGCGCGTAAAAATGATCGATTGCCTCGTTCGTATAAACGGAATCGTTGTCGCCGCCCACCAAAAAGGCGGAAACACTCCGCGCGTGTTCCATTAACGTGCGCACGATCTCCCGCTCCTGCGCCGTCCAAGCAGAATAACCGACGAGCAAAATGTCGGTATTAGCAAGCGTTTTTTCTTTCGCCAAAAGCGGTGCGAGCCCGTCGAGATAATCCCCCTGATCGGTCAAGTGCTCCGATCTTAATCGCTCTTCGTAACCGCGGTAGACGGAGAGAATGTCCTCTAATTTGTTTTTTAATACGCCGTTACAGCCTTCCACCCCCTCCGCCAACTCATCCGGCGAAACCAACGCGCTTTTTAATTGCGCGATCAACTCGTAGAGCGCAGGCGCAAGATTTTTCGTCTTGCGACGAAAGCACGGCAAATTCGTTTCGTTCAGAATTTTCCGAACCAACATAACGGAGCCTTGCTTGGAAAGCCGCGTCCCCACCGTCCCGTGCTCGGACAAATAGCGACGGAACGAGCATACGTCCGTCGTAAACGAGCCGCCGCAACGCTCGCACAATTCGCGTTCCAGCCACAAAGTGATCTTTTCTTCCGAAAAGGCCAACGTTCGCTGATCTAACGCAGACGGAAGAGAAGCCGCATATTCGGTTGCCGCCGCGGCACATTCAAAATAAGAGCGGCGGATATTCAATGATACGTTCATATAAATATTTTAACATATTCCCAAAAGATTGCAAAATGTTTTACAATTTTTTTTGAATATGTTAAAATGTCTATATCAAATAATCGGAGAAACTATGAAAAAATCCATACCTTTTATTGCACTTGCGCTTTCCGTCCTGCTTTTGGCAAGCGCATGCAGTTGCCAACCGACAACGAAATATTCGTTTACCGCCAATTGGACGGATAACGGACAGTATCAAGAGCAAATCGAAACGTTGCAATACGAAATCACGCACAAAAAAGAAAGCATTACATTCCCGTCCGAAAACGGAACGACTTACGGCAATTTGGAAACGGAAGAAACGGACGTCACGTATTCAGACGGGACGTATTTAACTGTGTTGGAAACTTCTCCCTCCCTTCCGGAAGGCGTTGCCGATCCGCGAAAAGAAGACGCTTCCCTGCATCTTTACCGTCTGCACACCGAACTCAATATGACGGCGACTTTTTCGACCGTCGGAAAAACGGACGACGCAAAGTCGAATAACGACCAAATCGTTTCGGATGTGTATTTCTTGGACGAAAACAAGGGCTTGCAGCCGATTTATTCCAAACAAGAGGTCTGTGCTTCCGCATTCAGCACCGCTTTCAACGTCTACCGTTACAGCACGGAAGCCAAATATGAAAACGGCAAAGTGTATCTCACCGTAACCGCAAAGGACGACGTGACCAAGGAAGCCTTCCGCATGGCCGAATCCACGAAAAACATGGAATTCGATTATACCGAAAGCGCCGTTCTCGATACCGAGGCGTTACTGTTCGCGATTCGCGGCATGTCGCTTACCGATACGTTCAGCAGTCAATACAATCTGTTCAGCGCAACCGCAATGGAAACGATGACCGCAACCGTCGCGGTAAAAGAAAGCGTTCCCGTTTCCCAAAACTGGACTTGCACTTATAACGGAGAATCGCTCCCGAAAGGCGATACCGTGCAAACTTGGGCGATCTCGGCAATTCGGGCAAACAGCACCTATACGGGTTTCCCGAAAATCTGTTACTATCAGAAAAAAGCGGAATCCAATCAAAGCAAGGACAACCGTTGCTTCCTTGTCCGCTATATCAATCCGCTGACCAACGCAACAGGTTACCTGCAATACGACTTAAAGAGCGCCGTCATCGAAAAACGCTAACGATAAACGACTCGCAAACAAAGGAGAAAACCATGCTGGATTATAAATTCGACACGCAACTCTTAATCGAGGGCGAAAACCTCAGCGAAGAGGCAATCGGCAATTACTTTTCAGAGCATTTCGAAGGAGACTGCTTACTCGCCGTCGGTTACGACGAATTGATTAAAATTCATTTTCACACCAACGAACCTTGGAAAGTTTTGGAATACTGCGCCTCGTTAGGCGATATTTACGACGTCGTGATAGAAAACATGGAACGCCAAGCAAAGGGCGAACAAGGCTAACCTTCCCCCTCAACAAAGTTAAATCTTATAAGACTATCCCGTCCAAACGACTGACGCCCCCGAAAGTTTAACAAACTTTCGAGGGCTGTTCATTTAGTTCAAATCTTATTCCTAAAAGATAAAATATTGTATAATTTTTTATATGCTTTTGAATGATATTCCCCCAAAAGCGCGCCGATCGACATCCTTTTGTTCCAAAGACTCTTTTGATTGCAAAAAACATCCTTTACAAGGCAAAACCCCCGTCATCTCCAAGAATAAGCGGCGAGTTTTCCGCTCACGTTGTTATCGTCGTCGATCGAAAGCGAAATCGAATCCGATTGATACCCCGCAATACCGTATTGCTTCGCGCCCTTGATCGAAATATTTTTCGTTCGGATAGAAAGACTTCCCATAAAATCCGTAAATGAAATGCCGTTTTTCTGTCCGACAATCGAACTTTCACCTGCAGTCCTTGTTTCTACGCGAATCTCAACGGCATTTTCTCCGATAACGGAAATTCCGTTT
>CAYRPB010000039.1:0-13286 GCA_964426105.1 uncultured Clostridia bacterium | reverse complement strand
CATCAGAGAAACTCGGTTCTTCTTTTTTCGAATTTTTTAACGCTTCACGCGTCAAACGGATTTTTGTTTGTCCATAAAGTCGTAAACTCCGCCGCACACCCGCTTCGTTCTTCCGCCGATCTTGATTTCGGCTTCCACCGTCACGGGAATTTCGACGTGATACAAAACACCGTCCGCCGTCTTTTTCCAATTGGACACGATTTTTCCGCGCACCGTATCAAAGGACGCGTTCACAAACGAAAGATCATTCGGCACAACGGGCGCAATCGTAACCCGATCGCAGCCGAACGCGTCGTCGTTGATCCGAATTCCGCCCAAATAGTGATAGAAAAACGCGTCGTAACTGCCGAACATCGGATGATCGAAAGAATCCATGACATCGCTCATTTCCTCTTCCCAACGCTCCCAAACGGAAGTCGCACCGTTAGCAAGCATGAAGCCCCAACCGGGATATTCCGGGTTTTTCAACATTTTCAGCGCGGCTTCCGCATATCCGTAATCGCCCAAAACGTAAAACAAATGACGATAACCAACGTTTCCGCAGGTAGAATGATACCCCACCTCTTTCACGCTCTCGAAAACGTGCTTCGCGACTCTTTCCCGTTCTTCTTTCGGAACGATTCCGAGCGTCAACGCCATGGAATCCGCCGCCTGCGTCCCTTCCGCGTAATGTCCCGTCGCGCGGTCGAAATATTTTTCGTTAATAGCGCGCGCGCTTTCTTCCTCCATCAAGGCATAAGCGGCGCGATCCGCCTCGTTTTTCGTAATTTCCGCCAACTTTTCCATCAGCCGCAAATGCCAATGGAGATAGACGGTGGAAACGTAAATGCGATCCGTTTTGATCGGGAAGCAATCGGGCGCAACCCAATCGGCATAATACGAGTAATCCATAATATACCCGTTTGAACGGGAAAGCAGATAATCCACCCACCGCTTACAATTTTCGTATTCCCGCACCGCACACCGCCGATCGCCGTAATAAACGTAACTCATGACGGGAATCAACAGATACGCGCAACAAACGGGATCGGCAGGTCGTCCGCCCGTATAATACGGAACGGTATCTCCGATCGCGCCGTCCGCCGTCTGCGTATGTGTGATATCTCTCGTAAATTTAGGAAAGAACCGTTCCATGCCGCAATTGTAAACGGTCTGAAACAACCGCGAACCCAAATCATTCAGCCAACCGAACCGCTCGTCCCGTTGCGGACAATCGGTCAATATCCCGTGCTCGTTATTGAGTTCCGTCACCACCGCGTTTGCATGAAGGCGATTTAACGCGTCGTCCGAACAATCGAATTGCCCCGCAATGCGCACGTTCGTGTGAACGTGTTCGCCGACAATGGACAAAAGCGTGCAATTCCCCTCGATTTCCACTTGAATATATTGGAATCCGTGATACGTAAAACGCGGCGCATACGTTTCTTCACCTTCGCCTTTCAAAATATAGGTATCGGAAGCACGCGCGCTACGGAGGTTCAGCCGATTGACGAACCCGTCGTCCGTCAATCGCTCTCCGAACTTCAACGTAATCCGACTGCCTCGTTCGCCGCGCACGCGAATACGCGCCCAACCAGCAATATTCCGTCCGACATCCGCGACGAAGATCCCTTTCGCCTTTTCGGTGATCGATACGAGAGGATACGTATCGACGATTTCGATCGGATCAATCTCCTGCGCTTCCAACGTTCCCTCGGGCGGTACGGAATAAATGGTAAACATCCATCCCTTGTCCCAAGTCGGCTCGTAATCCACGGTCGCCCAATTGTTCGGAACAACTTCTTCCAAACGCGCGTCGTACACCTCTCCGCCGTAAATACTGTTGTCCACAGTGGGACTTCCGCCTACCCACCAGCCGCCGTTAACCGAAGAATGAAATTCTCCCGTTTCGCCGTCCGCATAATCGATATAAATTTGAACGAGAACCTTTTTCGCTCCCAACCAACCGTGACCGACTTCCGCGCCGAATACGTTATCTCCCGGCTTCAAAAGGGGAAGAATATCGTACGTCGAATAGAGCACCGATCGGGAATAATCGGTTACGGCAGGATTCAAAACCGCCGTTCCCAACTTTTGCCCGTTCACGAACGCCTCGCAATAACCCAAGCCGCAAACGTATGCGCGCGCGCGCAATATCGGCTTTGCCAGACACTCTATTATTTTTCGGTAAAGCGTCGTTCCTCCTTGATAATTGGCAGGCATGCTCATCCACGTTCCTTTCCAATCGGAAGAATCCAAGCCCGTTTCAAAAAAAGCGACTTCGCTTTCCGCCATTCCCTGTTCCGACCAAAGAAAGACTTTCCACCAGCACAGACAACGGGAAGGCAAAGTCTCTCCGCCATATTCCGCATAAAAATCAGATCCGCTCACTTTCCCCGTATCGAACAAATCTCCCGTTCCTTCCGAAACCGACTGTTCGGACGAGCCGACGATCACGCGGTAAGCGAGTTGACGTTCGGCGGTTCCGTCCGCTTTCCAAAACAATCTCGGACGGCGGCTTTCGATGCCGATCGGGTTTACGCGATATTCACACTTTAATTCAGTAATTTTTAACATAGTCCTTATAATTCGCAATCGTGCGCGCTGTCTGCGCGTTGTCACGGGGACGTCTGCCGACGTCCCCGCAGTCCCTTTTGTTTAATTTTTCTTCTTTTTTCTTCCGATCATCGCCAACGCCGCCGCGAGCAACAAAATACCGAATGCCATTCCGCCGTTTAAAGAAGAACCGCAACCACCCGTAACGTCAACGGTAATCGCTTCCCGATAGGTCTGCCCGTCGAGTGTAATCAAGACGTTATACTGCGCCGTTCCGACGACGGACGTATCGATATCCTGCACTTGAATCCGACTGTCGTTTAACTTGATCGTTTCGGTAGTGCCGTCCGTATACGTAACCGTGATTTCGTACTGAGAAAGATCAAGCGTCGCGTTTTGTTTCACCGAAAGCGTTCCCTCTATCTTGGACACACCGCGCTTGACCGTCACCGTGACGACCTTTACGATATCTTGCAACAAATTGCCGTCGGCATCCTTGCCGCCCGAAAGCGTTACCGTAACGGTAGCCGTTCCGGGTTTCATGCCGATCATCGTTCCCGTTTCGTTCACGGTTACGACGCTCGAATCGGAGGATACGTAAGAGAACGTACCCGTCGTGGCATCCGAAGGAATCTTCGCCGCGCCGATCGGCTGCGCCTTGCCGGCAACGATCTCGACGGTTTCCTTTACCGTGAAATCGGTATATTCCATATAATATTGCCAAAGGCTCTTCGTTCCGTCCTCTTCATAGCAGATATAAGTGAAATCGTCGCTCAAATATCCCTCTACGATCATGCAGCCCGTTCCTTCCACCATGTAGCCGTCGCTGACTTCACCCTTCCAAGCATAGAACGGCATACCTTTCTTAAAGGTAATCTTATCGCCGAGTTTATAGACAGGCGCGTACGGATAAGAAGCGTCCGCTTTCCATTGCGATTCCGAACCGTAGCCGACGTTTACGTCCGCTCCCTCCGGCTTCACCATTACGAGAATGTTCGACATCAAAACCCAAATGCCCAAACCGCCGTTTTCGCCGTCGGCGCGATAGGTCTTGCCGTCCGCCGTCGTGTATTCAATGTATTTTGCCATCACGCCGCATTCCGCGGTGGACAACATATACGCGCCGTTCGTGGAATAACTGTTCATCGAAATAATCATGTGTCCGTTCCACGTACCGGCTTCGTTTCTTCCGTCGTTGACGTCATAGCCGCCGATTCCAACGGAATTAAATCTTCCGAACTCGGTGTATTCGTAAACGACCACGGAAACGTTTGCCGTAAAGTCGGTTTCCTTATCGGTAACCGTAAGTTGTTTCTGACCTGCCGTCGTGTAATCGAGCGAGCCGATCTCTTCTTCCGTCACGGCGAACGCCGCGCTCTTCAAACCGTCCTTAAAGACGTAACGAGCCTGCAACGAATATCCCTGCAACAAGAAAGAAGTTTCCTGTTCTTCCGTAGAAACGGGTACGTAATACGTCGAAATATCGGAAACGATCTCCAAGCCCTCTTTCGCGTCCTCGTCCGCAACGACCGTAATATCCAACGTCCTTACCACGCCGTTGCATTTTACCGTAACTTTTACGTCGCCTGCCGCCTCTGCAGACAAAACGCCGTCCTTTGAAATTTTCGCGACAGAATCTTCCGAAACCGAATAAGAAAACAAGCCGACCGCCGTTTCGGGCGTAGGATTGACTTTAATCTCCTGAACCGATCCGACGTACATTTGCGTTTTCACCGAAGAATCGATCTCAAACGTTTCGGGTTGGTTGGGGAGCGCGCTGCCCGTCAACCATTCCGTTCCGTTATAAACGTACGAAATCGCTTCGCTAAACCGATAGTAATTTCCTGCCGCGCTTTGGAAAATAAAGCCTGCCGGAATTTCAACGACGTCGCCGATTTCCGCAGCGTCCTTACTGACGGTGAATCCGTCCGCGCTTCCGAACCACGCCCAAATTTCGGTGGTTGCGCCGAAAATTTGCTTCGTTCTTACGCTTACGCCGTCGCGCTTATAAACGATCGCTCCCTTACTCCCGACGGAAGCAATCAACAACGGACCGACGGAATCGTGCAGTTTTTCGGTTACGTTCGTCGCAAAGGAGATAACCAAAGGATACGTATCGTTCGACCAACCGCCGGTAACGATCGCCGCGCTCTGAACGGCGGCTTCTTGTACGTCCGTCGGTTCGGGGAGAGAACTTCCGATTGCCCATTGAACGCCGTCGTAAATATAGGTGACCGCACCAGACGAAAGCGTGCTTCCTTTAATCGCCTCGACCGTACAACTCGGATCGGTATGATTTACGGTAAAATCGCTCGCAAACGTCAACGTCCAGCCGCGCTCGTACGTCACGGACCGTCCGCGATTGATAAACAAATAGTTATTCAACGAATCGACGATTTGCAACGCCTGTTCGTTGCCGTCCGCGTCTTTCAAAATAATTTTTCCGTCATCCTTGACACATTCCGCCCAGTCTTTGTTCGCGATATTCTCGTTAAATTCGACGGTAATACTCGCCCCGTACCAATTGTCGGCAAAGGTGCAATTTACGCTCTTGATCTCTAACGACTTCTTTTCTTCGGGTTCAGGCGAAGTAACCGTCCAATTCGTGCCGTCAAAAAGATACGTAACTGTTTCCGCAAGCGTACGCCCCTTTATTCCGTCCGGTGTATACTTTATTTCATCGTGTCGAATGGCAAATCCACTCTTAAACGTCAACGTCCAACCGTTCGCATACGTGACGTTCTTCCATTGATTGATCAAATAATAATTGCCTTGCGTATTCAAGCATTGTATCGTCTGCACGGTACCGACGGCATCTTTCAATACGATTTTATCGTCAACCGTACACGATGCCCAATCGGCAGTCGTGGTCGGTTCTCCAAAATCGACGTAAATACAATCTCCTGCCCAACCAGCATAATTGGAAGTATAATACACACCCTTTACGCTCAACGAAGTCTTATCGTCGGAATCGGAAAGTTCCGTCTTATCGTCCGCAAAAGCGAATGCTAAACCGAAACAACTCGAAACGACCAAACAAAGCGTTAAAATCAATAAAATCGCCTTTCTTGTTTTACTCATGTTTTTTCTCCTTTCAAAATATTTATTTATACGAGTCAACGCTCGTCTTAACCTTTTTTACTTTCCGTAGGCATAGCCGAATCTTCCGATCGGCGCAGAATCGCCGGAAATGTAATATTCCAAAATATCGGACGGCTTTTGCACGTTATCCGCGACCTTGAACGAAAGCGCGACGTTATCCGCCGTTAACCCAAGCGTTGCAAGCGAGATTTTCACCACCATTTGATTTCCCGAAACGAAATAATCCGCCTCGCCGACGGTCTGCCAATTCCATCCGTCAGCCGTACATTTTTCCACCGAAGTTTTTCCGTTCGCAGTCGGTTTACGGTTGATCACGTAATTAAAGCCTGCAAACGAATTAGTCGTATCTCCCGCGGAAATCAAAATATTCATCCAATTTTCATCCGTCCCGTTATAATCGGTGATCGAATCGACCGTTTTTACGTAGAAATAAACGTTTTCGGCGTCGTGCGTGACTTTCATCGTAACGATATCGTTGCGATTGGAATTGTCAACGTAAGCATGCTCCTCGCCTGCGGCGTTAGCGAAATCGCGCGCCATGGCGTCGCCTGCAAAATCGGCATATTCGGTAAACACGTTATTCCATGCGGCAAAATCGGAGAGATCGACGATCGTTTTCGTCGCCATTTTATACTTGCTTGCCGTTTTCGCCTTGAATTTGCGCGTGTTTGCCGCAAGTTGAATATAGAAGCCATCGCCGTACGCTCTGCCCGGCTCGACGTCGCGCGAATATTCCGCGTCATAATCGTCCACGAACCAAACGCTCTTGCCCGTATAGCCGCTCGGCGTATCGGGATAAAGCGGATCGCCCGATTTATATTTGATCGCCGTCCACTCGTTCCAACTGGTAACCAAAATATTCCGCACCATACCATGCTCGGCATATTGCAACGCGGAATCCCATTGCCATTGAAAATTAGAGCCTTTCTTCCAATCTTCCGTCTTTCCGCCCGATCCGTCGTAGCCGCGCGAAGAATTCGGAAGTTGATCGGAGAAAAATACGCTCGACCAAGAATGTTGTGCAACCGAAACCGAAGCGTTTCCGTTATCGTGCGGAGAGGGAGCCCCCCATTGCATCCATGGCAACCCCTTTTCCTCGTTCCTTATCGTTGCGGACGGCCATTGCGATTCGTAAAAATTAAAATACCGATACAACTCGCTGTCCGTCGGAATAAACTGCGAAGCGTCCGTCTGATCGGTCGAGCCACCGTTCGCGGTAGACACGCCGACGATTACGGGACGCTCGTCCTCCTCGAAACGGAACCATACGTCGTCGTATTCGCCCGACGTATAAAACGTCTTATAAATACTTCCGACCGTCGATAAAGACGAAGAATTTGTATAAAACGCGGCTTTCGGAACGCTCCAGCCTTGCGCTTGAAATTTCTGTAAGGTTTGCAGCACCACCGTCACCGCGTCGCGGTAAATCCCCGTATTCGTACAATCGAATAACAGATAATCGATGCCTGCCATCGTCAACATTTCGATATGCCTTGCGACAACCCACGGATCTTTCATCGAATAATACCCGAACAACGGTTCGCTGGCAAAATGAAATTGATGAACGGGGCTTTCCGTCGTATTGTTCGGATCGTAAAGGGGCGAATCGTCCCCTAACTTTTCCAATTTATCGACGTCGTAAATGCCCGTCATGCCCTGTTCGCCCAACCATACGAAATAAAATACGCCGACGTACCTTTTTTCGACGTCCGTCGGATCGACAACCTCGACCGTTCTGCCGTAATCGTCTACCGCGGTCAAATTAGCGACGCTGTATTCTTGCGGTGTCAGTCCGCGCGTATCGTATTTCAATTGACTTGTACTCTCGCTCGGCGTACAAGCGGTTGCCGCCAAAAGCGCGGCAAGGCAAAGTCCCGTCTTCTGCAATAAATTTTTCTTCTTTTTCATGTACTCCTCCTTTTATCCTTTTAATCCGTCCATCGCGACGCCCTCGATCAGTTGCTTTTGGAATATAAAGAACAACACCGCAGGAACGATACTCATAACCACGCCTGCCGCCATACGAATATGAACGGAATCGTTCGCCACGACGCTGTTCGTAAGAAGGTAAAACACCTTATACGCAAGGGTAGCGGGGAAATCGTCGTCCAGTCGCCAAACGAGCGGTCCGTAATAATCTCCCCAAACGCCGTTGAACACGTTAACCATAATGTAAATGATAATCGGCTTACACAGAGGCAAGGTAATAAAGAAATACCGCCGCAGCGATCCCGCGCCGTCGATCTTCGCCGCCTCGTCGATATCCGTCGGCAAACTCTGAATAAACGACCGAGCCAAAAAGATATAAATCGCGCCGCCGCCCGTGATATTCGGAATGGTCAGCGGATACAGCGTATTGAGCCAACCGATCTTGGAATAAAGCACGTAAAGCGGAATCTGCGTCACGACCGCCGGAAGCATCATCGTCGAAAGCATAAACGCAAACAACGCGTTTTTGCCGATAAACTTACAACGCGCAAATCCGAACGCAATAAAGGTTGCGGAAAGCGGCACGGCGATTACGTTAAAGACGATGACCGACATCGTGTTGAAAAATGCGGAAATATAGCCGCTGTCCCGTAAAATTTCTCCGTAGTTTGAAAACTGAGGAGAAGCCGGAATTAAAACGATCTCGCCGCTCGTAACCTCTTCCAACGACATCAAACTCTTCATGACCATAAAGAAATACGGAAAGATCAAAACCAAGCCGCATATCGTCATAATCGCGAGCGCAACGTATTTGAACGCCGTTTGAGAACGCTTCTTTTTTCGATTGTATCGGGATAAATTTAACGTTACGTCTTTTTCCATCAGAAACTTTCCCCCTTATTCGCCTTTTTACGAACCCAAAAAGTAAACGCGGTCAGAATCGCAACTACAATGAGCAAGAACCAGGAAAGCGCGCTCGCATACCCGAACTTGCCGCCGCCCTCTACGAACGCCGTATTGTAAATCTTAACGCCCATCATGTAAAGCGCGTTATCCACGCCCTTTCCGTTTAGTGCGAACGTCATCGTTCCGTTATATTGCAACGTTCCGATCATGCCCGTCACGACGTTGAAGAAAATCATCGGCATGCTCATCGGAATGGTAATATTCCAAAACCGCTGTACCATACCTGCGCCGTCAATCTTCGCGGATTCGTAAAGTTGCACGGGAATGGATTTGAACGCAGACAACCACAAAATCATTCCGCCGCCGATGCTCCAAAGATTCATTAAAAAAATCGAACCGATCGCGACGAACGAATTCTCGCTTTCAAAAAAATCGCTGTGTGCGCCGAACGTTGCGAGCAAATGGTTGAAAATCCCGTTTTGCGAAAAAATATCCTTCCACAAAAGCCCTGAAACAACGCCCGGAATCATGCACGGCAGATAATAAACGACGCGGAAAAAACCCGTAAATTTATACGACGTATTGACCAAACACGCCAACAAATAACTCGTCACCAAGGTCAGCGGCAAATTGATCAACGCGAAGAAAAAGGTATTCCCGAGTACCTGCCAGAATTCCTTATCCTGCGTAAACATATAGACAAAGTTCCCGAATCCGACGGGATAAAAATATAAATCCCCCGTATAATTGAAAAACGCCCAGATCAAAGACTGTATCATCGGATAGCACGTAAAGATCGCCAAGCCGACGACGAGAGGGAATACAAACATCCACCCCTCGCGATTTTGTTGCCAAATCGCCTTCCAACCGGGGAATTTACGGCGCGGACGCGCCGCGCCGTTTCGTTTTCCGTCAGACGACACTGTTGAATGCCTCCTCGATATCTCCCTTCAAGGCTTGATACGCCTCGCTCGCCGACTTTCTGATCGCATAATCGCCGACGTAAGTATTCAACGCGTTAACGATGTCGCTCGTAAATTCCGCTTTTACGTTCGCGAGAAATTCTTGCGAAATTTTATATTGCGCGCCGTACGTATACGCTTCGAGGTTTAAATACGACGAATACGTTTTATGCCAATTCGCGTTTTTATTCAAAACGGAAAGATCGTTACGAATGGACGGATTCGCCAAACCGCCGCCGTTCTCGCTCTCCGAATCGGTCAAAACCTGTTGCCCGTCGTAACTCATCAAATAAGCCATAAACGCGCAAGCCGCGTTCAACTTGTTTTGATCCTTAACGACCTGCTTATTGATCGCATAACCGGCAAAGCCGTTTCCGATCGCCGAATTTTCTCCGTTGATCAACGGGAACGATACGACGTTGAATTTCCCCTTCGTGCTCGCCATGTTTTCATATTTATCAACGGAAGCGGATTGGAAAAGCAGCGCGCCCGTTCCGCTTTCAAAATTGGCGGCGTCCGCGTTCTTGTCGGGGATATATCTTTTTTCCACCATCTTCTTCACGAACGCAACGACTTGATTACTCATTTCTTCGGTTAACGCAAATTCTCCGTTTTCGTTAATCAACTCGCCGCCCAACGATTTTATGATAGGCCAAGCGACGGATTCCCACGTAAGGTTAGGAGCGATCGGATAATAATTTGTTTTTTCCTGCGCGTCGTAATATTTACGAAGGGTTTCGCAAACGTCCATCAAATCGTCCCACGTCCAACCGTTTTTAATCTTCGTCATATCCACCTTTGCGTCGGCAAGGATCTCCGTATTATAAAACGTAACGACGGAATCCACCGTACGGGGAACGGCATAACGAACGCCGGACAAAAGCCCCATCGTACGGAAATCTTCCGAAAAATCCGCGTCGTAATCGAACACGCCCGCTTTTTCGGCTTCCTCCGTAAAGGTGTCCAAATTCAGCGCGACGCCGTTACTGATCAAAAAGTAATAATTAGAAGAGTTCGTCCAAATAATTTCGGGCAAAACCTCCGCACTCGCCTGTCTTACGATCGTGGAATTATAATTCGTGATCGTAAGGAAGTTTTTCGTTATTTTAATCAACGGATATTTTTCGTTAAACCCTGCGATCAATGCGTCCATGATCTTTCTCTCGACGTCGTTATCGGGAATCAACACTTTGATTTCCGCCGTCGTCGTAACGGGAAGGTTAAAATCAACCGTATATTCGGCGTTTTCCACGCCTCCCTGCTTATACTCGCACCCGACGGTCGCCGTGCCGAGCAAGATTGCGCAAAGCGCGCATGCCAAGACTTTCCATAACTTTTGCATATCCATTCTCCTTATTTCATATTCGGTCGATTAAGACCGTACGCCCCGTTTCTCAAACGGGGCTTTTTTACATTGTAAAAAATTAAAATTTATAATTGCAAATTGCCGTCATTACGTTCATTGCGTAAACGCGGTGCATGAAATCGTTCGGGTGATTGACGTTACTGGACGAAATTTCACAATAACGCTTCGTTTCCATGAAATATTTTCCCACGCTCTGCATATCGATTACCTTAACGGAACCGTCGTTGTTTTCCGACGCGATCTCTTCAAGCGCATTCAAGTATTTTCCGAACACGTTATCCCCTTGCTCGTAAAGCGGATTACAAGGGAAAGAATTGATTAAAATAAAATCGCAATCGGGAGAAGCCGACTTAATCTTCATCATAATTTGCTCGATATTGGTTTTGAACGCGTTCTTGGTCGTACCGCCCATATCGTTCATGCCGTACGCAACGATACACAGATCGGGCACGGCGTCAATCGCATTCTGCATCGCTCCGCTTCCCTCTCCCGTCAAAGGCCACTCGCTCTTCGTTCCTCCTTTCGCCGCGTTGACAAGATTGACGTTTACGCCGTAAATCCGTTCCAACTCCGCCTTAATCTGCTTTGCGTAGCAAGGCGTATACGGCTCTACTTTGAGCGAGTCCCCCGTAGAAGAGCATCCCTCCGAAATACTGTCGCCCAAAACCGCTACCGTGATATCTTGCTTTGCCGCCAACTTTGCGCACGTACGATACAAATACGTGACGTCATAAGAATTAAACAAGTCTTTCGGCAACGCCGAAACGTCGTAAACGTACGTCACGGAGAGATATTTCGCATAAAAATAACTACTCTCGGTATAAACGTAAGGCGTTCCGCCGCCCCAAATCGTATAAAGCCGCGAAGCATCCGGCATACCCGTCGTATACTCGTAACCGTCGGGCGGATTCACGCCTGCGTCCGCGCCCTCGGATAAAAGAGGAATCGACGAGCCGTCGGGAATCGTCAGTCGCCGATTTTCCCGATCGACAACGTAATCCGTCCCCTCTTCATAAGTAATTTTCAACTTTTGATCCATAACGCAAACGACCTTTAACGGCGCGTACAAAAGTTTGGCATACGCTTCTCCGCTGTCGTAACAAATGGGTAACGTCAGTTCGTTATACATCACGTTTCCCAACCAATACGGTTGCGCCATCGCCGCTTCGTAAGCCGTTTGCTCGTAGGTAAGCGAGGCGTAATCTTCCGTGTAAAACGGATAGTCCGCCGCGTTAAAAGAAGGCTCTTCCTCTTTTTGACAACCGAAAGAAAAAAACGCCGTCAAGAAAACCGTCAGACAAACCGCAAAAGCAATCGGCTTTAACCAATTTTTCCGCATTTACCAATCTCCTTTTTTGTTTTTATTTTTACGCGTAATCCTATTTTATTACCCGTTCGATCCAACCGCGCGATTCCGTTCGCAAAAAACGAAAGAATCGTATTTTTTATCAAGTTTCCTTTATTATATCACTGTTCTCACGGAATGACAATGCAAAATTTTAAGATAAAATTATCCTATTTACAGAATTTTAACTAAACTTGTTATATTTTATGGCATTTTTTTAACATTCTTCTATCTTTATGCAAAAAGAATCTTTTCATTCCGTTGACAAATTCCGTCCCTTTATGCCATAATAAAAGAAAAGGATTTTTTAAGCATTTTTCTATGAATCACGCACCGAATCCGTTTGAACGCTCCGAATTGAAAATCATGGAATCGGGTTTTGCGGAAGTCGGCTCTTGGTGGAATCAAGGCGTCGCGCTTTTCCCTTATTACAGAATGTATTACGTCGTCCGCGGACACGCAATGGTTTATTTACAAGACAAAGTTTTGGAATTCAGCCCGGGCAATCTGTATTTTATCCCGGCATTCTCGGTGGTTGACGCCAACTGCGACGAGCGACTGCTTCATTATTGGGTTCACTTTAATATCGACATCACCACGGTAAACTATTTGACCATTTGCAAACCCGAATACGAAGTTTTCGCTCAACCGATAGACGAAACGGTGTTCCGAAAATTAGTCGCGATCACCCAAGATCCCGATCGGGAATCGACGCTTTCCGAATCGGTTGCGAGCGACGGTTTGATCCGCTATCTTTTTTCTCGTTTTCTACCCGATCGCGAGGACTTTTCCTCTTCGGAAGCAGAGCGTTTTATTCCCGTTCTGCAATACATCGACGAACATTATCACCACCGCATCACCAACAAAGAGTTGAGCGAAATCATGTTCTTAAATTCAACTTACTTTTCCAATTTGTTTACCAAGCAATTCGGAATTTCGCCGCAACAATATATTTTGCAAAAGCGCATGAACGCCGCCGCCCTTCTTCTCTTCGAGACCAATCGCAGCATCAAGGAGATCGCCTTTACTTGCGGCTTTGAAAACGAAATTTATTTTAATCGCCAATTTCGGAAATTTATGGGAATGCCGCCCGGCAAATACCGCAAAACCTTACACACTTTGAGCACGTAAAAAAGAGCAG
>CAYRPB010000038.1:0-13851 GCA_964426105.1 uncultured Clostridia bacterium | reverse complement strand
GATCAGAAAGATTGTCGGAGAACCGCGTTCGGAGTTTTCCGCGTTGCCGTTCGGCTTGCGCGGTGACGGCGTGTTTGCGGACGGAGAAGGATTCGTCGTGATGGATAACCCGACGGATTCGGAAAAACGGTTTGTTTTGCCGTATACGGAGATCGGAGAAATCATCGGTGATTGTCGGATATCGGAAGGAATGTTTGTGCTTGAAAAAAAGAAAACGGCGTTAATAAAAATAAAAAACGCTAAAAAGATAAATTGCACAAAAATATAGACAAAGAAATTCGGGCGTGGTATAATGGAAAATGATAAAATTCGGAGTGTTTGGATATGATCAATTTACATTATGCGTACAATTACGTTTACGAGGAAATCCTTCGGGAACTGAAAGAGAACGGCAAAGATACGGTTTTGAGTTCGGAAAAGGAATATTGCCAACGGTTTGACGTCAGTTTGACGACGGTAAGACGGGCTCTTGACAGATTGTATCGGGAAAACATCATCGTTAAGATTCGCGGAAAAGGCTCTGTGGTCAGCGATAAAGTGCGCCGCATGAAGATGCCGGCAAACAGATTTATCGGCGTGCTGATGTTGCCGTTCGACGACGTACAAACGGAAAGTTCGGCGCGTCGTCGATATCATTACATCAATCCGTACGCGCAAAAGATCTACAAGTCGATTTATAACGAACTCGGTTCGGAATACGATTTGCTGATCGATACGATTCCTGCCGGAGATATGGAAAAAAGATTCCCGTCTTCCGTGTTGAATTGCGCGGATAAGATTTTTTCGATCGGAGAAAACAAAAGCGAGATTATAGAATATCTTTATTCGTTGGGAAAATGCGTAATTGCGTATAACTTTTTTGAAAAGAGGATTAACGTCGCGCGCGTCAATAACGACGAGCGATTACAGTATAAAAAAATGGCGGAGTGGTTTATTTCGCAAGGGCATACGAAAATTGCTTGCATCAACGGCATCAACGTGTTTTCCGAATCGATCGAGCGTTATATGGGATTTCAAGACGCCATGATTTCCAGCGATCTGTATATAGAAAACAAATACGTCAAATGGGGCGATATGACGCCGGAAAGCGGATATTTTCTGACCAAAGATTTGCTTGCGCTCCCCGAACCGCCGACGGCGATTCTTTGCGTTAACGACGGCGTTGCCATGGGGGCTTACGACGCGATTGAGGAAGTCGGTTTGCGACCGGGAAAGGATATCGTGCTTTCCGGACACGACAATTGCGAAATGCCCGATAGCAAATACGTTGTTTCTACGATCGATCCCGATTACGAGGGGGTAGGCAAAAAGATCGCGGAAATGCTGAGACGGGAAACGTGGATTGACGACGAGGTCATTTATCCCGGAAAACTAATTATAAGGTGAGTAAGATGAAAAAGAAAATTTGTTTGTTATTGGTCGCGGTTGTCGCGTGCGTTTTTTGCGCTTGCGGCGACGGAGAGCAACCGAAAGGAGAACCGACGTTTACTGCAAATCATACAAAAGACGGTTATTCGGCGTCTGCGGTGATGGACGGGAATACGGAAATCGGCTGGGTTGGCGGAAAAAAGGCGACGGAATCGAATTTTCAAGTTTTTAATATCGATTTCGGGGAACAACGTATTTTTTCTAAAATTACGTTGGACGACAGTTTTGCGGACGGATATACCAATCGTCCGCCCGAATATATCAAAAAGACGGTTGTTTACGGCGAGGGAAATGCCTCTTCGGTCGGTTCGGGCAGTACGTTGGTAAACGTATTGAGCGGAGGCGCGGACGGTTTAAGTTGGACGTCGGAAGAAATTCCGTCGAAAGAAAACGCGCAATGGATATGGATTTCGCTGTCCGAACAGGCGGAGATCAAAAAGATTGTGTTGAATAACGAAATGAATAACTCCGTTCCCGTTTCGTACGAGTTGTATTATTCGGAAAATGCGCATAATCGTCGCAAGCCGGAGGAATATACCGACGTTTCGACCTATACGTTAATGCAAAAAAAGACGGATAACGAAGAAAACGTGGTAGAGATCGAATCGGAAGAAGCAATCGTCGTGCGCGACGTGTTTCTTAAAATATATTCCCAACAGAACGAGGGGGCGGAAGTAATTGCGTCGTTGGACGAAATTCTTTTTTACGGCGAAACGCCTGCGGATTATCATGAAGAACACCAGCCGGAAAAATTCACGCTGATGGGTTCGACTGACGGAAAAACGTTTGAAGTGATTGTCGAGGTCATGGGAAATTATGACGCGGTATGGACGTATCGTTCGGAGAAAGCGTTGTCTTATCGTTATATCCGCTATATCGTGTTTGCGGAATACAACAACAATTATCCGTCGATCGGCGAGATGACTTTTGAATAATAAACACTATGACGAAAACAGAGATAACGTTTGATCAATGCAAACTGTATTATATCGATACGGCAAAATACGTCGCGGAAACGCCCGAAACCGTTCTGTCGTTCGGCGCGCCTTCCGTAGCGGCGTCCGTGCCGGGAAACGCGGAACTCGATTTGGAGCGAGCGGGAATTTTGCCCGAACTGTTTAACGGTTGCAATATTTTAAAATTAGAGGAATACGAGTTGTTTGAGTATTGGTATGAACTCGATTTTTTCGCGCGGAAAACATCCGAACGACGTATTTCTTTATTGTTTGAAGGGATCGATACGCTTGCCGATATCTGGCTAAACGGGGAAAAGATCGGATCGACGAATAATATGTTGATTTCTCATTCCTTCGACGTGACCGATTTGTTGCAAAATCGTAATAAACTTTGGGTGCGGATCAAAAACCCCGTACGGTTTGCTGAAAAACAGGAGTACGATACGGGATTATGGGGACTTTCGTACAATGCGGAAAGTATCCATATCCGCAAAGCGCCTCATTCGTTCGGATGGGATATTTGTCCGCGTGCGATCGGCGGCGGGATTTTTCGTAACGTTTATCTCGTCGAAGAAAACGCCGCGGAGATTTTCGACGTATATATGCATACGTTATGCGTCGATTATCAAGGGGCGCATGTTCGCCTTTCTTACGATCTGCGTGTGAACGCCGAACTGTATCATAAAACGTATTTTGAGTTAGTCGGCAGTTGCGGAGAAAAGACTTTTATCGCAGGAGAAAGAGTCGTTTTCAAGCACGGTATGTTTAATTTTACGATTCCGAAAGAGGAATTGCTTTTATGGAATCCCGTCGGGTACGGAGAGGCGAATTTATATACGGTCACCGCTCGGCTAAAGGGGTGTGCGGGAGAGATCCTTGCGGAAAAAACCTTTCGTTTCGGCGTGCGTACCGTAGAACTGAAATTCGATGAATCCGGAGAGAAAAAGGAATTTCTTTTAAAAATCAACGGAACTCCCGTTTTATGTAAAGGGACGAATTGGGTACCTTTGGACGCATACCATTCGCGTGACGAAGAGAGAATGGAGCGAGGCTTGGCATTGCTTGCGGATTGCGGCTGTAACAGCGTTCGTTGCTGGGGCGGTAATCTTTACGAGCCCGATCGTTTTTTTGAGTTTTGCGACGAACACGGTATTCTCGTTTGGCAGGACGTGATAATGGCGTGCAATCTTTATCCGTCAACGGAAACGTTTCGAGCGGCTTTAGAAGAAGAATTGCGGTCGGCTTTAACGCGGATAAGAAGTCACGCTTGTCTTGTTTGTTATTGCGGAGATAACGAGTGCGATCTCGGTATGTATTTTAACGGTATCGATCCGTCGAAGTATAAAGTAACGAGAGATTATCTTCCGTCGTTGATGTTCCGATTCGATCCGTTCCGTCGTTTTATTCCGTCGTCACCCTTTTTTGCGGGGCGTGCTTTACGAGAACGGGACGAACAGTCTCTTGCTGAAAACCATTTGTGGGGACCGAGAAATTATTTCAAAAGCAAATTCTACGCGGAAAATAAAAACGTATTTATCAGCGAAATCGGTTATCACGGTTGCCCTTCTTCGGAGAGCGTCAAGAAATTTATTCCCGAAAGCGCGTTATGGCCGTGGGAAAACGACGATTGGATGGTTCATCAAACGGTTCCGGGCGGACAATGGACGAAAGAATGGAATCGTAACAAGTTAATGGTGCGCCAAGTCGGCGAACTGTTCGGTTACGTACCCGATACGTTGGAGGAATTTTCTTTTTATTCCCAAATTTCGCAAGCCGAAGCGTTGAAGTTCTTCGTAGAACTCGTGCGATTGCGTAAATGGGAAAAGACGGGGATCTTTTGGTGGAATCTGCTCGATTGTTGGCCGCAGTTTTCCGACGCGATCGTGGATTATTATTTTGATAAAAAACTGGCGTATTACTATTTGAAGAACGTTCAAAAAGACCTTTGTTTCATGTTGGAGGATCCCGTCGGCTGGTCGGCGCGCGCGGTGGTCGGAAACGACGGCAATCGTTCGTATATAAATGGCGAATATGAGGTTATTGACGGGTTGACGGAGAAAACGGTACGGCGAGGAACGTTTGACAGCAAGGCAAACGAGAACGTTGTCGTTTGCGACGTTCCGTTGTCACAAAACGTCGCTTCCTATTTTATCTTGTTGCTGAAAGCAGACGGAAAACAGTGGGTGAATCATTATATCAATTATGGCGGCTCATTGGATATCGAAGAGTATCGAACGTTTTTATTGCATTATGCAAAGTATACCGATATTCCCTTGGAAAAATATCGGTTATAACTGCTGAAAAAAGGGACGTAAGCCCAAATACGAAAAAAGTCGGTGATAAGTTTTATCAGCGACTTTTTTCATCTAAAGGAAAACCCTATCGGTAATGCCGGTGTTGCCAAAAAAGTTTTCGCTTCAAGCATAGTAAAGTTTATACAAAAAACTCCCGGTAAACGCAAAGAGGGAGAAATAATAGAAGCATATGCAATGCCGGATCACATTCACATGTCGGTTTGTATATCTCCGAATGTAATCGTATAGATTTATATGAACTTCTTTTTTTATTTCTACGTATTGCACTTAATAGTATAATTCACCCGTTTAAGCAAAACGACAGTCCTTTCGGACTGCCGTTTGCATTTTTCGCTTTGCAAGATAACCGATGCGGAAAATCAAATTATATCTAAAACCCTTTCTTTTTGTTTTTTCGCATCGCTCACGAAAAGTATCGAAGAACTTTTCGTGATAAGGAGCGGCAAGCGTTTAAGCAAAACGACAGTCCTTTCGGACTGCCGTTTGCATTTTTCGCTTTGCCGCGACGTTGGAGCTAATGACGAGACTCGAACTCGTGACCTGTTGATTACGAATCAACTGCTCTACCAACTGAGCCACATTAGCAACTCGCCGAGGGGATTTCCCCTCGAACAATATCTATTTTACCACATTTATTTTGAAATGTCAAAATTTTCGTATATAATATTATCAATAAATGGAGAAATTTTTTGCCAAATTTCTTTGGAAGTGACCGTCCAAGCGAGTTTTACCTTGTTTTTGACCTTTCGTGCGGGCAGAGGATAGCCCGTATAGAGATAACTGACGAAATCCGGCTGAATCCAAAAGTTGAGCGACATATGGCGCAGAACGTGGTTTTTGATCGGATTTTTTAATCCGCCCGTGGAAGCCAAAATGCCGCGAATCACGTGGGGGGCTTTTTTCTTCACCTCGTGAATGTATCGGGGGATAAAGGATTGAATGGCGTATTCTCCTTGGTAGCCTTCTAATTCCTCTAAGACTTTGGAAACGATATTCTTATTTGCTTGCTCTTTGATTTCGATTAAAAGAGGGGAGCGCCCTTCGGCGATTTTTAATACGTCCGAAAAGAGAGGAATGGTTTCCCGTGTGTCGTTGAGGTGAAATTGCCGTAATTCTTCGTAGGTGTAATCCCAAACGCCGCCTGTTTGCCCGGTCATGCGTTGTAACGTGCCGTCGTGGAAAGAAACGACTTTTTCGTCCTTTGTCAAATAGAGGTCGATTTCGATCGGGTATCCCTTTTCCGCGGCGCGTTCGTAAGCGGCGCGCGAATTTTCGGGAATTTTTTCGTTCCACAAGCCGCGGTGGGCGATGGGGTTGGTCCTGAGCCAATGATTTTGGGAAATTCTGCTTTCTTTCATCTGAATCCTTCTAAATTCTTTTCCTTTATTTTAACGCAAATTCGATTAAATTGCAATTAGTTGTTGCAAATTTTTTAAAATTAAGTTATCATATTAAAGGAAATTGCGATTACCGAAACAAATTCAGTCGCAACGAGAAGAGAGCCGTTTTTTCGGACGTCGTTGCGGCTCGGTAGAAGTAGAAAAAAGCAGACAGCGAAAAGGGAAACTTTATGCGGAAAGACAGAATCAGAAATTTTTGTATCATCGCGCATATCGATCACGGGAAGTCAACGCTTGCCGACCGTTTGATCGAAATGACGGGGCAGGTATCCAAACGGGATATGGAAGATCAGTTGCTCGACACTATGGATTTAGAGCGCGAGCGCGGAATCACGATCAAACTGACTCCGGTGCGTATGTTTTACACGGCGAAAGACGGAACGGAATACGTCTTTAATCTCATCGACACACCGGGACACGTAGACTTTACCTACGAGGTTTCTCGTTCGCTCGCGGCTTGCGAGGGGGCGATTTTGATCGTGGACGCTTCGCAAGGGATCGAAGCGCAGACGTTGGCGAACGTCTATCTTGCGTTGGAAAACAATCTTGAAATCATGCCGGTTATTAACAAGATCGACCTTCCGTCCGCCCGACCGGACGAGGTCGCGGAGGAGATTCAAGACGTGATCGGATTAGACGCGTCGGACGCGCCTCGTATTTCCGCAAAGGACGGCTTGAATATCGATCAAGTGTTGGAGCAGATCGTCCAAAAGATTCCTGCGCCGGAAGGCGAGGACGACAAGCCGTTAAAAGCCTTGATCTTCGATTCGTATTACGATAATTTTAAGGGTGCGATTTGTTTTGTTCGCATTAAGGAGGGAACGGTAAAGGTCGGCACGCGCATGAAAACGTTTATGTCCGATAAGTTGTTCGACGTTACCGAAGTCGGCGTGTTCAGCCCCAAACTGACGCCGAAAGAGAGTTTGACTGCCGGCGAGGTCGGTTATATCGCCGCGAGTATCAAGAGTATTCAGGACGTCGAGGTCGGCGATACGATCACGGATGCCGATCGTCCCACGGCAGAGCCGCTCCCCGGTTATAAAAAGGCGCTTCCCGTCGTGTTTTCGGGCGTGTATCCGTTAGACGGCAGTAAGTTCGGCGATTTGAAAGACGCATTGATGAAATTAAAGTTGAACGACGCCGCTTTGGTGTTCGAACCGGATAATTCTCAGGCGTTGGGATTCGGCTTTCGTTGCGGATTTTTGGGTTTGTTGCACATGGAAATTATTCAAGAACGGATCGAGCGCGAATTCGATTTGGATATCGTGACCACCGCGCCGTCCGTTTCCTATAAAGTCCATTTGACGGACGGGACGGTTTTGGACGTGGATAATCCGTCGCATCTTCCCGGTCCGAGCGAAATCGATTATATGGAAGAGCCTGTGATCGACGCGTCCATCTTTACGCCGCCCGAGTATGTCGGTCCGATTATGGACTTGTGCCAAGGGAAGCGCGGCGTCTATACGGACATGATTTATTTGGATAAATCCCGCGTGCAGTTGAAGTATACGTTACCGTTGAACGAGGTTGTTTACGACTTTTTCGATTCCTTAAAATCGCGTACGAAAGGGTATGCTTCCTTTGACTACGAACTTGCCGATTATCAGCGGAGCGATTTGGTGAAGTTGGATATTCTGTTGAACGGCGAGATCTGCGACGCACTCTCCGTTATCGTGCATAAGGAAAAGGCGTACGAGCGCGGCAGAGCGATTGCCGAGAAGTTGAAAGAGGTCATTCCCCGACAGATGTTTGAAGTTCCCGTGCAGGCGGTGATCGGAGGAAAGGTTATCGCGCGCGAAACCGTCAAAGCGTATCGAAAGGACGTTTTGGCAAAGTGCTACGGCGGCGACGTTACGCGAAAGAAAAAACTCTTGGAAAAGCAGAAAGAGGGCAAGAAGAAGATGCGCACCTTGGGTAGCGTAGAAATTCCGTCCGAAGCGTTTATCACGATTTTAAAAACGGATAACTGAGTCGGAACCTACGTATACCGTTCTTCCTATCGTTGAGGGCGAACGGAAAAAACAAAAAGACAACGGCACTGAGAATAAGAAAAAGCGAATCGTCTTGGCATAGTGCTGAAAAATCGATTTTTATCGGATAAGTTTTTTTTATTCGATGTCGATTTTTTCGGTATTGCCGTATTCGGAATATTTCTTTCTCGGCATGTTTATCGGAAAAACATTTTATAAAAATAAGAAAGCAAAAATACCGTCGGAAGAACGGACGGGAAAACGGTTGAGTCCGATTTTCGTTTATCGGGAGAACCTCGCTGTTTTGGAGTTTTGCGAGTCGGGCAATATTGTTGCGGCATTATGCGCGGCGATTTTGCTCGGCGTTTTATAACGTTACGGAGACTTTTATGGCTGGTATCTACGTTCACGTACCTTTTTGTAAATCAAAATGTACTTATTGCGACTTTGCTTCCTTTCCCAAAGAGGCTGGGAAAGCGGAGGCTTATTTTGCGTGTCTGTACCGCGAAATGAAAGGATGGCAGAACGCGCTTGGGGGCAAGACTTTTCAGAGCGTGTATTTCGGCGGCGGCACGCCTAGTTTTGTAGACGAAAAACTGATCGTCGGGGCGATGAAGCAGATTAAAAATTGCTTTCGGCTCGATTCGGACGCGGAGATTACGATCGAATGTAACCCCGGCACGTTGACAGAAGAAAAGGTTGCGGCATATCGCGCCGTCGGGATCAATCGCTATTCGATCGGTTTGCAGTCGGGGATAGACGCGCAACTGAAACGCTTAAATCGAATTCACACCGCAAAGGATTTTCTCCTTTCGTGTAAAATGTTGAAAGGGGAAAATTGCAGCGCCGATCTGTTAATCGGGTTAGAGGGACAAACGCAGGACGATTTGAAAAAGTCCGTCGACCTCGCGGTCGCGGGCGGTGTTCGTCACGTTTCGATGTACGCGTTGACGCCAGAACCGGGCACGCCGATTTATTCGGATTATCTGAACGGCTTACTGCCGGACGGCGACGAAACGGCGGATCTCTACGATTTCGGCAGAGAATATCTCAAACAAGCCGGATTTTTCCGTTACGAAGTGAGCAATTTTGCGCAAAAGGGCTTTGAGTCGCGGCACAATCTCAACTATTGGCGACGGGGCGAGTATATCGGATTCGGCGTTTCGGCTTCCTCTTTTATGGAAGAGCGTCGTTTTACGAACAGTTATTCGGTGGACGAATACATGAACGCCGTCATCTACAATCGCCGCCCGGAAATTTTCAGCGAAAACGTTTCCGCCGAGGACGCGCAATTCGAGTTTATCATGCTTGGCTTGCGTACGACTGCAGGGATCGATTTGGACGAATTCAACTTCCGTTTTTCCGCCGATTTCGATCAAGAATATTTGGTGGCGTTGAAAAAGAACGCGCCCTATCTCGATCGCAAGGGGCGCAGGCTTTCTATTAAAGAGAAGTATTTATATACGCAAAATCAAATTTTAATGGATTTCATGAAAGGCTGACGGAAACGCTTTGTTTTTCATGAAAGCATGATAAAAACCGAAAATCGGTATGGACGGTTAGACTTGATCGGAAAATAAGATCCGACAAAACCCGTGCGGAATTTACAAAATGAACCTTTTGTCGCGCAAGTTTTCATGGTATTCTTTTCGTACGGAGAAAGACATGACGGTCTATATCGAGTATGCTGTTTTAGACAACTTCATCATCGACTGGCTGCTCTTTCGTTATACTTTGCTCCTCGTGGGAGTAAAGGGGAAAAAGGGGCGGCTTTTTTTATGCGCGCTGTTCGGAACGGCGTTCGCGGTTGCTCTTCCGTTGTCGGCGTTGCCGTTTTGGGCGGAACTGCTACTTAAAATGCTTTCGGGGCTTTTGCTCGTTCTGTGGCTTGCGCGGTATCCGTCCGTAAAAAAATATTTTGCGGCGGTAGGCGTGTTTTTACTGTTGACTTTTTTGACGGGCGGCGCGCTTACCGCATTGTTTCAACTTTTTCCGACGATCGATACGGAACTTTGCGTCGGCATGATATTAGGCGGCACATGGGGAATCGCGAGCGGATCGTATCGCGCGCTGCGTTTTCTTTACCGAAGAAAGGAAGTTTACCGTTACGTATTGGATTGCGAACTTACCTTGAAAGGAAAAACGGTTTTTGCGCGCGGCTTCGTCGATACGGGCAACCGCCTTTACGACGGCGATCGCGCGGTCGCTATCTGTTCGGCACGATTCGCTTTGGCATTGACGGACGATTTCACCGAGAGAAAATACATAGAGGTCGGAACGGTGAACGGCAGAGAAAAAATTCTTGCCTTTCCGATTGATCGCCTTTTGATCTATCGTGGGGACAAGCCGAATATATATGAAAATATAACGTTAGGATTGACGGATCGGACAGACTTCGACGCTTACGACGTGTTGCTCCCGTCCGTCGTCGCAGGAGATTGATGATGTTAGATCGCGTAAAAGCATTGTTTAAGCAAATTTTTTCTTGTTTTGTGCCGAACGATAACGTTCTTTATTATATCAATACGCCGGACGCGCTTCCGCATCCGTATTCGCCCGAAGAGGAAAACTCTTTGATTTCCCGTCTTTCGGAGGGCGAACTGTCCGTGCGGAACGATTTGATCGAGCACAATTTGCGGTTGGTCATTTATATCGCGCGTAAGTTTGACAATACGGGGATGGAATTGGACGATTTGATTTCGGTCGGGACGATCGGCTTAATCAAGGCGGTCAATTCTTTTCAGCCGGATAAAAACATAAAATTGGCGACGTATGCGTCCCGTTGCATCGAAAACGAAATTCTCATGTATTTAAGGCGGACCGTTCGCTTGAAAAACGAAGTTTCTTTCGACGAGCCGTTAAATACCGATCGAGAGGGGAACGAGTTGTTGTTGTCCGACGTAATGGGAACGGATTCGGACGTCGTATATAAAGATATCGAGGTGAGTGTGGAAACCGAACTGTTGAACCAAGCGCTCAAAAAACTCAACAAACGGGAGCGTCAAATCATCGAGATGCGTTACGGGCTTTCGGGAGAAGAGGAACAAACGCAAAAGCAGGTCGCGGACGTTCTGGGTATTTCGCAAAGTTATATTTCGCGCTTGGAAAAGAAAATTATTTCGCGCTTAAAAAAAGAGTTTTCCAAAATGGTATAAATTTGCGCGAACGGCGCAAACTGTAAGAATCCCCCGCGTTACATAGGAGGTAACGAATGGGACAAAAAGTAGTGATCTGCGGAGTGAACACTTCCGCGCTGCCCCTTCTCACGGAAGAGGAAAGTACGCGGCTTCTCGGAAAGATCAAGGCGGGGGACGAACGCGCGCGCGAACGGTTTATCGTCGGCAATATGCGCTTGGTGCTTTCTATTATTAAGCGGTTTTGGGCGCAAAAGGTCAATGCGGACGATCTTTTTCAGGCAGGTTGCGTCGGTTTGGTTAAATCGATCGATCATTTCGATCTGTCCGTCGGCGTTAAATTTTCCACTTATGCAGTTCCCATGATCATTGGCGAAATCAAGCGTTTTTTGCGCGACGGCAATTCTCTGCGCGTATCGCGCAGTATTCGGGATACGGCGTATCGGGTTTTAAGAACGCGCGGCGAGTTAGAGCGCGGCGACGAGGAAACAACCGTGGATAAGATCGCGGAAAAAATGAACGTCGCCGTATCCGAGGTTGTCTATGCGTTGGACGCCATTTCGGATACCCTTTCCCTTTACGATCCCGTCTACAATAAGCAAGGCGATACGCTTCTTTTGATGGATCAGATCGGCGACGAGAAAAATACGGGGGATAATTGGACGGAAAAGGTCGCCTTGGAAACGGCGATGGACGGGCTTTCCGATCGCGAAAGGAAAATTTTGTATATGCGTTATTACGAGGGGCGCACGCAAACGGAGATTTCGGACGAAGTAGGCATTTCGCAAGCGCAAGTTTCGCGCTTGGAGAAAAACGCGTTAAAAACCATTCGTTGCCGAATGGAAGGGTAATTTTTTTCAGACGGATCGCATAGGATAAACGGGAGGTCTATCCTATGGAATTGAGTTATAACGAACTTCGGGAAAAAGAGGTCGTCAGCGTGCGCGAGGGGAAAAGCCTCGGCAAGGTGAGCGATCTCGTATTCTGTTATCCGGACGGCGGTATTACGGGAATCATTGTGCCGGGACGCAAGTGTTGGAACCTTTTTAAACCTGCCGCCGATCTTTATATCGATTGGCATCGTATTAAGAAAATCGGACGGGACGTTATTATCGTCGATTTACGGGGCGGAGAAGATTGCGATCGTCGCGAAAGGGAACGAGAATGTCCGACTCCGCCGCGCCCGTGTCGTCCGCCGCACCGCGAGTCGAGAGAGAGCCGAAACGAAATCTACCCGGACGATTACGAATAGACTTTTTTCGATTTTCGCGAATCGAGAGAACAAAAACGGGCTCTATATTTAGAGTCCGCTCTTGTTAAAACGATGAAATTGTTTATCATTTTGATTATAATTTTAGTGCTTTATGGAGGCTTAATTATGGTTTGTCGGAAGATAAATTCGGAAGATTTCGTTTAATTCCGCGTCTGTTTTTGTCAATGGTGCATTGTTCGACGTGCTGATATTAAATGCTCGTTCGGTGTATGTGCCCCACCATTCTTCGGTTATTTCAATGATTTGCGTTTTTACCGTTTGCGGACGAGCGTTTGATTTTTCTCCGTTCTTCCAGCCCTCCGGACGATATTGGTAGCCGCTTTCGATATAGATAATCGAACCGACGGGCAATTCTTTTTTGGTGAATTGCTCTGTTGCGTAATAGGCTTTTGCGATATTGTCGTTGTCATAGAAAGTCGGTACGAGCATTGAATTGTAATAGCCGCGGCGAAAGGTCAGGTCGCGTTTTTTCATTCCCTTAATAAGGGACGGAAATGCGTCGTATTCGGATTTCGTTATTTTGTAGGGATTGGCTACGGCATTGGCAACGCTTTCCTTTGCGATTGCAATCTGAAAGGCAGAAAGTCCGTTCGGCGCGTATGCGATATTGCTTACGTCAGTGCCCGAAATCGTTTGCACAAAGGTCATTGCGGCGATGTATCTGCCCAAATCCGAGGTGAGGTGACTGACCGAATCTCTCGTCAGCGCGTCGCCGATCAAAGACGTCCGCGCGTTTTGAATCGCCGTTCCGTTGGGAATAATCTTGACGAAAGCGTCGTTCGGTTGAATTTTTTCTTTTACCGCACTTACGATCGATTCGTACATTTTCGCTTGACCGCCGTATGCCGCGGTGTTCGTGCCTTCTCCGCCTGCCCAAGTCATATTAAACGCAAGTTTGACGTCGGGGGATAAGGAAGTCTTTTTTACGTAATCGATCAATTCGTCCAGTTTTGCGTAAGAGGACGGAATGCCGCTGGTTATGCTTTGCTGTTGCAAGACGATATAATCCCATTTTTTGAATTGGATTCCGTATTTCATCGTCGAAAGTTCGACTCCGCTCGCTATGCTTGTCGGGACGTTGAGCGATCCGTTTTCGTCAAAGAATCGGAATATGTATTTTGCGAGATCGCTGTTGGCAAACGACACGTGTTGATCGATCGAACAACCGCCGTAATATAAATCGGCGATTTCGATTTCGTTTATGCCCGCGCTTTTGGCGACCGCATAGGCGAGATCGATCGTATCGTCCGAATAACTGTTTCCGATGATAAGTACGCTTATTTTTTCCTTGTTTTTCATCGTGTTTTCCTCCGAGTTCGAGGTGCAACCGATTAAAAGCATTGCGCTGAAAATAGCGGCAAGCAGAGCGATTATC
>CAYRPB010000037.1:12714-14605 GCA_964426105.1 uncultured Clostridia bacterium | reverse complement strand
ACGTCAACTCGTCCTTTAACGCCGAACGCCAAACATTCAGATAGGTAAACAAGGCAACGACGGCGAGCGCATACCCCACCGCACACCCGACGAAAAAGCGCAACGCTCCTTGAAACCGTTCTCTTTTCACACAATACACCGAAATCAACGCAATCGCAAGCACTGTAACGACGCCGACGGACAAATATAAAATCAACGCCGAAGCCTTTGCAAGCATCAACTTAATGATCGCTTGATAGGAATCGGTTTCGGATAAGGGCATCGCAAACAAATACACGTACAGCGCGACCATTCCGACGACGTAACCGATCGTCAAACCGAGCAAAACCGAATAAACGTTTTTCACACTTTCCGTATATTTTTTTCGTCCGATCACGAAAGCAATCGCCAACGCGATGAAAAAAAGCGCGGAAAAAACCAGAACGAAAGGAGCGGAAGCAGACGCAACGTCTGCGTTTCCGCCGATTGCGGCAGACAGAAACAACATAGAAATCCTCCTCGACCGCCGAAAGTATAAAAACGCTCGCAAAATCTGCGAGCGTTAAAATTCGTCACTTTCCCCTTCAAGCATTACCTTGTCAGGTCCAAATGGTATCATCTCAGCCTTACGGCACCCACAGCGATCATAAATTATTTAATTACGTTTATTATATCCTTTTCGGATTTTCTTGTCAACTGATTGAAAATATGTTACAATATCTTCACGCGAAAAAGGAGAAAAAAGATGTACAAATTTCACGCTTTTTTAAATCGAATGAAATATATCAAGCGTTGGTCGCTGATGCGTTCCGTTCAAGAAGAAAACATTATGGAGCACAGTTGGCAAGTAACAACGCTCGCCCACGCACTCGCACTGATCGCCAACCGCGTATACGGCAAAACCGTACGGATCGAAACCGTTCTGTTATACGCGCAATACCACGAAACGTCCGAAGTGATCACGGGTGATCTTCCGACTCCCATCAAATACTTCAACCCAGAAATCCTCGCCGCATATAAAAGTTTGGAAACGGGCGCGTGCGAAAAGTTACTGACGCATCTTCCCCCCGAATTACGAGAGGATTACCGCACAGCCGTATTGGCCGACACGACGACGTACGAATATCGCCTCGTAAAAGCTGCGGATCGACTCGCCGCCTATCTGAAATGCTTAGAGGAATTAAACGCAGGCAACGCGGAATTCAAAAAAGCGAAAACTTCCATCGAAAAAGACTTGAAAAATTCAGACATGAAAGAAGTGGACTACTTCCTGAAACACATCGCGCCGGCATACAGTCTGACGCTCGACGAACTCGATTAAGGAGAACTTTATGGACGAGAAATTGAAAAGTCGTCTGCGTTTTTTGACGACGATCGACAAAATGAAAAGCATTTACCGCAGAAACGTAATTGCAGACGGGACGAAACGGCGCGAAACGGACGCCGAACACAGTTGGCATTTGGCACTCTACGCCATGACGCTCGCGGAATACGCGCCGATCGGGACGGATATCGACCGCGCGATTAAACTCTGTTTAACGCACGACCTCGTTGAAGTCTATGCCGGAGACACGTTCTGCTACGACGCGGCAGGAAACGCCGACAAAAACGAACGGGAAACCGCCGCCGCCCAAAAATTATTCTCCATGCTGCCACCCGATCAAAAGGAAGAATTTGAAACGCTTTGGCAAGAATTCGAAGAAAACGCGACGAACGAGGCGCGCTTTGCCAACGCGCTCGACCGTATGCAACCTTTTTTATTAAACGCGGAAACGGATTTTCACACTTGGCACTTAAACGAAATCACCGATCAAATGGTCTTTCAACGGGAAGCGCCCGTCCGCGAATTTTTTCCCGACGTGTACCGCTACGTGGAAGATTGCGTTCAATCGGCGATCGACCGCGGTCTGCT
>CAYRPB010000037.1:0-12614 GCA_964426105.1 uncultured Clostridia bacterium | reverse complement strand
ATCCCAAATTTATTTTTTCTTTTTCGCGCGTTCCCGAATGACGGGAGAAGCCTCGTATCCGTTGTCTTTCGGAACGTAATAAACGCGATCCTTTAACCCGTCCGGCAAATATTGCTGTACCACGTATCCGCCGTAATCGTGCGGATATTTGTATTTACGGGAATTTTCCTTATCTTCTTTACTGCCGTAAACGGCGTTTTTCAAATGCGCCGGAACGGCGTCGTCCTTTACGCGCAAAGCGTCCTCTTTCGCGAGATCCAACGCGATCACCGTAGAATTAGACTTTTCCGCCATACAGACGTAAATGATCGCGTTTCCGAGCGGAATCAAGCCTTCGGGAAGTCCGATCTTTTCCAACGCGGTCATCGCGGAAACCGCAATCACCAACGCTTGCGGATCCGCCATGCCGACGTCCTCGGACGCGTGCACCACAAGCCTGCGAGCCAAAAGCAGCGGATCGCAACCGCCCTGTACCAACCGTTCCATGTAATAAAGCGCGGCGTTCGCATCGCTTCCGCGCAAACTCTTGCAAAACGCGGACAACATATCGTAATACATCTGCTCGTCGTACGAAAGAGCCTTTTGCTGAATGGATTCTTCCGCATCCTTTAACGTAACGTGAATCTCCCCCGTTTCGGAGGGCGGCGTCGTCAAAACGGCAAGTTCTAAGGCATTCAACGCCACACGAAGATCGCCTGCGCTCATACGCGCAAAATGGCAAAGAGCCTCTTCGTCCACGTTCGTCCGATAATTTCCGAGCCCCCTCGTCTTATCTTGCAACGCGCGGCGCAACGCCGTCATGATATTCTCTTCGGACAATCGTTTCAGTTCAAACACGCGACAGCGCGACACGATTGCCGGAGTCATGGAAGCATAGGGATTTTCGGTCGTCGAACCGATAAAAATAATATCCCCCCGTTCGATGGCGGGGAGCAACGAATCCGATTGCGTTTTGGAAAAACGGTGACATTCGTCCAACAACAAATACGTCTTTTTTCCGTACAATTTATAACTGCTCTTCGCTTGATCCACCGCCGCTTTGACATCAGAAACGCCCGAATTGACCGCGTTCAGCCGCACAACGTTACCGTCCGTTCCGTTCGCGATAATATTCGCAAGCGTAGACTTTCCGCTTCCCGGAGGTCCCCAAAAAATACAACTGCCTAAACGATCCAGTTTGATCGCCCGATTTAAAAGGCTAGTTTCGGAAACGATATGCTCCTGCCCCAAAAACTCTTTTAACGTATTTGCGCGCATGCGCTCCGCAAGCGGCTTAATCTCCGCTCCGTCCCTCAACGTATCGAATAAATCCATATAATTGACTCCTCCCGTTCAGTTTACCATAAACGGCGCGCGTTTGCAAGAGCATGAACGAATTTTTCTTCGCATACAATACGATATGGCGAAATTCAGAACTTTTTCCCCTTGGATCGCTTCCGCAGGCTGTCTTTTTTTGATGGCGGTTTTCGCAATCGATTCCGACCGCTATCTTCCTGTCGTTCGCGACGGAATCGCTCTTTGGGCGGCGGTCGTGCTTCCGGCCCTCTTTCCTTTCTTTTTTCTGACCGCGTTATTATCCGGATTAGGCGTTACGGCAACGTTGACGATAAAGTTATCCCCCTTGACGCGCCGCGCGTTCCGCACGTCGGGCGTTACCGCATACGCATTCTTTCTAAGTGCGGTTTCGGGCTACCCGATAGGGGCGAAAGTGATCGCAACGCTGTCGGCGGACAAGCGATTATCGGCGGACGAAGCGACGCGCGCCGCATGCTTTTGCACCACCGTTTCCCCGATGTTCGCGATCGGCAGCATCGGTACGTGTCTTTTGGAAAATAAGCGCGTCGGCATAATAATCTATTTGTCGCATATCGTCGCCACGTTGCTGACGGGCGTTCTCTTCCGTTTTTACGGAAAAGACGAAATCACCGAACGCCCGTTTTCACCCCGAAAAACGGACGGACTGTTGAGTGACGCAATGGCGTCGTCCGTCGCATCCGTGTTGGCTGTCGGCGGATTTATCGCGTTTTTTTACACGCTCGTCGCCATACTGCACGATTTTCGCATATTAGAGCCGATCGTCAAACTTCTTACTCTTCCGCTCGGAGATCGAACGCTCGCAAAAGGCTTTTTATACGGACTGTTGGAATGTACGACCGGCTGTAAAGTTTTGGCAAGCGCGAACAGCGCGTACGTTCCTGCCTTAATCGGCTTTCTTATCAGTTTCGGCGGCGTTTCCGTATTCTGCCAAAACCTCGTTTTCCTGAAAAAAGCAAAAGTAAAGACCGCCGTTTACCTCGCTTCCAAGGCTGTTCAGGCGATCCTTTCCGCTCTTTTTATTTTTCTCTGTACCGTTCTGTAACGAGGGCGACTATTTTTTCGGGAAGATAATGCGACACGTCCTTACCCGCTTGCAAAAGTCGCTTGACTTCCGTCGAACTGATCGTCTCGGTTCGGGCGGATGACGGAATATAAACCGTCAAAAGGGACGGATCGAGCGACAAACTCTTTTTGTAATTCTCCGTTTCGTAACGGTAATCGGTTTCGTTGCGGATTCCGCGCACGTAAACGTCCGCACCCGTTTCTTTCATAAAATCGACAAGCAAGCCGTCCCATTGCAAAACCGTTACGGCAGACTCTTTCTCAAAAGCCTTGCGCAAAAACGCAAGCCGTTCTTCTTCCGTAAACAGACAACGCTTATTCGGATTTTTCAACAATCCGACGTAAACGCGATCAAACATTTTCAAGCAACACTCCACCGTTTCCGCGTGTCCGAGCGTGACGGGATCGAACGTCCCTGCAAACACACAACTTTTCACTGCGCCGTTCTCCCGAAAAAAGTCAAATAAACACGACCGTACTTCCGCTCGTCCGTAACCGTAAGCCCGTCGATAACACCCTCGAACGGCTCTTCATGTTCAAATACGGCATACCCGTCATCGGTCAAAAGATTCCGCTCTCCGATCACTCGAAGTGAGGCAAGTCCCAAATCGCTCTTATACGGGGGATCGATAAAGATCACGTCAAACGGTTTCGCCCGTTTTAAGTAGGCGATCGAATCGGTTAAGATCACTTCGGCGTTCTCATGAAGCGTCGCGAGATTTTTCCGCACCAACGCCACGCTTTCCTTGGATTGATCGGTAAATACCACCTCGCCTGCTCCGCGAGAAATAGCCTCGATACCGACGCCGCCCGTCCCGGCAAACAAGTCGAGATAACGACGACCGATAACGCGATTACGCAACAAATTGAACAGATTCTCCTTAACGCGATCTGCCGTCGGGCGAATTGCGTCCCCTTGAAACGTTCCGAGCGGACGCGAACAGTGTATGCCTGCGATCACCCTCATTTTCGATCTCCGTAAATCTGCTTGTGAATATGCTCCACGCGTTCATGCTGTTTCACGACGCGTTGCGCGCCGATCCAATATCCGAACGACGTCACCGCGCAAATCACGACAACGGCGTAAACAGAGCAAAAATAATTGAGTGCGCGAATGGTTTGATCCGCCGTATTGACGATCTCCAACGGAAGCGTGAACGTTCCGTAAATAATATTCGTGATAAATACGACGGTATTCTGTTCTGCGCCCGTCAATAAAAAGATCAAGAAAAACACATACAAAACGATCAGCGGAACGCACGTGATCAATCCCGTGAAAAAGCCGTTCATGGGCTTATATTCTTCGCGCTCGTTGATGTTGACGTAATCGCCCGTTTCCGCAACGTGGCGACGTTCGACGTCGTTCGCGTATTCCTGTTTTTTCTCCTTTTCTCCCTGTGCACGGGAAGAAAAGAAGACGATCGTGCAATAAAGCGCGCCGTTTAAGATAAACAACGCGATTTTTAACCACGCGATTTCGATCAAGCCGATTGCAACGGCGGTCAACATCGTCAAAATTAAATACGCAAAACCAAAAAAACTCTGTTTTAACAAATAAGAAACCCGACTCATAACGCCTCTTTTTTATTCGAGATAAATTTTCTCCGCGCGCCGCGCGGCATTTACGAGAACCTCATAACTTATTGTACCACACTTTTGCGCAATTTCGTTAGCGTTTTTCTTTAAAATATCACATTCTTTCCCGATTTTCTCCCGTTTTTCGACGGCGGACGCGTCCATGCACCGAAAAAAGCCGTCCGAACGGGGCAATCCGTCCGCATATCCGTACCGCAGAACGGAAAGATATCCGTTTTTTTGTTTAAGTTGTTTCCCGTAAAAAACGCGTTCCGCTCTCCGAACGTACCGACAAGCGATCACGGGCGCAGTCACGCGCATAATCGGTCGGCAAGAAAACGCGTTCGGAAAGGGCGCGTAACCGTACAGCAAAATGCCGATCCGCACCATGTCGTAATAAAGCCCTTTCAAAAAGCCGCCGCTCGCCGAAAGATGCACAGTCGCGTCGGGCGCGACCGCTTTGACGCGCGCACAAAGCAATTCAAACCGCGCCTCCTGCGCCTCGGTAAATTCCTCGTCGCACGGATCTGCCAAATGCGAATAAACGCCCGCCAAACGAACGAGCGGACAATCGACAAATGCCTTTAACAGCCCGTCTAAAGTTTTTTCGTCCGCACCGAGCCTGTTCATCCCCGTATTCAGTTTGACGTGTACGCAAACCGTTTTGCCCTGCGCCGCGCACGCGTTCTGTAACCGAAAAACGTTCTCGCTTTCACAAACGGTCGCGGTCAGCCCGTGACGGACGACGAGATCCTCGTCCCCTCGTTGCAAGGCGGACAATACGAGAATTTCTCTCCGCTCGCCGGAATAACGCAATTCTCTGCCCTCTTCCGGCAACGCGACGGCGAGCCGATCGGCGATACCGAACAACGCATTCGCAACTCGACACGCACCGTGCCCGTAAGCGTCCGCCTTTACGACGGCGCACAACTCTACGCCGTTCGGCAAGCGTTTCTTTATCTTCCGCGCGTTAACGCGCAGAGCATTCAGATCGATATAAGCGTGATTTCTCATACCGTATCATATGACGCGATCGGAGAAATCCGTTCTTAACAAAATTCTTAAATCAATTCTAAAATCAATTTTTAAACCAATCCGCGCCGTAACGAGAAACCAATCCGCGTCGTTCCGCATCGTGTAAAATCGCTTCGGTTTCCTCGCGCGAAAGGTGAAAACATGCGGAAAGCGCGGCAGCGGTCGCCGACGGGACGCGCGTTAAATATTCGATAATCGCTCGGTCGAACACCGCGCCGCCGAACGGACAAAGGATTCCGTCGTTCGGAATATTCCAAAGCGCGATCGCAACGGACGGAGGCGAAAACCGTTCCTCTACCACAGGGTACTTTCGATCGTGCTTTCCCCAATCGCAAAACACGCGAGCAAAACCGCCGCCGACGCCCTTTCCTATGCCGATCGACGAGAATAACGTCGCGATTCCCCGATTACGGGGATCGGAAATCCCGTCCGACGCCCGTTCGGGCGAAACGCGAAACGTCCCGACGTTGACAATCTCCGCGCCCTCGTCGAACAGAGAAACGGAAACGCCGCCCGTATCGTAATCGGCATTGACGAGCGCGTTGCAAAACACCTCTAAAACGCAATCCGCAATTTCCCGATTGCGGTAAACCGTACGAATTTCCCCTAAAACCGCACCGTAAAAGCGGAACAAATTCCAAGTCTGCGTGCCGCGAGAGGCAATGATCTTCCCGTGTCCTTGAAAAAAAAGTTCGATTCGGGGAAATGCGGAAGCGATTTCCGTCCCTTTCCCGAAAAGAAGCAACCCTGCGCGCGTGGGGTGTAAAAGCCCGTCCGTTCCTTTTTTCGCCGCGCCGATTTCCTTTAGAAATTCGGACGTTTCCGCCACATCTGCGTGTAAACGGCAAAAACGCGCGCGATATTCGGCAATCGCCGTATCGTCCAACGCCTCGACAGAAAATTCAAGCAACGGCGACGTGTCCGCGCTCTGCTCCGTGCGTTCGGCAAGCATTCGACGGACAACTTCCGTCTGACAGCGATAATTTCCCGATTCGTCCCGACGATACGTCCCCGTCATCGGGTTTTCCCCTAAATAAACGGGTTTTTGACGGCGGTCGGCGCGCGGAACGAAAATTGCCAAAATCTCCTTACCGTCCATAGAAAGAATTTGAAAATCCTCTTCTTTCAACAAATTCACGCTGACCGTGCTCTTATCTTGCAAGCATTGCATACAAGTTCTCTTTAATTGCGCCGTTTCCGTCGGAAGGCTATAAAGCCTGCCGTCCTCGCCTTTCGTCACGCCGAGCAAGATCACGCCGCCGCGCGTATTGGCAAAGGCGGAATACGTTTCCCACACGCTGCGCGGAAGTCCGCCCTGCGCTTTCTTTGTTTCAACGCGACTTTCGCGATATCGTGCGAGCCGCAAAAATGCAAGCGTTTCGTTCATGATTCGATTGTAACAGAAAAAATTCCTCTCTCCGCAAGAAAATTGCGCGAAATAAGTCGAATAAACGCGAAACGCACAAAAAAAACGCCGCAAACCGACGCCCCCAAAAATCGAACAAACCTCGATGGCACTTTCCTTTGCGACGCATTAAAATTTTTTATGAAAAAGCGCGCCGTATCCGTAAAAATACAGCGCGTTCACGTTCCGTACGGGATTTTAGAATTCGACGTGCTTCACGCCCTCTTTCTGCGAGCGACGGTATAAAATAATCTTTCTGCCGATCACCGCAACGACCTCTGCGGACAACGCTTCCGCTAACGGAACGGAAAAGGCTTTCGCATCCGATTCCGCGTTTTCCAGCACGGAAATTTTAATCAGTTCGCGCTTATCCAACGCGTCCGACAGCGATTTGACGAGATTCTCGTTGATCCCGTTTTTGCCGATCTGCATGATCGTATCTTCCGTGGAAGCAAGACTTCTCAAATTACTTCTTTCTTTTGACGTAAACATAATTTCTCCTTAATCCATAAATTCAAACTCGATTCCGCCGATCACAATCGTCGCACCGTCCTTTGCGCCTCTTGCGCGAAGTTCCTTGAAAATGCCGCGATCTTTCATCACCTTTTGCATGTAAGCAAACGAGTGCATGTCGGACACCACGACGTTACGGGACAACACTTCTACCAACGAACCGATAATTTCAAACGAACCGTCGTCGTTCTCCAAAATCTCATACGTCAGCCGTTCGGGCTTTTTATATTCAAACGGCTCGTAGGAAAGAGGCGCAGGGGGAGGAAGTTCTTTAAGTTTTTTCACGATCGCCGCTAAAAGGCGATCCGTTCCCTCGCCGCTGACCGCGCGAACGGGATAAACCTCGCACGCGCCCTTTGTCTTTTCCATAAACATCGCGACGTTTTCCTCCGCACCGTAAAGGTCACACTTATTCAACGCGACGATTTGCGGAAGTTCCGCAAGTTTCGCGCTGTATTCCGCAAGTTCCGCGTTGATTTTTTGATAATCGTCGTAGGGATCGCGCCCCTCGACACCAGAAACGTCCACTACGTGTACCAACATCCGCGTACGCTCGATATGTCGCAAAAAGTCATGTCCTAACCCGGCGCCCTCCGCCGCGCCCTCGATCAAACCGGGAATATCAGCCAACATAAAAGTTTCGTCGTAATAATCGACGACGCCGAGATTGGGCGAAAGCGTTGTAAAATGATAATTCGCGATTTTCGGACGCGCCTTGGTTACCTTTGACAAAAGGGTGGATTTTCCTACGTTGGGGAATCCGATCAAACCGACGTCCGCAATGGTTTTTAATTCCAGTAAAACGCGTTTTTGCTCGGTCTTTTCCCCCGTCTGCGAAAAATGCGGCGCATGTCGCCGACTGTTGGAAAAACGCGCGTTTCCCTTGCCGCCGTCGCCGCCCTTTAAGACGGTAACGCACTGCCCGTCGTAGTAAATATCCGATATAATATTGCCGCTTTCCTCATCGCGAATCACCGTTCCGAGGGGCACTTTCAATACGAGATCTTTCCCGGCTTTCCCGAACATATTTTTAGGCTCGCCGCGACTACCGTTTTCCGCGGCGAATTTATTCCGATAGTAATAATCCGCCAAATGGTTGACATGGCGATCGCCTTGAAAGATCACGTCGCCCCCCTTGCCGCCGTCGCCGCCGTCCGGGCCGCCGTTTACGACGCCCTTAAAATGGAGAAACGAGGTGATCCCGTCGCCGCCGTTTCCTGCCTTAATTTCAATTCTGACTCGATCGATAAACATATTTTATAAATTCCTTTCGCAAAATTCCGCCACGGGACAACCGTTGCAGTTCACTCCCTTTCCCGCTTTGCAAACATTTCTTCCGAGATAAATCAAATAGTGATGCGTTCTCGACCAATCTTTTTTCGGGAGAAGTTCCATCAACTGCTTTTCGGTATTCAACACGTCCTTTGCGTGCGCAAGTCCCGTTCGGTTGGCGACGCGGAACACGTGCGTATCCACCGCGATCGCATCTCCTCCCATCGCAACCGAATAAACGACATTCGCCGTCTTTCTCCCCACGCCTGCAAGCGTGCGAAGGTCTTCCAACGAACGCGGCACGTTACCGCCGTAACGCGTCACGATATCCCTGCACGCGCTTAAAATGTGCGCCGCCTTGCTGCGGTATAAGCCGCAAGAAAAAATCTTCTCGCCGAGTTCCTCTTGGGACAGCGTCAACATTTTTTCAGGCGTACCGTATTCCCGAAACAACGGTTCCGTCACGCGATTGACGCGCTCGTCCGTACACTGCGCGGACAATATGACCGCTATCAATAGCTGAAAATCCGTTTCATAACGCAACGCAGGACGATTCGGATAAATTGCGGACAACGTATTTACGATTTTACAAGCGATTTCTCTTTCCATGGCTTTTCTGTTTTTTATTTTACCATGTTTTGCGTTTTTTTGCAATGATTTCAAAAAAGAATCCGCCATGTGTTGACAAAAGAACGCGGTTAAGGTAGAATAAAAGGAGAAATTTTAAGGGAACTGCTTTCCCGAACGAGGAACAATTGGATTTTTCTTGCTTTTCAACGCACTGTACCCGAGCGGAATTTGTCGGAACTGCGGTTTTGGATACAATCGGATTAGTCATCGCCGGCGCGGACGAACAACTGCGGCAAGCGATGAATTACGACGGCGATTATCACACGTTCGGCGTTTTTTCTTCGCGGACGGGCGCGGCAGGTCAACTGACGGCGATCGACGACGCCGTAAAAATGACGAACACCGAAGTACTTTCCGTCGAACTTCCCCGTGACACCAAGGGGTGGGGCGGACACGGAAACTACGTCGTGATCGGCGGAAAAAACGTTTCGGACGTACGCAGTTGCATCGAAATCGCTCTTGAAAAAACTAATCGTTATGCCGGGGAACTTTATATCAGTAAAGCCGGGCATTTGGAATTTGCCTACACCGCCAACGCCGGCGACGCGCTCGTAAAAGCGTTTCAAGCAAAAAAGGGAGAAGCATTCGGTTTTCTCGCCGGCTCGCCTGCTGCTATCGGATTGGTTATGGCGGATACCGCATTGAAAGCGGCTTCCGTTTCCATCGTAAAATACGCGACGCCTGCACACGGGACAAGCCTTTCCAACGAAGTAATCCTCGCGTTTTCGGGAGCGGCAGCCCCCGTAAAGGCAGCCGTGATCGCCGCGCAAAAAATCGGCTTGGAACTGCTTATTTCGTTGGGCAGTTATCCCGAAACGCCGTCCGCCCCTTGGCTCACGGAAGACTGAAAAGCCGAGGCACTCCGCACTTTTTATTAAAATTGCAAAATACAAACAGCACGTTCGACTCGCTTTTCGCGAACCGAAACGTGCTGTTTTCTTTTTTTTATTTTATTGATCCGTTTCCGAACGCTCAATGTTCGGATAAAAAATTACGGCGCAGCGATTCCCGCCACGCCGATAAAATGTTTTTTTAATTAGAAATCGACTTCTCCGCCAACGTAGATGGTCTTAAAGAGTTTCGCCATCGTAGCAGGATCGATCGCGCGGGGATTCGAGCCAGTGCAAGCGTCGCCGACTGCGAGTTCGGCAATCTTGTCAACCTTTTCGTTAAATTCGGCTTCGTTGATGCCGTATTCCTTTAAGGTCTTGGGAATACCGAAGTAACGGTTCATCTCGTCGATCTTAGCGCAGAGCGCGTCAACCAAGCAGTCCTCGCACTTGCCTTCCAACTTCAACGCAGTCGCGATTTCCGCATAACGCGTCTTTGCGCGAGCATCTTTCGCATTGTATTTAATTACGTACGGCAAATACATCGCGTTCGCGCAGCCGTGAGGAATGTGACCGGTCGAGAACGCAGCGCCCGTCTTGTGCGCCATGGAGTGAACGATGCCGAGCAGCGCGTTGGAGAATGCCATGCCTGCCAAGCACTGCGCATAGTGCATTTGTTCTCTCGCTTCCATATTGCCGTCGTAAGAAGCCTGCAAATATTCAACGACCATTTCGATCGCTTTCATCGCAAGGGGATCGGTGAACGGATTCGCAACGCTGGAAACGTATGCTTCGATCGCGTGCGTAAGCGCGTCCATACCCGTATGAGCGACTAATTTCTGCGGCATTGTTTCCGCAAGTTCGGGATCGACGATCGCGATATCCGGCGTAATATTGAAGTCTGCCAACGGATATTTCACGCCCGTCTGATAATTTGTGATAACGGAGAACGCCGTCACCTCGGTCGCCGTGCCGGAAGTCGAGGGAATCGCGCAGAACTTCGCCTTTGTACGCAATGTCGGGAAGTTAAACGGGATACAAAGTTCCTCAAACGTAACGTCGGGATATTCATAGAACGTCCACATTGCCTTTGCCGCGTCGATCGGCGAACCGCCGCCCATGGAAACAATCCAATCGGGCTGGAACTCGGTCATAGCCGCAGCACCCTTCATAACGGTTTCCACCGAAGGATCGGGTTCGACGTTTTCAAACAAACGAACTTCCATTCCCGCTTCTTTCAGATACGCGATCGCCTTATCCAAAAAGCCGAAACGCTTCATCGAGCCGCCGCCGACGACGACCATCGCGCGCTTTCCGGAAAGCGTCTTTAAGTTTTCCATTGCGCCCCTACCGAAATACAAATCTCTGGGGAGTGTAAATCTTGCCATAATAACCTCCTGAAACAATAATTATTTTTTTGAACACGTCGTTTTTCACGACTTCAAATCCGCATTTATTATAAAGCGAACGACAAACAAAGTCAAGGTAAAATAAAAATTTTCGGAAAGATTTTTAAAAGTTTTTTCAAAATTTTTTCATCCGATTCCGTTTTCCTTTTTTTATGTTTTTTCTATCGATTTTCCGTGTTGTTTCTTGTTGTTTGCCGTGACCGCGCAAACAACGCCGGAACGGATCGACCGTCCCAAAAGGAGAACACAAACCACGATTCAAATCGTTTGCTTCCGCGTTACGACTACTTCCATACTATGATTATTTTTACGAGACACGCGCCTTATACAAACTACTTCTATACACTTACTTCCGTGTGCAAACTACTCTATTTGCCAACCACTCCCCCTATATGGTTATTTTTGTAACCCCTACACAAACTACTTCCTTCCATTGAGAGTTACTTCCATGCTCCGTCCTCTTTCCTATGCTAACTACTTCTATATACGCCTGCTTTCGCGTGCAAACTACTCCCATTCGCCAACTACTCCCCTACTACGGTTATTTTTGTAAGCCCCTACACAAACTACTTCCACATGAAGCATAGTCTGTTTCCTTTCTTACGCCAACTACTTTTACGCGACGATAAAAATTTTTATTTTCCCTTTTTTGCCGTGCACAAACTGCCCCAAAGAAGAACGCGCCGCTGCTTTTATATCTCCATACGCAATTTACCGCGCGGAAAAAATTCTTTTTTACGAAAATAATATACTTCGTTTTTGATTTTCTATACAAAAATCTCTCAAATGTGGTATAATACCGTAAAAGAAGAACAAAACGTTTTGAACGGAGGGACTATGCATTATGATATTATCATCGTCGGAGGCGGTCCGGCGGGGCTGACTGCCGCAATCTATGCGGCAAGAGCAGGGAAAAAGACGCTCGTAATCGAAAGCGAGGCGCACGGAGGGCAAATTCTCGTTTCTCCGGAAGTAGACAACTATCCGGGGCTTCCGAACGTTTCCGGATTCGACTTTTCGATGGCGCTTGCCTCGCAAGCGGAAAGTTTGGGTGCGGAAACCGGCTTTGACAGTGTATTGCAAATAAAAAAGGAAAACGACGGATTTGAGGTGATTTGCGCAGACGGAAGTTACCGCACGAAAGCCGTTATCGTGGCGACGGGCGCAAAGCCGCGCAAACTCGGCGTTGCCGACGAGGACGCGTTCATCGGAAGAGGCGTTTCTTACTGCGCGACTTGCGACGGGGCTTTCTTCCGCCAAAAGACGGTCGCCGTCATCGGCGGCGGAAATACCGCGTTTGAAGAGGCGTTGTATCTTTCCAATATCGCCGAAAAAGTTTATCTCATTCACCGCAGAGCGGAATTTCGCGCCGATCGGCGGAACGTCGAACTCTTACAAGCACGCCAGAACGTCGAATTTATCACCGAAGCGAAAATTACCGCGTTGTGCGGAACGGACGCCGTAGAGGGTGTAAAAATAAATCGTCGCGGAAAAGAAGAGATTCTTCCGTTGAACGGCGTGTTCGCCGCAGTCGGAAGAGAGCCGTCTTTCCCCTTTTTGCAAGGG
>CAYRPB010000036.1:0-14820 GCA_964426105.1 uncultured Clostridia bacterium | reverse complement strand
AGAAAAAAACGAGTTCTTTAACTCGTTTATAAATCGTGTTATTTTATATGATGATAAGGTTATTATTCTTTACAACTCAAACGATAGAGAAACTAAACATCTTAACAAAAAGCAGTTAAAAGAGATTGCAAGTGGCAAAAACCTTGAAGAAATAAAAGAAAACTCGTCTGAACGTAAAAAGTTCAAACGAGTTGCTCTTGGCGGAGAGGACAGGATTTGAACCTGCGGTGCCTTTCAGCACACGACCTTTCCAAGATCGCACTATAGACCTCTCTGACACCTCTCCGTCTATTGAACGCTTTGTATTCTCTCAAAACGCTATCTTATTATATAATATTTAGATAAAAAAATCAAGAACTTTTTCTATATTTCTTGTTTTATTTTTTTATTTGTGCTAATATAATAGCACAAATCTTCATAGGAGAAAGAAACATGGTAAAAAATTCCTTGATCGCTTGGGTAGACGAACTGCCTTGGATCGTAAAAATCGTTTTCTGCATTCCGCTTTTGGACATCATATGGGCGATTTATCGCATTATTAAAGGCGCAACGGAAAATAATCCGTTACTTTTAATCGTCGGTATTCTGTGGATCATTCCCGGTTCGGTCGCTTGCTGGATTATCGATTTAGTTTCGACGATCCTTTTCAGCAAACCAATTTTATCTTAACTCAAAAAACGCACCGATTACTATCCCCCTCTAAAAGTTTGATTAACTTTTGGAGGGGGATATATTTTATTTTCCCTATTTTGCTAACGGCTTTTAAAAACAAATTACTATCCTTACAATTAAAGTTTTTTAACAACACCGAATATTGTCGATGACTTTTCAAAATTTCTAAGTGTTGCACTTGATAGTATAATTCACCCAGATAAAGAAATAAGTTCCGTATAACACGGAACTTATTCGTAAATTTAACATTTGGGCTAAACGCCGCGTTTTACCGACTGCACGAACTGTTTTTATTTACAGCATGCTCGGATTGCTTGCGCAACGTGCTTAGCGATCAACTGCTGCCCCTCTATATCCGGATGAACGCCGTCGGGAGAGAGATTCTCCCATGCCGTATGCATGCAAGCCTCCGCAAAAAGCCCGTCCAGCGGAATCAACGCGTCCGCATACGTAACGGCGGCGCTTCGAACCTCTTGAATGATTTCGGCAAGGTTGCGCCGCCAATGGCACTTATCGGGCGCAGGAAGCAAATACGGCTCTAGCAGAATCAATTTTGCCTTGGGATTATCCCGTTTCAACCGCATCAACAGTTCGGTAAGATTTTTCCGAAACTCCGCAGGCGACGTGTAGAGATTACTGTCAAAGCCGCGCCATACGTCATTGATTCCGATCAACAACACGACAATGTCCGCGTTGATTGCTTGGAAATCATGCTCGTAACGATCCAACAAATCGATACTGCGGTTCCCGGATATTCCTAAATTGATATACTCGTGCTCATTTCCTAACGTTTGGGCGACAAATCGGGTATAGCCCGATAAATTATGCGGCTCGCTTCGATCTCTTCCCGCATCCGTGATACTGTCCCCTTGAAATAAAATTCTCATAATATACCTCCCAACCGAAACACGTTCTGCGCATTTCAACCTTTCTTATATCTTTATTATATTACGAACGAACAACGTTGTCAATCAAAACAAAATTAAATTCGATCCGTCTTTATCGTCATAAAAAAACGTCATGTATCCTGCGATTCTGCCGTTTGCAACGCACGAACGACGTTCTCTACGCCGTCGCGAAAAATCAAATCCGCATATGCAGACGACGCCGTTTCCCCTTTGTTAATCAAAACGCGGTTGCTGCGCGCATAGGAAATAAAACTCGCCGCCGGCTGAACGGCAAGCGAAGTGCCGACGATCATCAACAGATCGCTTTCTTTAATCGCGCTTAACGACTGCGTAATCACGTCGTAATCTAAGGATTCCTCGTACAGAACGACGTCCGGGCGAATAATTCCGCCGCACACGCAATGCGGAATTTCCGCGGAATCAATGATTTCGTTCAAGTTATAACGCTTTCCGCACCGCATACAATAATTGCGACGCACGCTGCCGTGCAGTTCCAATACCCTCATACTACCCGCCTTTTGATGCAAGCCGTCGATATTCTGCGTAACGACGGTTACTTGCTTTCCCCTTTTTTCAAGTTCTGCAAAATAGCAGTGCGCGACGTTCGGCTGCGCATTCGGATAAACCATCTTTTCCCGATAAAAGCGATAAAATTCGCTCGGATACCGCATAAAAAAGGAATTCGACACGATCTGTTCGGGCGTATAGCCGCGCGTGCCGTTTCCGCTGTACAAGCCGTCAGACGAACGAAAATCAGGAATTCCGCTCGGAACGCTAATCCCAGCGCCCGTAAAGAGAACGATTTTTTCCGCCTCTTCGATCATGCTTTTTAACCGTTTGATTTCTTCCATCTCTTTCTCCTTTTTATTATCTTCTTACAAGCCGTTTCGATAACCGATTAAGGGTAATTAGTGATAAAGAAAAGACCGACGCAATGGATAAAACGCCGATCTTTTATTGCTTTTCTTATTTTGCATATTCGGTCGCACGCCATTCGCGAATGACGTTAACCTTAATCTGCCCGGGATATTCCAACTCCGCTTCGATCTTCTTCGCGATATCCTTTGCAAGGAAGAGCGTTTGCGCGTCATCCACTTGATCGGGCTTGACCATAACGCGGATTTCTCTGCCTGCCTGAATAGCAAAGCACTTGTCCACTCCCTTAAAGCCCGTTCCGATTTCTTCCAACTTCTGCAAACGCTTGACGTAGTTCGTCGTCGTTTCCCTTCTCGCGCCGGGACGTGCGCCCGAAATCGCGTCCGCCGCCTGTACGAGAACAGCCTCGATGGTCTTAGGCTCTACGTCGCCGTGATGCGCCTGAATACAATTGATGACGTGAGAGTTTTCCTTGTATTTTTTTGCGAGATCGACGCCGATCTGAATGTGCGTTCCCTCAACCTCGTGATCAACTGCCTTACCGATATCGTGCAACAATCCGCCGCGCTTGGCAAGATTGACGTCCACGCCTAATTCCGCAGCCATCATTCCGGCAAGGTGCGAAACCTCGACGGAGTGTTTCAACACGTTCTGCCCGTAACTCGTACGGAATTTCAATCTGCCCAAAATTTTGATCAACTCGGGGTGCAAACCGAAGATTCCGCATTCAAACATCGCGTTATCTCCCGCCTCTTTAATCTGTTGATCGAGTTCCTTTCTTACCCTCTCTACCGTTTCTTCGATGCGAGCCGGGTGAATTCTGCCGTCTTGAATAAGTTTCTCAAGCGCGACGCGAGCGATTTCTCTTCTGACCGGATCAAAGCCCGAACAGATCACGACCTCGGGGGTATCGTCTATAATCAACTCGATTCCCGTCGCGTTCTCCAAGGTTCGGATATTTCTGCCCTCTCTTCCGATGATGCGCGCCTTCATATCGTCGTTCGGAAGAGGAACGACCGAAACGGTAATTTCGGACGCCTGCTCGGTGGAGCATTTTTGAATGGCAAGACTGATAATCTCTTTTGCCTTGCGCCCTGCTTCTTCCTTGGCTTCCGCCTCAATGTTTCGAACCATGCCTGCGGCTTCCTTGCGCGCGTCCTCTTCGATCGCCGCAACGAGTTCGCGTTTTGCCTCTTCTCTGCTCATCTGAGAAACCTTTTCGATCTCGACGAGCATTCTCTCGTGTTGGTGAGAAATTTCCGCAAGCTTTTTCTGCATTTCGGATTCTCTCTGCTGCAATTTTTGTTGCTGTTTGTTCAAATCTTCGTTCCGCTTCGCGAGTGCGTCTTCCTTTTTATCCAGAGATTCTTCTTTCTGAATCAAACGGTTTTCCGTTCTGGCGAGTTCGGAGCGCTTTTCTTTCGATTCGCGCTCGAAATCGTTGCGAAGTTTCAGTTCCTGTTCTTTCGCCTCTAAAATCGCTTCTTTTTTCAGTGTTTTTCCTTCCGCTCGCGCTTCGTCGAGCATCTTTCCAACAACTTGATTGATTTCACCGACTTTTTTTTCGTAAGACTTCTTGTGGAACAAAAGCCCTAAGGCGATGCCGCATACAAGGGCTGCGACGAATGCCGCAGCGGCGATTCCGATCGTTCCACCGGTGCTTGTTAAGAACAGGGAGCCAAATACGTTAGCCATAAATATGCCTCCTGTCAAGTATAATTACAAAATCTTGTCAAAAATTTTGCCTTTATACCATATATTGTAGTATAATTCCACCCAAATGTCAAATAAACCGAATGGATTTCGTTTAATTCGCTTTGTTTTTCTTCTCTTGTACCGCTGTTTTAATCTTTTCCTCGATCTCTTTAGCCACTTCGGGATTTGCTTTCAAATATTCGCGCGCTTTATCTCTTCCCTGTGCGATCTTTTCGTCGTTATAGGAAATCCATGCGCCGCTCTTTTTGACGATCTCGTATTGAATACCGAGATCCAAGACGCACCCTTCGCGCGAAATACCCTCGCCGTAAATAATATCGAATTCCGCCGTGCGGAAAGGAGGCGCGAGTTTGTTCTTGACGACCTTTGCTTTGGTGTGGTTTCCGAATTGCCCGTCCGTATCTTTCAAAACGTCGCCGCGGCGAACGTCGATTCGGACGGAAGCGTAAAATTTAAGCGCTTTTCCGCCCGGCGTTACCTCGGGGTTGCCGAACATGATTCCCACCTTTTCACGCAACTGGTTGATGAAAATAACGCAAGTTTTGCTTTTGTTGGTGATTCCTGCGAGTTTCCGAAGCGCCTGACTCATCAAACGCGCCTGCAAGCCGACGTGAGAATCGCCCATTTCCCCCTCGATTTCCGCCTTAGGCGTGAGGGCGGCAACCGAGTCGATGACGATTAAATCGATCGCGCCGCTGCGAACCAAGTGATCGGTGATATCCAACGCCTGCTCGCCCGTATCCGGCTGCGATACGTAGAGATTATCCAAATCAACGCCCAAATTCTTCGCATATACGGGATCAAGCGCGTGTTCCGCGTCGATAAAAGCCGCGATTCCGCCCATTTTCTGCGTTTCCGCAATCGCGTGCAAGGCGACCGTGGTCTTTCCGGACGACTCCGGTCCGTAAATTTCGATCATTCTGCCGCGCGGCAAACCGCCGATTCCTAACGCGAGATCGAGCGCAAGACAACCGGTCGGAATCACTTCGATGCTCGTATCGCCTGCATCCTGTCCGAGTTTCATGATCGCGCCCTTGCCGTACTGCTTTTCAATTTGCACCAAAACGCTTTCAAGAGCCTTTGCTTTTCCTTCTTCCATAAAAAACCTCTCTAAATGTAAATATATTTGAAAAAACTTTCCGTAAGTTATGCATCCGTCGCGCGAACAAGTTGTACCGCAAGATACAGCGCAGCCGTTTTTGCGCGTTCGGTAATCTCTTCTCGCGTACCGCGAAAGTTAAACTTATGGATATGAATTCCCTCTGTTGTGCCGACCGCGATATAACAAAGCCCGACCGGCTTTTCGGTATCGTCCGAAGCAGGTCCGGCGATTCCCGTCGTGGCGACGGCATAATCGGCGTGATCTAACAGTCCCAACGCCATTTCGTAGGCGGTTTCGCGACTGACCGCGCCGTGTTCTTTTAACGTATCGCGCGAAACGCGCAACCGAACTTCTTTCGCCGCGTTGCTGTATGCGACGATTCCCTCGTGAAAGACCGCACTCGCTCCCGGAACGGAGATCACGGCGGACGCGATTCTTCCTGCCGTAAAGGATTCCGCCGTTGAAAGGACGCCTCTCCTTAACGACAGTAAGTTAAAAAGTTGTTCTTGGAGCGAAATATCCGTTTCCGCATAGATTTTTCCCTTTAACTGTACCGCAAGATAACGAAAGACGTTATCCACAGCCGTTTTGGGCGCGGCTTCGTCGTAAAACATTCTGAGCGTGATATCGCCGTACCGCTCGGCAACGTTGAATCGCATCGTATTGCCGGAAAGCGCGCGCGCGTAATCCAAATGACGGTTAAGTTCGCCTTCTTTTACGCCCCAAAGTTTCCACGTTTCGATTTCGAATTTATTCTCGTCCTTATCCCGTATATACGGAAGCGCGTAAGCGGACGCTATGCTTTCCGCTTGTTCGGCGTTTGCCGGAAACACCGCGACGCAAACGTCGTCCGTTTCCAACAAATACCCCTGACGCGCCCCTAAGGCATTCGGAAACACCACAGCCCCCTCGGGCAACAATGCGTATTCCCCCACAAATTCCGTTTTATTGACTTGATTGAATGCGTCGACGAATTTCTTTGCGGTCGGATTCTGCTCCAACTCGATTCCAAAAACGCGCGCGATACAATCGTTTACGTTGAAATTCACCTCGTCCCCGTCCGCAATCACGACGTAATCGAAAAGATCTTTCGCTTCCCCCAACTGCTTCAAAAAAGACAATTCGTCGTCCGGCGAAATACTTCTTACCTCGTCAAAATACACGCCTTTCGATCCGAACAGCCCCGTAATTCGTTCAACGTAAGAACTGTTCCACGGAAGAGACGGACGGCGAAAGGTGAACAAAACGGTCTTCATTGACTATCCCTCAACACTTCTCTGTTTTTGACGACATAGCCGACTCCCGACCAAATCGTCAAGACGGCGGCGATACAAAGAAGAACCAGCCCGACGATATTCACGGGATTATACGCGGAGGACTCGAATAGTCCGAAAAAATCGTACCCGACCAAAAGGACGACGATCGCGATATCCTGAAAAACGGTTTTGACTTTTCCTACTTTATCGGCGGCAAGCACCAAGCCTCGAGATGCCGCGACCATGCGAAATCCGCTTACGATCAATTCGCGCGCCAAAATCACCGCGACGGCGATAGAAAACAAAGGCGGAATCATTTCGGGAACGGTCAACATCAAAATCAACGCGGTAGAAACCAGCACTTTATCCGCAATCGGATCTAAAAACTTTCCGAGATTGGTGACAAGACCGTACTTGCGCGCGATATGCCCGTCCAAAAAATCCGTTGCGGCTGCTAAGACGAATACGATTGCCGCAATCAAATAATGATACGGTATCACCGTCAAGAAAAACAACGCCATGAAAATCGGAATCATTAAGATTCGCAAAACAGTCAGTTTATTGGGTAAATTCATATCAATTCTCCGTAAAGGTCATAATCGCCGCAATCGGTAATTTTTACGGCGACACGTTCACCGACTGCAACCTCTCGCGCGGCGGTAAAGTAAATTACGCCGTCTATTTCGGGGGCTTGCCTATCACTTCTGCCGATGTAAGAAAGCATGTTCGAATCAAAGCCCTCCGCAAGAACGGAAAGAGTTTTTCCGACGACGGAACGATTGATTTCCGCCGACACGCCCCTTTGAATCTCATACAATGCGCGCACTCTTTTTTCTTTGACGCGAGCAGAAATCTGCTCGGGCAAGCGAGCCGCCGCCGTGCCGTCTTCCTTAGAGTAAACGAAAAAGCCTGCGTTATCCAACTTTGCCTCTTTCAGAAACGCCGCGAGAACGCCGAACGCCTCTTCCGTTTCTCCCGGGAAGCCTGCGATAAACGTGGAACGAAGCGCGATTCCGGGGATTTCTCGCCGCAATTTTGCAAACAGCGCGAGCGATTCCGCTGCATTCCCGGGACGATTCATTTTCTTCAAAATGCCGCCGTCCGCATGTTGTAAGGGAATATCCAAGTATTTTACGATCTTCGGATTATCGGCGATTTCACGAATCAACTCGTCCGTAATACAATCGGGATAACAATACAAAAGGCGAACGCTTTCTACGTTTTCAAGCGCGGTCAACACACGCAAAAGCGCAGGCAGACGCTTTTCGCCGCAGAGATCCTCTCCGTAACGGGTAACGTCCTGCGCGACCAAAATCAATTCGGGAACGCGCCCCAACGCCTTTGCTTCGGCAATCAAGTCTTCTTCTGCGTTGGAACGGTATTTGCCGCGAATTTTAGGGATTAAGCAATAGGTACAATGATTGTTGCAGCCGTCCGCGATCTTCAAATACGCGTATGTAGAAGGCGTAGTTCTCACGCGCGGCGCAATAAAATCGGAATCGCCCTTCCCGACCGCATTGATCCGCCGCCCCGTGCAATAACTTTCCTCTAATAAGGACGGAAGCCGTTCGTAATCGGAAACGCCCAAGAAAATATCCGCTTCGGTAAGGTCGTTTTCCAACTCGCCGATAAACTTTTGCGGCAAACAGCCGGTTACCACGAGTTTTTCCAAGTTTCCGTCCGTACGCATGCGGTTGACGTTTAAGATCTCTTCGATCGCTTCCCGACGCGTATCCGTCAAAAACGCGCACGTGTTGACGACGACGATCTGTGCCTCGCTTAAATCGTTCGTCAATTCCACGAGCGGCTCTAAAATGCCGAGCATCTTCTCGGTATCTACGCGATTTTTATCGCATCCCAAAGACACGACGCCTAATTTCTTTTTTCTCATTCGTCTATTTTACCGTATTTTTCCTCAAATTGCTCGCGCGTAATCAACACCTCGCGCGCCTTAGAGCCTTGGAACGGCGAAACGTACCCCTGCCGCTCCATAGAGTCGATGAGTCCGCCCGCTCTGCCGTATCCGATTTTGAATCTTCTTTGGAACATCGAAATGGACGCGACGTTGTTCATGACGGCGTATTTGACAGCCTCGACAAAGAGTTTGTCCTCTTGTTCGTCGTCGTTTTCTTCCTCTGTCGCAACGACGGGCGGACGAACGGCTTCTTCGATGGATTTCGCCGCGTCGTCGTCAAAGTATGCCTCGTTGTTTTCTTTAATATAGTTGACGATATTTTTCACTTCCGCCGTATCGATGAACGCGCCTTGAATTCGTTCGCACTTCGCCATGGTCGAATTGCGGTAAAGCATATCGCCGTTGCCGAGCAACTTTTCCGCGCCGCCCTCCGAAAGAATGGTCATGGAATCCGCCGCGGAAAGCACGCGGAACGCGATACGGGAAGGCAGATTGGTCTTGATAACGCCGGTGATGACGTCCACGGACGGACGCTGCGTCGCCAAAACCAAATGGATTCCCGCCGCACGAGCCTTTTGCGAAAGGCTCAAAATCTTTGCTTCCAAATCGCGCTTATTGTACTGCATGAGGTCGGAAACCTCGTCCACGATGATGACGATTTTCGGCATCTTCGGAACGGAATCGGACGCGATACAAGAATTGTATTCGTCGATATCGCGCACTTCGTTGTCCTTAAATTGCGTATAGCGTTTTTCCATTTCGTCGATCGCCCAAGTCAAAGTCGCGATCGCCTTTTGCGGCTCGGTGATAATTTCGTCTATCATCAAATGAGGCAAATGGTTGTAAATGTTAAATTCCACCTGCTTAGGATCTACCATGATAAGGCGCAACTCTTCCGGGCTGTATTTGGTAATCAAACTGATGATCATCGTATTCAAGCAGACGCTCTTCCCCATTCCCGTAGAGCCTGCAACCAAATAGTGCGGTCCTTTGGCGAGGTTGTCACACACAGCCTGTCCGACGATGTTCTTTCCCAACGCGAACGTAAGCGCGCCCGGCTTCTCTTTGGTAAATGCCGGATCTTCGATAATATCCCGTAAGCCGACCATCTGTTTTACCTTGTTCGGCACTTCGATTCCGACGAGATTCTTCCCCGGAATGGGTGCTTCCACACGCACGCCGTTTTCGGATTCCAAGCGCATCGCCACGTCGTCCGCATGGTTGGGAACGCGTTTAACGGGAACCCCGGCAGGCATCATCAACTCGTAACGGGAAACCGTCGGTCCTTGTATGCAGTTAACGACTTTTGCGTCGATATTAAACTCGGAGAGCGTGCGCTCGATGATACGACTGCGCTCCTCGTGATTTTCGCGTTGCCCATTGGGATCTTGCTTGTATATCTTGAAAAGATCGATCGGCGGACGCTTGTAGACGCGGTGAATCATCGCGCGCGCTTTGTCTTCCATCGTAAGATCGGCAGAATCTTGCGATTCCACGAACGTAGGTTCGGGAATACGGCGTTCACGCCGCCCGATCGACGCGGAAAGATCCGTTTCCGCCCTTTTTTCAGGATCGATCAGAGGTGTGCTCGCCTCTCTTCTCCGCAACATCGGGGGAATATTCGTTTCTTCCGGAAGTTCTTCCGTCGTATCGTTTTCAACTTCCTCGACCGCGGAAACCGAATCAATCGTCTTTTCTTCTTCAAAAAAGATCCGTCTTTCCGATTCGCCGTCACGCCGTACGGGCGTTATCTGCGTTACAGAGGGTATCGAAGATTCTTCTCGTTCGCCGGAAAGTTCTTCTCTGCGCAACGGAAAAGATTCTTCCCTGCGCGGAACGGCATCCGTACGGAAAGACGACGTCGAATCTTCTCTACGAATCGGCGGTTGAATCGGCTCTTCCTTACGGACGGGCGTTTGTATCGGCGACGCGTATTTTTCCGCAAACGCGTCCGCTCTGATTGCGGTATCGCTCTTCGGTTCGTCGTCATAATCGAACGCAGGCGGCAACACTTGGTTGCGATCGATTTTGATCTCTCGAATGGGCGCGGATACCTCGGCGGTCGCCTTGGGCGCGCTATCGTTTTGCGTTCCTGCGCGTTTCTTCTTTTTATCGGAAAGAATGTCCTCCAAATTAAGCGGAGAGGGCGTCTTGATATAATTGAGTTTAGACTCCATATCATCGCCGTAAACGGCGGAATAGGTTTTCTGCGATTCGCGCGAATAACCGAGGCTCTTTCCCTCGTCCCCGTTCGGATAGAAGATACGGAAAGAATCGTTTTTGGTCTTTTCTTGCTGACGACGGGTTTTCAACTCGAAATTATCGTCCCGATAATAAAGTTGCGGTCCTACGGGCGTTTCGGGCTCATTCTCTTCTTCGTCCTCTTCCGCCAACGTACGAGAATGCGTCTTGGGGGGCTTTTCTTCCTTCGCCTTTTTTGCACGCTTCTCACGCGAAACACGCACGGCGGAAGTCCCTCTCATCCACAAATTTCTGAAAAAGCCGTACATCGTCAACGCGATCAATACGGAAAGCAACACGTAACTGCCGACGGGCGTAAGCAAGGACAAAAACAAGCCGTCCAACAAGCCGAAAAAACAACCGCCGCCCGTCGCCGAGGACGCGCCGCCCTCGCCTGCCTCGTAGCAAGCGGAGAGATACGCGCCGTAACTTTCCCCGATCATGGAAGCGGACGTAACCGCATGCACCAAAAGGAAAGAAAAAACAACCGCGAGATAAAGGAATAAACGACTTTTTCCCGAAATAGGCAACGTTTTGCCGCATACGAGATAAACGCCCATGACGATCATCCAAAAAAACAACGGAAACGAAAACCACCCGAATACGCCGAACAAAAAGCCGTTCACAACCCGTCCGACCGCAGAAAAAACCATATCGCGCGTGAACAAACACACCAACGCGAGCGTGGAAAACAAAATCAGAACCATGCCGAACGTTTCTCCCGAAAAAACGTCCGAATTTCTCTTCTCTTTTTTATCTCTGCCCATTGCGTTCAAAAGAATACCCCTCTACGCGCATATAAAGCGCTATTTTAAAAAATAATATATATTTATATAATACCAAACGAGGGAAAATTTTGCAATCGATTTCGAATAATCTTTCGCGCAAAATAAAAAAACGGAACCGTTTTCGTTCCGTTTAGACAATTTATGCGTTTTTCGCGCGCAGAATCGACAAAAGTCGCGCTTCCGCATCCGCGCCGTTTTTTAATAAAGCGGAAATTTTACCGTTTTCCAAGACGGCGATCGTATCCGCAAGATAAATCGCCTCTTCTACGGTATGCGTCACGAGAACGGCGGTCGAACGGCGTTCCTCGATCAACGCCTTTAATTCGTCCATGATGCGATATTTTAACGCGACGTCCAAATTATGAAAGGGCTCGTCCAGCAAAACAAGTTCCGCCGAAAAGGCGAACGCGCGTAAAATCGCCACACGGCGCGCCATCCCCCCCGAAAGTTCTTTCGGGTACAGACGTTTTGACTCCGAAAGCCCAACTTTTGAAAGCAATGCGTCTACGTCCGCATTCGGCTCGATAAAGCGAATATTTTGTTCTACCGTAAGGTTTGGAATCAAACGGTCGTTCTGAAAAACGCAAGATACTCGTCCGATATTCGGCACGCCATCGCACGGAAGCAACCCTGACAAAATTTTCAACAACGTGGTTTTTCCCGTACCGGAACCGCCCGTTAACGCGAGCGTTTTTCCCTCTTCGATTTCCAAATTCAACCCGTCAAGCACGCGCCGATCTCCGTAAGAAAAGGTTAAATCGTTCAGTTTCATGCTTTCCACCTTCCCAATCTGCGCGACAACAACTTTGCGATCCCCTCGAACAGCAGTCCCGAACAAACGGTAACGAACAATAACGCCAAAAGCGTAGCCGTTTCCAAATACGTTTTTGCGAGATTCATCAATCCGCCGAGCGAATTTGCCGTCTGCGCAAGCACTTCCGCCGCCACCATGAGTTTTAAGTTCAACGAAAGTCCCGCTCCGGCGATTCGCACCGCAGACGGCGAAACGGCAGGTATCAAAAACCGACCGATCACGCGCGATTGCGGCACGCGATACAACTTCGCCATTTCGATGAGATCGGGATCGATTTCCGAAAGCAACGCGGTTAACTCGGTATAGAGCGTCGGAAGCATTACCAACGCCGTAACCAAGCACGCGACGACGCGACTGTTCACGAACAAAACCAGCCAAAGCGCAACGACTAACGTGGGAAACGCGCGAAACACGCTCATAATCCCCTCGACCGTCGCTCTCGCCCAAAGTACGTACCGTGCAAACAACGCAAAGCCGAACGCGCAAAGAAACGAGCAAATAAAGGTTACAAGACAACGCAAAAGCGTCGCCCCGTACACGACGTAAAATTCAGTCGTTCCCAACACCTGCCGTAACGCGGAAAACGTCGCCCCGGGCGAGGGCAAAATATAGTCCGAATCCGCCTTTACCGAAAGTCCTTGCCACAGTGCGACAAAGGCGACGAAAACGACGATCGGAAATACGTAACAAAGCCCCTTTTTCATCAATAGAAAAATGCGTCCGTAACGTCGCCGACCGCAGTCGGCTCGATCGCCTTAATCTTCGCTAAATATGCCTTTACAGCCTCCTTTGCGTCTGCGGACTTTTGCACGGAAAGGTTGCAATTTAAGATAGACGTATGCGTCAATTTCGATCCGTCCAAGGAAGACTCCAACCCCTCCTCCAAATAAGCGGAAAGTTTTTCGACGGCGGCGGCAGGTCTGCCCTCTACGTCCTCTTTTACCCAAGCGATACTATTCGAAAGCGCGGTCAAAAGATCGGCAACGTACCGCTCGGACAATTCGCCCAATACTTCCTTTTTCACCATTAAAACCGCTTGCGGATAATCGTTTTCTCCGTATAAACTTTGCAAAGAGAACCGAACGGGCAACGCACTGTTCGTGACGGCAGGTTCGGGCAAAACGCCGAAATCCAACATTCCCTTTTTCAATGCAGGCAGCATATCTGTCGCCACATTGTAATAGCGAAGGGCGATTTTTCCCTCGATCGGCGTTTCGGATTCTTCGTAAGCGATTCCCTTTTCCTCTAAAATCGCTTTCAACGTAAGATCGGGCACGTTTCCGCGCTGAATCACGCCCAACGTTTTTCCGTAAAGATCGGTGAGAGCGCTTGCTTCGCCGTTCCCGACGATAAACAAATTCCCGTGCGTAACGACGGCAACCATCTTCATGGCGTCGTTGTTCGCAAACAGTTTGGAAGCGGCGTTAACGGGCATAATCGCAAAATCGGCGTCCGTCGAAGCGTGCGCGGCAATGGACGAGGCGTTTACGACGTGCATCGAAAATTCGGTCAACTGCGAAGTCGGCGCGATAAAGTTTGCGACGGCGAGCGCAGGCGCGCCGTCCGGCACGAAAAATCGATACGTTCTCGTTCCCGGAGCGGGAGTTTCGGAATTGCCGCAAGCGGCAAAAGAAAGGCACAAAAACAGTGCCGTGAGCAATGCGAGTAATTTCTTCATATTCTTTCTCCTTTTGATATCCCCGAACTGTTTTTTATACAAAAACGCCCCTACCTTAACGGCAGGGGCGGCGTTTTTATACTGCGAAAAGAGGGCGGATTGCGCCTTTCTTTTCAGATTCGCCCCTTCTCCGTCAGGGCGAACCGTTCGGGTCAGGTTTTTCTTCGATTATAACCCGAAGATACGATTTTGTCAAGCACTTTTCAGCGTAAGCGCGCCGTCTTCCGCATCGACGACGACCGTCGTCCCGACGGCGAAGCGATTTTCGACAATACCGCGAGCGATCAACGTTTCCACCTCGTGCTGAATGTAACGACGCAAGGGGCGCGCTCCGTAAATCGGATCGTAGCCGTTTTCCACGATTCGATCTTTCGCACGATCGGTCACCGATAGCGAAAGTTGTTTTTCGGCAAGCCGCTTGCGTAAATCGTTCAACATCAAATCGACGATACTCTTCACGTTTTCGCGCGTGAGGGGCTTGTAGAACACGATCTCGTCCAAACGATTCAAAAATTCGGGACGGAACGACGTTTTTAACAGCCGCGACACCTCGTGACGAGCAGATTCGGTTAAATTCCCGTTCGAATCGATCCCATCCAAGATATCGTTCGATCCCAAATTAGAGGTCAAAATGATGACCGTATTTTTGAAATCGACCGTTCTGCCCTGCGAATCGGTAATTCTGCCGTCGTCCAAAACCTGCAACAAAATATTGAATACGTCCGGGTGCGCCTTTTCGATTTCGTCGAACAAAACGACGGAATAGGGTTTTCTTCTTACCGCTTCGGTAAGTTCGCCGCCCTCGTCATAACCTACGTACCCCGGAGGCGCGCCGATAAGCCTCGATACGGAAA
>CAYRPB010000035.1:0-14954 GCA_964426105.1 uncultured Clostridia bacterium | reverse complement strand
CAGCCATTTGAGAAACCTATTGAAATCCGAACCTTTGCGGTAAGACGTTTCAATAGGTTTTTCTTTTATTTGACTTTAAATAAATAAGTGTGCAAACGCCTTTGTTAGAGAATTTTTCCCCCGAAACGGGACTCATGAAAATATTTTTAAAAAAATATTTGAAAAATCACAAAAAATTTAAAAAAGGTATTGACAAATTCCGAAATTCATGATATCATGAATATAAAGAAGCAAGCGACACGTGTCGCTTGCGTATCACGCCGATTTAGAAGCCATAGAAAAGCAGAAGCGACGTAGAGGGATGAGAACCCGTTCGGCACAGAGAGTGGGGAACAGACGGGCAAGCGTATGAGGACAGAACAAAAACTTGTACATAAAGAGGAAAAAGGGTAGTTCGGGAGTAGAGAGTAGAAAGCAAAAAGCAAAAAGAAGAACGAACTGGGCAAAAGAAAAAACTTGTGGGAGAGAAAAGAAGGTGTTCGGGTGTAGAAGAATAAGGGAGTGGAAAAACGATAAAAATAGAAAAGCAAAATCGGAACGGGGCAAAGGGAAAACTTATATAGGAGTAAAAAACATTCGAGCGTAGGGCATAGGAGAATAAGAGAATAGAAGAGTAGAGAAAGGGCCGGACTGGACAAAAGAAAAAACATGAGAGAGAAAAGAAGTTGTTCATGTGCATGAGTAAGGGAACAAGAGAAAAGAAGAGTAGAGGAGCAAAAAACAGTTTGAACAAAGAAAAATCTCTTGTGTGTGAGAAAAGAAACTGTTCGGTGTAGAGAGCGGCGAGCAAAAAAGCAAGAGGAAAGAAACAATATAAACGACACAAATAATAAGCAGACAATATAAAAAATAAAAACGATAAAGGGAAATAATAAAAAAGGAAAAACGGGATAGCCGAAAGGCGTTTCGGAAAAAGAGGTTTGAGGAAAACCATTTTTTCATTCGGTTCTGTAGCGACACGTGTCGCAAATATAAACAGATTTTTTTAGAAAAGGAGAAAATTATGACACACAAAAAGACACTTCTTTCACTCGCAGTCGCTTGCTTGTTGGCAGTACTGCTTGCCGTTTCTTTCGGGATCGGAGGAGCGGCGATTTCTGCGAATGCGGATACGAAGAGCGAGAATCTCGTCGGAACGGCGACTTCTGTATTGAAAGGATATCAGGTAGACGGTAATACTTATTTACCGTATCCGGATGGCTGGGGTATATATAGCGGTAAGGTTACCGACGGTTATACTTGGGTTCAAGACGACGGAACGGCAAGAACGCCGATTGACGGTGCGTTTTTTGCTTCCGAATTACCTTTGACGGCAAGCGTTGACGGGGTAACCGATTACGACGTTTCCGCTACGATTAAGCCGACGCAACAAGGCGGTTGGGGAGGACTCGGCATTTTAATCGGCTGGACGAAAGTTACGGTCGAAGAAGCGCAGAAAGAGAGTCCCGTAGTTTTGTGGTTCAGCGAAGCGCAACAGGTTGTAATTTCCGCAGGCGGTAATGAATGGGATTTTGCGTGCAATTTTTCGGATGTAGGTGTGTCCGGGACTCCGTTTGCGATCGACGCGGAGATGAAAGTCGCCGTTGAGGTTAGAGACTCTAAGTTGACGATTTCTTTCAACAGTCAAGTGCTCGGCACGGTTGATACGACAACCTTCTCTGTGCCCTTTACGATTTCTCGTCCTGCGGTCGGTCCTGCGTTTAAGAATTGGACGGGCTTGTATACCGATTTTGAATTATGCGCGTATCGGGCGGCTGCTCCCGTTCCCGCTCTTTCTGAGTTTGAATCGAAAGAAAATCTTTTCGTTGACTCGGTTGGCGTGTACAGAATGTACAGCGGACTCGATGAAGGGTTTGGTCCTGCTTATTTAGAAAATACGGACGGCACGATAGACGGAGAATCACCCCGTGATTACGGTTTGGCTTTCATGAAAACGGAAGAAGGATATACGAACGTAAATAACGATTTGAATCCGCATTATGCCACGTATCCCGGACTTGCGATGTTACCGCTTTCCAAGGACGTATCGACGGTAACCGACGCTTGGATGGTCAGTGCGAAAATTACTCCTAAAAAAGTACAGGATTGGGGCGGAGTCGGTTTGACCGTTGCAAAGAAGACGGAAGCGGACGGCGCAAAGAGCGCGGTAACCGTTTGGGTCGCGGAAGGCGGCGGAGTAAACCTTTCCGTAAAAGAACAGGAATGGAAGGGACAATTCGGGACGGCTTCCGTTAACATGACGGACGAACTTGAATTGGCAGTCGTTGTATCCGGAAGCAAATTAGAAGCGTACGTGAACGGAACGAAGATCGGTTCGGTTCTCCTCGACGCTACGTTGTCCCCCGCAATCGGACCTTACACCAAGAACTATCGCGGCGTTTATAACGATTTTGCCTTTAAGACGCTTGCGGATACTTCTGCTCTGAATGCTGCTTCTTATCAGATTTCTTGTTATTCGGGTAGCACAAAGATCGGAACGATCGAGTATACGTACGACGCGGAAAATGCGTTTACGCTGAACGGCGTTGTCAGAGACGGCTATGAATTCAAGGGCTGGCATCGTACGCCGACATTGGAAGACGCGGTTCTTTCCGAAATTCCTGCGGGAACGGGCGGTAACTTTAACCTCTACGGGCATTACGAGGAAGGCTCTTATACGATCGAATATTACGACGGTGATACGAAGATCGAGGGAAATCCGTTGTTGGTTTACGGGTATAAGTCGAGCGACTACGTTACTTTGTCCGAGGTTACCAAGGAGGGTTACACGTTCGAGGGATGGTATGAAACCGCAGACTTCAGCGGAAGCGCGGTTACCGCAATCCAAATGGGCGATTCCGGGAACAAGGTGTTCTATGCGAAATACGTTTCAAATTCGGGCAGCGGCAACGGCAATCAGTCGGAAAACAAAGGCGGTTGCGGCTCTTCGATCGAGGGCGTTGCTTGCATCGGTTTGGCGTTATTGTTCTGCGGAGCGTTCTTGGTCGCTAAGAAAAAGCGCGGATAAAAAGTAAATAGAGAAAAAAGAAGCTGTCGCGATCAATTTGATCGCGATAGCCGATATAACGGAAAAAATTTTTTCAATTCATTTTACCGTATATTATTTTAAGATTGCAAAAAGCAATCGAAGAGGAATTTATGCTTAAAAAAATCATTACGATAGTTCTTTGCGTTTGCTTCTTGTTGAGCGTAACGGCTTGTAATTCGGAGGGCGGCGTCGATATGAACAAGGTGGACGGCACAATCGAAATTTGGAGCATGGCGGATTCGATAGAGCGCAGCGATAAGTATCGGGTAGAAGTATCCGCGGACGGAAAGACTTGGCAAGACCTCGACGTATACGTTGCGGAAGCCGGTCACCAACTCGGCGACGGTTTTTTGTATAAGATGCATACGACGTTCGACGGAACGCCCTATAAGGCTTCCATGGTAATTTTTGATTTTACCGGAACGATCGCGATGCGCGTGACTTATAAAAACGGTACGTTGAACGACAATTATACGATTGCACCCGCTTCTTATAACGTAACGAGCGAACGGGAAGCCGACACGGTTACGTTTACGCTTACGCAGTCGGAAAGCGCGCCCAGAAAGGTGGTTTTCCGCCCCGAAAACGAATGGGAAGCAGAAGTTTTGCACATTCTCACGAATACCCCGGAGGACGAATATAAACAAGATCCGACCGCCGATAACGTGTACGTGATTGAAGAGGGAGACGAAATTCCGCTTATTTTGCCGGAAGGAAAGACCGTTTATTATTTCAAGAAAGGAACGCATCAACTTCCCGGAGGATATTGGGTAGATTTGGATCTCGGCAGCGTGATCGATCTTGCCCGTTACGAAATCGTAACGCCGACCGATAAGGACGGCGTTCCCGGAGGAAAAGGTTTGCCCGGGGGACTTTGCTATGAAATCATGGCAAAGGAAAAGGCGGACGACGAGTATGTTTCGATCGTAAAATCCGTCGGCGAAGAAGCCGAAAACAATTATAATCCGTCCGGCAAATTCTCTTCTTTGAAAGCGCGTTACGTAAGATTGTTTTTACACGGCAATTATAACAGTATTCAAACGTCCGTTCCGTATACCTATCTGAACGCGGCGTATATCAAAGAATTCAGATTGTTTGATCAAAGCGGCGAGAACGTCGCCCAGGGAAAGGCAGTCGGGGGATCGGAGGCATCTTATACGCTTGTAACCGACGGATCGGAAAACGGAATTTACGGAAACGTGAAAGCCGGCGAAACGTTCGGCGTGTATTCCGGTTATACGTATTATTTTGAAAAAGGAGCGGTGGTAAAAGGCTCTTTCGTCGGTACGAATAAGGAAAACGTTACGATCAGCGGTCGCGGCGTACTCGATTGCAGAGATCTGATCAGCACCGTTACGTTATACGAAGGAAGAAACGGCGCGATTACGTTCGAGCAACTCAAAAACGTCGTGATCGAAGGAATCAGCATTTTGAACGCGCCGATGTGGGAGGTCGTCGTCAATTATTCGGAAAACGTTTTGATTAGCGGCATTAACATCTTCGGAAGTTGCACGAATGCGGACGGAATCCATTTCAGCGCGACAAAGCATGCCAGAGCAACGGGCGTCTTTATTCGTACGACGGACGACTTGTTCGTGGCTTATCATTACGGCGACGCGGACGATTTGACGTTTGAAAACAGCGTTCTTTGGTCGGACGGCGCGAGAATTCTTCTCTTAGGACTTGCCGAAACGGGCAATATCACGAACGTTACCATGCGCAATTGCGACGTCATTAACTATCATAACGTCGATTTAAGCGCGAATTGCGGTTTTGCTCAAATCGTAGCGACAGGCGGAAAAACGATTTCGAACGTTACGATCAAGGACGTTCGAATCGACGAGGTTCGTTGTCCTTCCGTCGCTCCGTTCATTCAGATTCGCGCCGGATATCCGTTGTACGGAACGGGATTTGTCGATAACGTTACCGTGGAAAACGTTTCTTATGCTTCCGAACCGAACGCTAACGCGCAATCCGTCGTCGGTGTGGTTACGAAGGGCGGCGCGGTAGAGAACGTCAAGTTCAAAAACGTATCGCTCGGCGGTATTGTTTTGGATGCTAGCAATTATACGACTTATATCCGTACCAGCGTAGGCATGGAGATTCAGTTTTCGTAACGAAAACAATTGACGTTTCGTCAAAGAAAATATCAAAAAAGGCGCGGCTTCGCGTTGCGTCTTTTTTGATAAAAAATAAGAACAGGAGAATTAAAAAATGAAGAAATTGATAGCGATTTTGCTGTGTGTCTTAACGGGCATGTTGGCAATTTTTTCGGTTGCTTGCGGCGACTCCGGAACAAACAATCCGTCCGAAAACGGCGAGCCGACAGGCGAACTCGATCCGAATACCGAAGTTAATATTACTTTTATGCATATGTGGCCGGAGCATGAAACGACGATGAATCGGTTGATTGCGATTTTCGAAAGTCAAAATCCGAATATCCATATTACGACTTCCGTTACGACATACGATAAGATGGAGCAGAGTTTACAATCGGCTTATATCGCCGGAGAAATGCCCAACGTTTATACGTTCTACACGCACTTCATGAATCCGCTGGTTTCGTCGTCCGACGGCGTTATGGCAGGCTCTTTGAACGGGCTTCACGATAAAATCGCAGATAATTTTTTGCAATCGTCCAGCTGGGAAATGGGTAAGTTTAACGGCAATTATTATTCCGCTCCGTTCCGGATCACTGCGGAAGCGATTTTCTACAACAAGACGATTTTTGAGCAGAACGGGTGGAACGTTCCTACCTCGTTTGAAGAATTCGAGGCGTTGTTAAAAAAGATTAACGACACGGGCAAGTATATTCCCCTTTCCGCCGGAGGCAGAGAAGGGCAGATTACGTATATCATAAACGCGATGAATCTTTTCTGCGCGATTTTAGACGGCGCTGTGGAAGAAGAGGGCTATCAATTGGGACGGCTCGAACCCGATTATGAGGACAATACGGGCGCGCTTATTTACGATAAAGTGAAAAAATGGTATGGGGACGGTTATTTCGGGAAAAACGCGATCGGCGTAACGAAGCAGGGCGCGATCCAGAAGTTTACCGCGCAAGAGGGAACGAAAGCGGCAATGTTGTTTGCGAACGTGACCAATATCGGCGATATTTCTTCCACCATGAGCGATGAGGTCGGTTTGTTCGCGATTCCCGCTCCCGCCGCGATTTCCGATCAGGTGAAATACGTTTACGGCGGCTTTGACGGACTTTCTTACAGTCCGAACGCGACGAACGATCAGAAACTCGCTTCCGTTAAGTTGATCGAGTTTCTTACGAGTCAGCAGGCGCAGCAAATTATCGTCGATCAGATGCAGTCCATTACCGTTTTGAAGGGCGTCGAATATCACAGCGAAACGTATAAGGCGTTTTCCGAAGAGGTGAAATACGTCGGTGCTTACGCGACTTCTCCCGATTACGTGACAGGGGCGCTTTCCGCGATGAACGAGGGCATTATACAGAATTATATTACGGGCAATTCGGCTTATACTTCCGCGCTCGACATGATTAAAAAGTTGAACGAAAACACCTATGCCGATATGCAGGATTTCTTGTTGAACAGCCCCGTAAAAGATTGGATGCCGCGTCAGAATGCGAAAAAGGATTACGATAAAAACTGGTTGAAATAATTTTAAGTCGGGAAACGCTCTATGGTAAAATATTTACAGAAAAAAGCAAATATCGTAGGATGGATTATGATGATACCGACGGTGATCGGTATCATCTTGTTTATCATTTATCCCGTTTTATTGTCCCTCGGACTCAGTTTTACAAATTGGAAATTCGTCTTCGTAAATGTTGAATTTATCGGGTTTGAAAATTACAAGTGGCTGTTCAGCGAGCAGGGAAAACAATTCTGGGAATCCACTCTTACGAGTATTAAATTTACGTTTATTTCGACGGGAATTCAGACGTTGCTCGGTTTTTTCCTCGCATACATTCTTTATAACATGACGGCGCGTTTGCAAGCCGTTTATAAAGTTTTGCTGTATATCCCCGTTTTATTGCCGGCGACGGTCGTCAGCGTTATGTGGACGTTTATCTTTGAGCCGAACGTGGGACTGTTGGATTTGATTTTAGGAAACGTATTCGGCGTTACGGAATTTCCGTTATGGCTCGCCGACGATAACATCGCTTTATGGTCGATTATTTTCGTAAATACATGGCAATATATCGGCGTTACAACGATCATTTATTTTATCGCCATGAACGCGATTCCGAAAGACGTGATCGAAAGTGCGAGAATCGACGGTGCGAACGGTTGGAAAATTCTTTGGAAATTTATTTTGCCGTTGACTTGGAGTTCTACCTCCGTCAATTTGCTTTTGTCCGTTATGGGCGGATTGAAATCGTTTGATTTGTTCTATCTGTTTACGAACGGAACGGGCAATCACGGTTTGTATGTTGTCGGTATGTATATCTATAATACCGCTTATAAATATAAGACGTTTTGCCGTGCGGTTACCATGTCCATCGTATTATCGGTTATTATTGCCGCCATTTCGCTTTCCTTGAACGCGATTACCGGAAAACAGGAGGAAAAAATCGATGCGTAATCATATTATGACCGTTCCTTCCGTTTCGGACGGCGTTAAAAAGAGAAAGATTTATAAAATTATCTCGGGCGTTCTGTTGTTTATCTTGATGGCTGCCGTTACCGTTATGATTTTGTATCCCTTATTGTTTGTTCTCACGACTTCATTTAAAACATACGGGGAATTTCTTGCTTCGCCTTTTTCGATTTCCTTTATGCATCCCGAAAATTATGCGAAGGCTTGGACGGACGGACATTTTTCAAGATATTTCCTTAATTCCGTAGTGGTTTCGGGATTGACGGTTGCTTCCAAAGTATTTATGAGCGCGTTGGTTGCTTACGCAATTGCCGTATTGCAGTTTAAGGGAAATAAAATTATTACGGTTATCGTGATTTCGACGATGTTTTTTACCGGCGAAGTTACGGCAATTCCGCAATTTATCTTGATTCGCGAATTGAACTGCTTGAATTCGCTCTGGGCGTTGATTATCCCCGGCGTGTTTTCTCCGGCAGGGCTCGGCGTTATTCTCGGCGTGTCTTACGTGAAGAAAATTCCGAACGAATTGCACGAAGCCGCGATGATCGAGGGGGCGAATTTCTGGGAAATGTTTTTGAAAATCGATTTCCGTTTGATGACGCCCATGATGGCGCTCGTTGCGGTTCAGACGTTTACGGGAGTATGGAGCGATTTCTTCTGGCCCTTAATTACGATCACGAACAACGACGCCGCGAAAACGCTTCCGCTCGGTTTGATTAACTTCCAGTCGCAGAACAATTCGGAATACGGCGTTCTCTGTGCGGGGCTCTGTATTTTGACTGCTCCGATTATCGTGCTTTATTCGTTCTTGTCGAAATACTTCATCGAAGGCGTTGCGGCAGGAGCGGTAAAAGGTTAAAATAATTCTAAGGTTGTGGAGATTATGGATAGAAACGAATTAAAAAATAAAATTTTAGGTTGCTGGTACGGCAAAAATATCGGAGGAACGCTCGGCGCACCCTTTGAATGGCGGCGGCAGATCAACCACGTTACGGGATATACGCAGAATTTGGACGGCAACCCCATGCCGAACGACGATTTGGATATTCAACTTTTGTGGTTGATTGCCTTGGAAGAGCAAAAACTTCAAGTGACGACGAGAGATCTCGGATATTATTTCAGCGTGTGCGTTACGCCGCATTGGGCGGAGTACGGGAACGCCAAAGCGAACATGAAACTCGGTATTTGCTCGCCGCAGAGCGGTAGAGAAAACAATCCGTACATTCACAGTTGCGGTAGTTATATCCGTAGTGAGATTTGGGCATGCATTGCCGCAGGAAATCCCGAACTTGCCGTTTTGTATATGCTCGCGGATTCCGCGATTGACCATTCCGGCAACAGCGAGGGGACTTATGCCGCTGCTTTGATTGTCGCGATGGAAGCGGCGGCGTTCGTGGAAAAGGACGTGAATAAGTTGCTTGATATCGGGCTCGGATATATTCCGTCCAATTGCGGCGTTGCACAAGCCGCCGCATTGGTTCGCGCTTGTTATGCGAAGGGTATGCCTTATTTGGATACGCGCGATGAAATTTTACGCCGTTTCCGCGGTGCGCCGTTCAGTTATTATGACGGAAAGGAAACAGTCGTTCTTTGCAGCGATCGTGATAAAGAACTCGGCTTTGCGGACGGAGAAAAGGGCTACGACGCGGTGGATAACATCGCGATTGTCGTGCTTGGCTTGTTGTACGGACAGGGCGATTTTTCCGATACGCTTTGCTATGCGGTCAACTGCGGCGAAGATACCGACTGTACCGCGGCGACGCTCGGCTCGTTGCTCGGCATTATTTACGGCTACGACGGAATTCCGAACCATTGGATTCGCCCGATCGGAAACGCGATCAAGACGCTTTGCCTCGATCACGGCGAATTGGAGGGTATGATTCCGCAGACGGTAGAAGAATTGACCGAAAGAACGCTTGCGTTGATCGATAAGAGCGTTGCGGTGAACGGGCTCGGCATTTACGGAGAAAACGTCGATCCGTCCGCGCTTTACGCTTCTCGGACGACCGTTGCACGGTTGTTCGGTAAGGCGGATTCTTGCGTGTACGATTATAAATTTTTCAAGGTTTTGGTTTCCTATCCGAACGGACAATACTTAAAGGACGGTGTGGGCGTTGCGGAAATCGAGGTGGAAAACAAATTCCGCGTTTCCGAAAATCTCTCCTATCGTTGGTATACGGACGACGGTTGTTCGGTGGACGATAAAGAAGGATTTTTCTATCTTGCGCGCAATACATACGGAAATCCGATCAAGAAGATGTCCTTTGAATTTACTTGCCCGACTGAAAAAAGAAAGTGCAATTTCGTGTTCTCGTTGGACGTGGAGGGGAGAGCGGCGACCATGCTCGTTCCGGTCCTTTTCTTAAAGGGAGCAAAGTAATATGACAAAACCGCTTTGCTTAAAGGAAACGGTTTACTCGTTTTCCAAGGACGCACTGAACGCGACGCTCTATACCACCGGAAACGGATATATGGGGGTTCGCGGCAGTTTTGAGGAATACAGCACGCTGGGCGTACAGGGCACGTATATTCGCGGCTATTTGGATGAAGCCGTGGAAATATGCGCTCCCGTGCCCGACAGCGTATATATGAAAAAATACTACTACGACGAAGAGGGCTTGAAACGGTTTGAAAAGTCCGAATTCGGCGTAAACGTATTGGATATTCTTACCGCGCGTATCGAAATTGACGGCGAGCCGTTTTATATGCATGAAGGAACGCTTCTCGATTATGAGCGCACGCTTGATTTTGAAAGAGGCGTTTTGACCAGACGCGTTCGTTGGGAGAATACGAAAGGCGACGTCACGGATATTCTGTTTGAACGCTTTTCGTCCTTTGCCGACGATCATCTTTACTGTCAGAGAATCACGGTAGAGCCGATCAATCACGCGAAAAAAATCGCGATTATTGCCGGAATCGATCCGCGGACGAAAACGAACGGACAATATATTACGTCCGTGCGCGAAAGCGAAATCTCGAAAAACACTCTTTCCGTTTCGGTAGAAAGCGGAAAAAAGTACGGATTTTTGTGCAGGGCAAAGGCGAGCGTATTCGTCTGTGCGGACGGAAAGAGCGTTGACTCTTTTGCTCCTTACAAAAAGGACGGAGTTTTAGCCGTACGTTGCGAGACGGTCGGCAAAAAGGTCGTCGCAGAAAAATTTACCCTTCTCTACACTTCTCGCGATTGTGTCGAGGATTGCGCGGAAGTGTTGGAAAAACGCGACGCGTCTTTGGAGAAGAATTACGATAAGCAGTTGGCTGCGCATTTAAATGTTTACGAAAAGTTATTTGCGAACGGCAATATTTGGATTGACGGCGACGACGGAATGGCGACGGCGATGGCGTTTTCTTGTTATCAATCGTTGATTTCCGTCAACAGGAACGACGGACTTCACGGCGTTGCGGCAAAGGGATTGACGGGCGAGGGGTATCATCAATTCGTATGGTGGGACAGCGAGATCTACCAAATGCCGTATTTTCTGTACGTTGCACCCGAAGCGGCGAGGCATACGCTCGAATACCGTTATTCCATGATGGAACAGGCGAAGAAAAACGCGGCGGACAAAGGATACGACGGCGCGCGTTTTGCCTTTTGTTCGGGAATTAAGGGCGATGAACTTGTTTGGTCTTTCGTGCGGCATCCGTTTATGCAAGATCATATCGTTTCGGACGTCGCTTATGCCGTCTTAAACTATTATTTCGTGACGCTCGATGAAAAATTCATGCGCGAGAAAGGGTTCGATATGCTTTTCCAGTGTCTGCGCTATTGGGTATCCAGAGTGACCGAAACACCGCGCGGATATGAAATTTTGCGTTGCACGGGAACGGACGAACACCATCCCTACGTCAATAACGACGCATATACGAATTATACCGTAAAATTCGTCGCCGAAAAGGCGGTTGAGGAATACCGCGCGCATAACGATTTCCCGTTTGAGAAGATCGGCGTTACGGCAGAATTGATCGAACGCATCGCGGCTCTCGCGGAAAAGATGTATCTTCCCGAAGACAAATTCGGCATGATTCCGCAATTCGACGGATATTTTTCGTTGAAACGAGGAATAGACGGAACGGAAAATTCCACACGCGCGGCACAGATGAAGTTTAAGGGGGCGTATCACGAAAGCCAGATTATCAAACAGCCGGACGTCATGCTGTTATACACGTATTTGAACGTCGGCATGAACGACGCGTTTTATGCGCGAAACTTCGATTATTACGAAAAGATGTGCGAATGCAGTTCGTCGCTTTCGTATGCGCCGCATGCGGTCGCTTGCGCGGATTTGGATCAGTTGCTCGGCTTTTACGAATATCTTGAAAAAACGGCGAATATCGACCTTTGCAATTTGCACGGCGGCAGTACGGAAGGCGTTCACAGCGGCTGCGCGGCAGGTGCATGGTATTCCGTGTTCAGGGGGCTGTTCGGGATTCGCTGTTTTAAGGACGGAATCTGTTTCAATCCTAAGCAAATTCCTTGGTGGAAAAAGGTTTTTCTCAACTTTTATTATCGCAATAGTTTGATAAAAGCGGAAATATGTGATAATATAATATATATTTCCAAAGAGGACGATGCTCGTATTCCAGTGACGCTCAAGGGAGTCGAGTATGTGCTCGAAAAAGAATTAAGGATGGATATTTCGTCGAAATGAAAGTAACGAGAGAAATGGTCGCGAAGCGTGCCGGGGTATGTAAACAAACGGTTTCGTGTTATTTGAATAATTCCCGTAACGTTTCAAAGGAACTTTCCGAAAAGATCGAAAATGCGATTGCTGAATTGAATTACATACCGAATTTGTTGGCAAAGGGGTTGTCTACCAAAAAGACCAATACCCTTGCCGTCATTTGCGGTGAAATCGGCAACCCGAATTATACCGAAACCATCGCAGGAATCGAATCCGCCGCAAATCGTTTGGATTATTCGGTAATGATTTTCGATACGCATAATAATATTGATCGTATCATCAATCAGATTATCGCGCGGCGCATCGACGGCGTGATCATTCTCGATTTTAAGGATCGCATCGGCGCGACCAATTTTGCTCGCTTGGACGAGAACGGAACGCATATCGTTTTAACGCACAGTGCGGGCGATATCAGCAAACGGTATATGCAGTTAGAGCCGAATTATCGTTCGGGCATCGAAGAAACGCTGTTGACGTTGCAGTCGTTGGGACACAAAAACGTCGAAATGCTTTCTTGTTTTTCCGCTGATTACGTGCTGGACAAGCGGTTACCTTTCTTCTTGGAATTTCACGAAAAAATCTTTGGTAAAAAAGCGACGTTTATCGCGCCCGAATCTCCGGTAAAGGCTTCTTTGGAAAACGGTCGGCTTTTGGCTCGGCGTTTTTTAGAGGAAAAGCACAATGCGACGGCGGTCTTGACAACGAACGACTTGATGGCAATCGGTGCGATCAAGGAATTTAACAGTTGCGGAATGGGACAAAATATTTCCGTTATCGGCTTCGATAATGTGTTGTACGCCGAATATTTAACGCCCAGCCTTTCTTCTATCGGTTATAACAAGGCGGAATACGGAGATCGGCTGTTCCGAATGTTTTTGGCAAAGGCGAACGGCGCGGAAAGTAAGGTCGAGTACGTCGATACGCGGTTGTTTCGCAGAAACAGCTTGAGCGGTATTTAAGAAATAATGGAACAAGCAATTATTAAAAAGAACAATGTTTCCGCCGAAAACCAAATGAAAAACTCTTCGGCGTTTTTCGGATACGGGCAGGGCGGAAAGAAAATTTTAATTTTAGGAAATTCGATTACGCGTCATGCTCCGAATGAATCGCTCGGTTGGTTCGGCGATTGGGGAATGGCTGCATCCGCGCGCGAAAAGGATTACGTTCATTTGTTAAAGGACAAACTGGATCGTACGGGAAAGCCATACGAGTTATTTGTTCGGCAAATGGCGGATTGGGAGCAATCGCTGAATGACGGAAAAACGGATTTGTTCCGTTATCGGGATTGTCGCGATGTGCGTGCGGATATCGTAGTGTATCGGCTTACGGAGAATATTAAGAGCGAGTTTGTTTCGCCCGAACGGTATTGTGCTGCTGTGGAAGAGATGCTGCGTTACGTATGCCCCGAAAACGCGACGGTGATTTTCACGTCTTCTTTTTGGAAGTACGATGCGTTTGACGGGGTGACCGAGCAACTTGCAAAGAATCGAAACATGCCCTTTGTTTATTTGGGCGATTTGGGTGAACGGGACGATATGCGCGCGACGGGGCTTTTTTCGCACGTCGGCGTTGCGTGCCATCCGGGCGACGCGGGAATGGTTGCAATCGCCGATCGAATTTGGCAAGCGCTGTTTCCGTTATTATAAACTATAGAAAGTAAACTTTTGCCGAATGGCAAAAGCTTTGCAAAACCTGCTGTTTTGCCGTAAAAACTGTGTTTTTACGCTTTTAGGTTTGAAACACTGCGAAGTTGTAAACCCTTGCAAGCAAGTTTCCAACTTCTTGTATTATAAAAGAAAGGAACAGATAGAATGAAAGCAGTTATTTTTGACCTTGACGGAGTAATCTGTTTTACGGACGAATATCATTACAAGGCTTGGAAAGCGCTCGCAGAAAAATTGGGCATTGAGCGGTTCGGGCGAGAGGACAACGCTCGTCAACGCGGCGTTTCCCGTATGGAAAGCCTTGAAATTGTTTTGGAAAAAAGCGATAAACAATATACGGCGGAAGAGAAAAAGCAATTTGCCGATTACAAAAATCTTCTTTACGTGGAAATGCTGCGCGATATGTCCGAAAAGGATTTGAGCGACGAGGTGCGGGATACCTTGAACGAATTAAAACGGAGAAAAATCAAACTTGCGATCGGTTCATCGAGCAAAAACACGCCGTATATCTTAGAACGGTTAGGATTGGGGGCGTTTTTCGACGCCGTGAGCGACGGAAACAACATTACGCATTCCAAACCCGATCCGGAAGTCTTTTTGAAAGCAGCGGAGTTTTTGAATCTTTCCCCCGAAGAATGTTACGTGGTCGAGGACGCTTTTGCCGGAATCGATGCAGGGAACGCGGGCGGGTTTTCTACGATTGCGATCGGCGAAGCAACCAAACACGCGAAAGCCGATTTCAAAATAGAACGCTTTTCGGATATTTTGAAGCTCCCCTTTTTAAGAGAATAACGAAAAATGCAGACAGAGAAACGTTTTGTCTGCATTTTTTACATACGATTCGTTTTTAAAAATTTAATTTGGATTGGACTTCGGAGCATTTTTGCGAATTCTCTGATATCGGGACGAAACGGTTGACAAATTTTCGTTTTGCGGTTATACTGATAATAAAATATAATTAAACGTATGTTGCGCTCGTTCGAGCGCCGTCGTTTGTGACCGGTG
>CAYRPB010000034.1:0-15054 GCA_964426105.1 uncultured Clostridia bacterium | reverse complement strand
GAAAATAAAGAGGAGCGCGTTTCCAATCTCGTCGATATGTTGGACGGCTATTTTATGCAGGGCGCGCATCACTTAAACGTTAACGTGCTCGATCGCGAAAAACTGCAAAAGGCGATGGACCACCCCGAACTGTATCCGAATATTACCATTCGCGTGTCCGGATACGCCGTTAATTTCCATAAGTTAAGCAAGGCGCATCAACTGGAAGTATTAAAGCGCACGTATCATGGAAGAATGTAAGGGGTATTTGGATTCCGTCTATTGCGGCTCGGGAGTGGACGGATCGGGACTTCGCGTGGTCGTGTTTTTGAGCGGCTGCAATCTGCGTTGTCCGTTTTGCCACAATCCCGAAACGCTGTTTCGTAAGGGGACGGAAACGACTGCGCGCGCGGTCGCGGAAAAGTGTGTGCGATACCGCAATTATATCAAGCGCGGCGGCGTTACGCTGTCCGGAGGAGAACCTTTTTTGCAACGCGATTTTTGCCTCGCGATTATTGAAAAATTGAAACGAGAGGGGATCGGCACGGTTCTCGAAACAAACGGTCAGATTGTGGACGAATCGTTGATTGCTGCGGCGGAATCGTTGATCGTGGACGTAAAAAATCAAGAAACGGACAACCTATGCGCATATGATACCTTTCTTTCCGCTTGTGAGCGGCAGTCGAAACGGGTGGTTGTAACCAACGTTCTCGTGCCCGACAAAAATGACGGAGCGGAAAAGTTGTCCGCGCTTGCGCGGCTTTGTCGTAATCCGTGCGTATCGCGATTAAAATTATTACCATTTCATAAATTGTGCGAGGAAAAGTATCGCAAACTCGAAATCCCGTTTCCGTACGCCGCCTTTCGCGCGGCGGAAAACGAGGATATCGCGCGTGCGGAGTGCTTTTTGAAAGAATTGATATCAAAATAGAGAAAACGCGGCTTGCGGTTTGCACGATGTAAATACGGCTCGCATTTTTTTAAAAGAGGGAAAAGATACGGCGCGCTTCCTGTTACGGGAAGCGCGCCGTACTTGACTAAGGAATAAAACGGGCAACTTTTTTTTCGTGTCGTTCGGAAAAAGAGATCAACTTCTTCCGCCGCCGATGACCGAGAGCAAAGTCCAAGTGTTCGGTCCGACGATTCCGTCAACCGCGAGTCCGTTTTCCTCTTGGAATTGCTTGACCGCGTTCAGCGTTGCGTTGCCGAAAATGCCGTCGATTTTTCCGCTCGGATAGAGTTTCGCGGTCAGTTTGGATTGCAAGTATTTAACGTATACCCCCTTTGCACCGAACGAGAGCAAGGGGTACGGAGGAAGATAGAGTAAGGTTTTCCAAGTGGCGTTGCCGATCAACTCGTCCGTCACTAAGTTGTTTTCGGATTGGAAGCGGCGCACGACGGCGGCTGTTTCGGAACCGAAAATTCCGTCAACGGCGAGCGAGTAGCCGAAATGTGCCAGCAAAAATTGGGCGAGCATAACGAAATTTCCGCGGCTTCGCAGGCGCAAAAGAGGATAGACGGCGAGATTGCTTCGTTCGACGTAACTTGCACCCGATCCCAGATCGTTGACGACGCCCTGCATGGTTGCTTCGGCAATCAACGTTTGGTAATTCCAATCCGTCATTAGTTTTGCTTCCGCGAGATTGGTCATAAAGCCTGCCTCGATCAAGGCGGACGGGCAGTTAACGGAGGACAGGACTCCGATATCCAACTGCCCGACAAAGCGTGGCGTTTGATTAGTTCGGTCTTTCAACGATTCAAAGATGTCCTCGGCAAGAGCGCGGCTGTCCGACGCGTCCGTGTTTCGGACAGAGTAATAGGTTTCGAAGCCGTTTGCCGAATTAAAGGCGTTGCCGCTTCCGAACGCGTTGTAGGCGAACGTGACGAGAAGCGTCAAACCCTGCGCGTTGATTCGTCTGACGCGCGTGGAAACCGGAACGTCTTGTTGTTCGGGTTTTACGTCGTAAATGCGGAAATCGTTCCGCAGAGCGGATTCGATAAAGTCGTTTTTCGCCGCGGCGTTAAATTCGTTTTCGTAAATGCGGCGGTTTATGTAGGGCATGACGGGCGTGCGTTTTCCGTCTGTGGGCGGATTAACGCCGTGTTCGTCGTTTGCACCGAGATAATAGCGGTTATTCGGCATGGTGATCTCCTTTCGTTTTTCTCGTTACAGTGTATGCCGAACGAAAAAAAACGGTCACAACGGCAGCCGTTTTGAAAAAAGATCGCTAAAAAGTTTGTAAGGCGAGCGTTATTCTTGCGAACGGCTTTCTTCCGCGAAAGCGCGGTATTGCTTGCGGTAGCCGATCGAATCGAACAAGGCGAAAAGGAACGTCGCTACGGCGGCTACGCCAAGACAAACTAATAAGATAATGCGTCCTGTTTGCCCGATCGAAAGGACGTCGTATTGCGTGAGCAGACATGCAAAACAGAAAAGACACGCGAGCAGGGAAAACACAAGCGTTTCGTACGTTACGCGCTTGCCGCGCTTTAATAATTTTGCTTCTTTTTCGTCGTAGTTCGTTTGTTTCATAAAAACCTCTCGCTAAAAGTATAGCAAAAATTGCGCGCGATGGCAAGGCGTTTTTGCACGCACGCCGACGGGCGCGGCGAAAATAATAAATTCTCCCTGTCTTTTGCCGAACGGCTGGCTTTTGGCGGCGGCGATTATCGGCGTCCCTTGAAAAAGATATCCGTGCGACATTCCAATCGCTCGTAGAGATTTTCGCACAACGCTTCGTAATAGCGGTGGTGATAGCGGTACAATTTGTTTTTCATTTTAAAAATATCCGTTCCCGTTTGCTTTGCGATCGCAAAGATTTGAAGAATGGTTTTCGTAAGTTGACGTTCCGCTTGTTCCGCAACGCCGTCGGGTAAATCGTAGTTGTAGTTGGATTCGGCAGGACTTTGCGGCTCGGTGGTGTCGTCGACGGTGGCGAAAATATGCATTTTGACGGTCATAACGGGGCTTCCGTTTTCGATCGAAAGGTCGAGCGAGCAATCGTTTTCCGTGACGGTCAGAAGATAGTCTTCTTTTTTGCCGTTTACGGTCGCGTCGTGAACGGCGTAAACGGTATCGCCGCTGCGACGAATGAGAAAGTTCATGGCGAACGTCATTTCTTTATCGAATTCGGCGACCGGCTTGCCGCGGTTAAAAAGGACGGAAGAAGTCGCGTCGAATACGTATTCCTTTTGTTCCGTATCGCCGCTTCCCGTTCCGCCGCCTGTGTTGCCGCCTAAACTTTCCAACGGTTCGGACGAGCCGCTTTGCGACGATTTATCTCCCGTCGTTCCCGTCGTGCCGATTTTGCGGATATACGGGATCAGCGAAGCGCCGCTTTGCGAGTGAAGCCCGATCGAAAATAGTTTGAGATTGACTGCGAACACGTCGTTTGCCTGACCGGGATTTTTGATGAGAATCTTTTGAAGGGCGAATGCTGACAGATTATCCAGCGGTGTGGAAACCTGCAAAAGTTCTTTCGCCGTTCCCTCGCATGCGGTGATGACGGCGGAATCTTGAATTTTTACGCTGCGAGCAAAATATTCGATGACGGCGATCACGTCGCCCTTTTGCATCATTTGTTTGCCCATTACGATTAAATTACAAAAGGACAGTTTGGGATACCACCCCGTGCGCGTGCCGATTTCATGCAACGCGTAACTTACGGTGTCGCCCTTTCCCGAAACGATCGCCTTTTTGTTTTCGGCTTGCGAACTGGATACTTGCGGTACGACGATTTGAACGGTCACTTCAAAGCCCTCTTCGGATAAATCGATTCCGACCGCCGTGATGATTGCCGTCTTTTCGATGTCGATCAATCCGAAATCGTTGGAAAAGAAAAGAACGGTAACCGCGCCGGCGAGAATCAAACAGATTTTTTTCCACAGATTTTTCATTGCGTACGCTCCTTTAAGGGAAGGGACTCTTTTTTCCGAAAAGCCGCGGTGACGAGGGGCAAAAGGTAAGAGAAAAACAGTACGGAAATTCCGAACCATTTTATATACAGTTCCCGAACGGTCACGTAGCAGTGCCTTGTAAGAAGAATAAATACGAGCATCGCGCCATTTACGATTATTGCCGCCAAGGGGGATTGCCGCAGGGGAAGCACTTGTCTGAGCGCGTACGTCGAAAAGTACAGCGGAAGGGAAATGGAAAAAACGCCGACGCCGAGAAGAAGAAAAATCGCGATAAAGTCAAATCTTCCGACTGCCATGATGACGGCGGAGTATTTCGCCATTTCGTTCAGTGCGTAATCTTGCCGATCCGCAATGGCGGTGAACGACGCGTAAAACATCGCAAAAAAGACGAGCGTAAAGAGGGCTGCGCCGAGATAGCCGCCGAACAACTTGATAAGCCCGCGCTTTTCTTTTTTGAACGTTCCGAACAGAAAGAGAAAATACGCTCCGTCGCCGAACCAAGAGAGCGTGTAATAAGAAGCGGTCAATATTTTAATCCCTTGCGCGCCGATCGGCAACAAAGCGGAGAAATCCGTTTGTTCCAAGGACAGGAAGAAAATGAGAAAAAAGGAAAGGGCGGTGACGCTCGCCAAAAGATCGGCGGCGCGTCCGAGCGTGCGCAGCGGCTTAACCGAGAGGTATGCGCTGATGATGAAAAACGGGAAAAAGATCAAGAACGTGGGGTCGGTTTCATACAGCGTTTGTTCTACGTAATCTTTTTGCTCGATGATGGGCAAATAGGCTTTCAGGAAGAAATAAACGCAAAAGAAAAGGAAGTAAATTTTTGCGCCGATATTGCCGAGCGAGCGATGAATGAGTTGCGGAAAATCGCAGTCGGCGCGCGTCGACGCGTACCAAACCGCCCAAAGTACGATACAATCCAACGCAAGCGGAAGCACCGCCGAAAGAAGAAGGTCTTCCTTGGCGTAGAGCGACAGCGTTGCCGGCAGCGTAAAGATTTTCGTAACGGGCAGAAATGCGAGAAAGAGCAGACCGATTTGTCTGGTTTTAAGTTCTTTCATACGTTTTTCTTTTCTCCTTTTATTTTGAGTCTGATTCTGTTCGGGCTTTTCAATACGACGGGACGTTCCTTTTGTTCGTCCAGCGCGCCTTTGCGGAAGCCGTCTTTCCGATCGTGCAGAATCATCGGCGCGTAGGGCGCGAGTAACGGCGTTTTGTAATCTTCGAACGAAACGAGGTAGATGATGAAAAAGACGCTTGCAAGTACGATGCCGTAGCCGCCGAGCGAGCCTGCCAAGATCAACAAAATGATGCGAATTAAAGAAAACGTCTGCACCAGTTCGGGGACGGTGTAAAGGCAGATTCCCGAAAGGGCGATAATCATCAACGCGGGGGCGGAAATAATGCCTGCGTTGACCGCCGTTTCGCCTAAGACTAAGCCGCCGACGATGGAAACGACCATGCCGACATACTTGGGCATACGAACGCTCGCTTCGTTCAGAATCTCGAAGATTAAAAGCGTAAAGAACATTTCGTAACTGGGGGAAAGGGGGATTCCCTTAATAGAATTGATGATGGTCAATAAAAAATTCAAGGGAATCAATTGTAGGTGGAAAAGTTGCGCGGAAACGAAAAACGCCGGTAACAGAACCGCAAGCGTAACGGAGAGAAAACGCAGCACGCGCGAAGCCGTCGCTTTATACGGCGAGCCGTAATAATCTTCCGGACTTTGAAAGTCTTCTAACAGAATATAAGGGACGGATAGCGCGATGGGCGAACCGTCTACCAAAATACCGATTCTTCCCTCCAAAAGTTTGGCGGTGAGAATATCCGGCTTTTCCGTCGTACCGATTTGTTTAAAGAGAGAACTCTTCTTTTCGTTTAAGAATTTTGAGATATAAGAGGCGTCCAAAATACCGTCGATTTGGACTTTGGAAAGCCGCTTTTTGATTTCGTCGGCAAGTCCCTCTTGCGCGACTCCGTCGATGTATACGAGTACGACGTTGGTTTTGGAATATTTCCCCATATTAAGCGTTTCCACTTGAAAATCGGGCGATTTTAAGCGTCTGCGGATTAAACTGAGGTTGGTAGACAGATTTTCGGTAAAACCCTCGCGCGGACCTTTGATGACGACGGACGTGGGCGGCTCTGATATTGCGCGCGTTTCCATTTTTTTCAAGCCGTAACCGATCACGTGTGCGCATCCGTCGATGATGAGAAGGGTGTTTCCCGTAAGAAGATCGTCGATCGCTTGTTCTGCGTTCGTAAATTCTTTGCGTTCGGGAGAAAGTAAACTGTTTTTGACAGCGGAATAGGTGGGCTTTTCGGTGAAATTCGCGAGCGGCTTGACGAGAAGCGAGCCGACCTCCGCCTTGTCTGTCATGGAATCCACGAAGATCAAACAGGCGTTTCGCGCCCCGCCGATTTTAAGATCGTAAAAAATCACGTCGTCCGCGGAGAGTTCTTTTTTTAGATAATTGAGATTTTCTTTCAGGCTCTTTTTGAATTTCATACGGATAGTATTGTTATCCGCGTGAAAAAAATACGAAAAAGCCCTCGTTTTTTAGGCGAGGGCGTCGTTCGGTTACGGCTCTTTGAACAGGTTGATCGTTTTTTGTAACAGACGGGCGAGTCGTAACGCGTCTTTTTCGTCCGTCCGATCGGTTTTGTGCGACAGAATGATTTCGGCGATCGTTTTTTCGTTTGCGCCGTCGGCGTATGCGGCGAGAATTTCCGTTGCCGCTTCGGTCAATTCTTGCGGCTGAACGTATCCGTTCAACTGCCCGATTACGATATTTTCCGCGTCGGGTTCGGCACACTTTTTTTTGACGGAATCCCAAATCGCGCCGTACAGCGTGGAGAGCGATCCGCATAAAATGCCGTCGTAAAGCGTGTGTTCTGCCAAGAAGTTTTCCGCTCCGCCGACAATCAGATGAAAGACGCAGGAAAAGAAAATGCCGAACAAAAAGGGCATGAGGTTGGTCAGCATTTTGTTTTTGATGCGAAACAATCTGATTAAAGCGAGGGTAAGCCCTTGCGCAAGCACGGATAACAGCACCGCGGGCATGCCGTAGAGGTTCAGGGTTTCAATAAATTCGGATAAAGACATATTTCCTCCCTTTCGAAAGTCGTCCGCGCCCGTGACGGTCGGCTTTTCGTTTGTAACGTTCCAAACGCCGATTTTATTGTAACATAAAATTTGAAAAAGAAAAGGGGGATCTGCCACTTATTTTTATGAATTGCATATAAATCACGATTATTCATAATTGTATTCACAAATACGGTGCTTTTTTAATATTTTTATAAAAATCTTAAAAAATATACATTAAAATGTTTGACAATCGCGATAAAAAGGACTACAATAGCGACAACATTAAAAAGAGAGGAACAGAGAGATGAAAAAGTTGGTTTGTATGTTGCTTGCCGTCGTATCGGCGGTTTGTTGTATGAGTTTTGCCGCATGCGGCGAGGATGCTATTTACGTCGATACGAACGCGTTTTTCGCGCCGTTCGAGTATTACGAAGGCTCTGAAATCAAGGGCGTTGACGTGGATATCATGAACCTTGTCGGTGAAAAGTTGGGTAAAAAGGTCGTGATTGAAAATACCGACTTCGACGTGATCATCGATAACGTCGCGAGCGGAAAGAAATACGATTGCGGCGCTGCCGGAATTACGATTACCGAAGCGCGTCAAGAAAAGGTCGCGTTTTCCGATCCTTATTTCAAATCCGTGCAATACGTGATTTACAAGGCTTCGGATACCGAATTTAAGGCGAACGTGACGACCGCGACGAACGGAACGGAATGTATTTTGTGGAGCAGCCTTGCCGGGAAAAAGATCGGCGTTCAACGGGATACGACGGGCGATATTTATGCGAAGCTCGAAATCGAAGGCGAAGAGGGCTACACGGGGGCGTTGCAGGGAACGAACGCGACCGTTACCGGTTACGACAGCGCGCAACTTGCGGTAGACGCGATCGGGGCTTCTCAAATGGACGTTGTGATCGTAGATCAACTTCCGGCGACCTACATTTGCAACAAAAACGAGCAGTATGAATGTAAAGCGCTCTATTACGACGCGGACACCGCGACCGAAGAATCGTACGCGATCTGCGTGACGAAAGGAAACGCCGAATTGTTGAATGCGATCAACGCAGTGCTTGCCGAACTTGGCGAGAGCGGAATCAACGACCTTGTCTCCAAGCATTTCGGAATAAAAGACTAAGTGATTTTTGCAAAAAAGAATGGAATTCAGGGAACCGCAAACGCGATTCCCTTATTCCGTTAACGGAGATAATATGGGACTGTTTGACAATATATGGCTTATCTTTACGACGAGCGATTATATTATGATGATGCTGAACGGCTTGCTTACCACGTTGATTATTTCGGTTGGGGCTTCGGTGTTGGGACTTATTTTGGGCACGCTCGTCGCGTTTGTCAAAATAATGCCGACGAATAACCGTTGGCTTAAAATTCCGAACGCGATATGCAGCGCGTACGTGACGGTGTTTCGCGGTACGCCCATGGCGTTGCAACTCTTTATCATGGCGTTCGTCATCTTTGCGATTCGGGGCTTTCCGATGGAGATCACCGCGATCCTTGCATTCGGAATCAACTCCGGGGCGTACGTTTCCGAAAATATCAGAGCGGGCATTTTGTCTGTGGATAAAGGGCAAACGGAAGCGGGACGCGCACTCGGACTGACTTGGGGAAGAACGATGATTCGGATTATTATTCCGCAAGCGATAAAGAACGTGATCCCTGCGATCGGAAACGAATTGATTTCCTTGATCAAGGAAACGTCCATCGTGAGTATGGTCGGCGGACTTTACGATCTCACGCTCGCCGCGAAAATACTCGGTTCGGGACAGTACATGGCGACGTATTTAGCACCGATGGTGGTTGCCGCGATTTTCTATTTGATTATCGTGTATGCGCTGACGTTCGGAATCAAAGTAATCGAAAGGAGACTGAGAGCAAGTGATAAACGTTAACAATATCTATAAGTATTTCGGAAAGTCAGAAGTATTAAAGGGCGTTTCTTGTCGGATCGAAAAAGGGGAAAAGGTGGTTATTATCGGACCGTCCGGGAGCGGTAAATCCACGCTGTTGCGGTGCATGAATCTGTTGGAGTTTCCGACTTACGGCGAGGTTTGGTTGGAAGGAAAACTTTTGACGCCGATCGATCCGTATTTGCATTTCGACGTGATCGAGGCGTCGAATACCTATCGTGCGCTGTGGGAAGCGGCGGAGGATCGTTCCGATCCCGAAAAGTTAAGAGAAGAGATCATTCGCAAGATCAAAAAAGAGGATCTTTTGAAAAAGCACGAAGGAAAGGAATATCGCAATCGCATGAAGCGGTTATATACGGAAAACGTGATCGACGTAAATCTTGCGCGGCAGAAGATGGGAATGGTGTTTCAGCATTTCAACCTGTTCAACAATCTCACTGTCATGCAAAACTTGATGCTTGCGCCCGTTCAACTGAAATTAAAAACAAAGGAAGAGGCGGCGGAAAAAGCGGCGGAGTTGTTAAGGAGAATCGGACTTTACGACAAGAAAGACGAATACCCGTCCAAACTTTCGGGCGGACAAAAACAGAGAATCGCGATTGTTCGTTCTCTCTGCATGGAGCCGGACGTCATGCTATTTGACGAACCGACGTCCGCGTTGGATCCGGAGATGGTCGGCGAGGTGTTGCAGTTGATGAAAGAACTTGCGGACGACGGCATGACGATGGTCGTTGTAACGCACGAAATGGGCTTTGCGCGGGAGGTTGCGACGCGCGTACTGTTTATGGACGAGGGAAAAATTAAGGAAGAAAACAATCCTGCGGAATTTTTCCGAAATCCGCAAGATTCGCGGTTGCGCGAGTTTTTATCCAAAGTTTTATAGAAAATTGAAATCGATTTGTTCTTTTTATACGGCGTTCCGATCGGGTGCGCCGTAATTTTTACGTATTTTGTGGATAGAATGCTTTCTTTTTCGGGACAAACGTGTTATAATTATTGTTATTATTTCAAATACGGAACACGGAGGGACGCTTTTTCGCATGAAAGCGATTGTTTTACCGCCCAAGGCGGTTACGGAAAGTACAAGAACGGGTGTGGCGAATCTGTTCGGCTTTGCGTTGACGGGCGATTTTTTGTTAGATGCGGTCAATATATTCAACAGGGTACTGTTTATCTTTTTCGTTTTGCTGTATCTGCATCAATTTGTTTATCTTTTTGTCGGAATGTTCCGTAATCGGCGCGTTGTGACTCCGGTAAAGCGGAATCATAAAATCGGCGTGGTTATTTGCGCGCGAAACGAAGAAAAGGTTTTGCCACATTTGATCGACAGTATTCGCAGAAACGATTATCCGCAGGAGTTGATCGATATTTTCGTCGTGGCGGATAACTGTACGGATCATACAGCCGATCTCGCTCGTTCGCTCGGGTGTATCGTGTTCGAGCGGAACGACCTTTCCAAGGTAGGAAAGGGATTTGCGCTTCATTATTTGTTTGAAACGCTGCACGGCAATCCGCGGTATGCGGAACGTTGCGATGCTTATCTCGTGCTGGACGCGGATAATATTTTGACTAAGACTTACGTAACGGAGATGAATCGGGTATTCGATCTCGGTTACGATATGGTGACGAGTTATCGGAATAGTAAAAATTTCGGGGAAAACTGGATTGCAAGCGGCTACGGGTATTGGTTCTTGCATGAATCTTGTCACCTCAACAACGCGCGCATGAAATTGGGTACGAGTTGCGCGATTTCGGGCACGGGCTTTTTGATTGCTCGCGAAGTCGTAAAAGAATACGGGAATTGGGAATTTTTTACGTTAACGGAGGATATCGAATGTTCGACGGAGTACGCGCTCAGCGGACGAAAAATCGGTTATGCGTATCACGCGATGTTGTTCGACGAGCAACCTTCGCGCTTTCGTCAGGCGTGGCGGCAACGCGAGCGTTGGGCGAAAGGCTTTTATCAAGTGTTCGGAAAAACGGGGAAGCGGCTCGGAAAGGCGGACGTTCGCAATTTTTCATGCTATGATATTATCACGACGATTTGCCCGGCATTATTGATCACGCTTTTGCTTCTGACCGTCAATCTTGTGTGCATGACGGTCGGGTTTGCAATCGGCGATAACGCGGCGGGGTTCTGTGCGTTGACGCATATCGGACTGTATCTCGTGAATATGTATTTGGTGTTTTTACTGTTTGGTACTTGTACGTTGATTACCGAGTGGAAGAAGATTCTCTGCTCGGGGTGGAAAAAGATAGCGCATCTCTTTTTATTCCCTATTTTTATGTTCACGTATTTGCCGATTGCTTTGGTCGCGCTTTTTAAAAAGGTGGAATGGAAACCGATTTATCACGAGCATGCGGTTTCCGCGGAATCGTTGGCTGAGGTTGAGCAACTTTCGAGCGAAGCGGAGAAAAAAGTGAAGAAATTTTCGGACGAAAGGCGGAAAAAGAAGAAAATTTCCTAATCGTAAGGAAGAATAAGAGAAATTGCGAACGGGTTTCGTGGAATGCGGAACTCGTTTCTTTTTACAAAAACAAGGTGTGAGGGCGGTGTTTTTGTACCGCATTCGGCTTTGAACGGAAACGGAGTCGTCTTTTTTTCATTCGGATATTGACAACGCTTGCGTTTCGTGGTACAATAAGAAAAAATAAAGAGGTTAATTATGCAGAATCCGATTGTAACCATTCAGATGAAAGACAAGAATTTAGGAAAGGACGGCGTGATCAAGATCGAACTTTATCCCGATGTCGCGCCGAATACGGTCAATAATTTTATTTATCTCGTTAAAAAGAAATTTTACGACGATCTTATTTTCCATCGCGTTATTCGCGGCTTTATGATTCAGGGCGGTTGTCCGCAAGGGACGGGCACGGGCGGTCCGCGCTATACGATTAAGGGCGAGTTTCAAGGGAACGGCTTCCCGAATGCGTTAAAGCACACGCGCGGCGTGATCAGCATGGCGCGCGCCAATCATCCGAACAGCGCCGGGAGTCAATTTTTTATCATGCACAAGGACGCGCCGCATTTGGACGGCGCTTACGCGGCGTTTGGCAAAGTGATCGATGGGATGGACGTCGTTGACGCGATCGCCGATTCGTACGTCGATTTTATGGATCGTCCGCAAGAGGAGATCGTTATGAAATCGGTTACGGTGGATACGTTCGGCGTCGATTATCCCGAACCTGAAAAGGCATAACGAGGTACGGTTGCTCATATATAAAGGATAAGGACGGGTTATGGAACAGTTGAACGCGCTCCGCTTGCCGAAAGATTTGAAAACGCTTACGCTTGAAGAGTTGGAATCTCTTGCGGCGGAAATACGACGGACCGTTATTCAAACGGTAGAAAAAAACGGAGGTCATTTATCTCCGAATTTGGGCATGGTGGAATTAACCATCGCCCTTTATTACGCGTTCGATTTTCCGACGGATAAGTTGCTTTTCGACGTCGGACATCAAGCGTACGTGCATAAAATTCTTTCCGATCGAGCCGATCGGTTCGATACGTTGCGCCAAAAGGACGGAATCTCCGGTTTTCCGGTGCGTGAAGAAAGTCCGTACGACGCTTTTTCGGCAGGGCACGCAGGGACTTCTCTCGCGGCGAGTTTGGGGATTGCCAAGGCGCGCGACGGGAGAGGCGAAAATTTTCGGATCGTGGACGTAATCGGAGACGGCTCGCTCGTGAACGGCGTTTCGCTGGAAGCCCTTACCGCAACCGAAAAGAAACCGTCCCGTTTCGTCGTCGTTTTGAACGATAACGGAATGTCTATCAACGAAAATAACAACGGATTTTATAAAACGCTTTCCAAGGTGACCACGGGCAAGCGTTACCGCGCCGCCAAACGGCGGTTAAAAAGTTCGCTCGGCAATTCTTTTTTGGGGCGTGGCTTAAAGGCTTGTAAAAGTTTGGTCAAGAGAATTCTCAATAGACACGTTTATTTAGAGGATTTCGGCTTAAAATACGTTGGCGTGCTGGACGGGCACAATCTTAAAGAGTTGATTCGCGTTTTTTGTAACGTGAGAGATTCCGAACAGGCGGTTTTTGTGCACGTGCGGACGATAAAGGGAAAAGGCTTAAAACCTGCGGAAGAAAAATCGGATTATTATCACGGGTTGTCCACGCATTTCGAGAGCGCGGAAAATGCGTTTTCCTCTCGTCTTGGCGATACTTTGTGCTCTTTGGCGGAAAAAGATCGGGAAATTTTTGCGATTACGGCGGGAATGAAAGACGGTACGGGACTGGCGACCTTTGGTAAACGCTTCCCCGAACGGCTTACGGACGTCGGAATTTGCGAAGAATATGCCGTTACGTATGCCGCCGGATTGGCTGCCGCAGGCGCGAAACCCGTCGTCTGCATTTACTCTACCTTTTTACAGCGTGCGTACGATCAAATTCTTCACGACGTGTGTATTCAAAATTTGCCGGTCGTGTTCTGCGTAGATCGCGCCGGTGTTGTCGGGACGGACGGAAAAACGCATCAAGGGGTGTTCGACCTGTCTTATCTGTCGCACTTGCCGAACATGGAGGTGCTTGCGCCGTCGTCGCTGTCGCAATTCGACGCGATGCTGACTTATGCTCTTGCGGCGAAAAAACCGATAGCGATTCGCTACCCGAACGGCAGGGGAACGGAAGGTACGTATGCGCATGCGTATCGTTCGGGCGCTTGGGATACGGTAAAAGAGGGGACGGACGTCGCTATTTTGACGGTCGGCGGAAGAATGTTGTCGCTTGCCTTGCAAGCGGCGGAACGGACGGAACGATCCGTGCGCGTGGTTGACGCTCATTCCGTCAAGCCGCTTGACGGCGTGCTTTTGGACGGGGTGAGAAACGTTCCCCTCGTTACGTTGGAAGATAACGCTTTGATCGGCGGTTTTTACAGCGCGGTCGCTTCTTTTTATGCGGCAAAGGGACGGTCGCTTCCGATTGTCGGGTTAGGGATTAAGGACGCGTTCGTGCCGCATGCGAGCGTTTCCGAACAGTTGGAAATGAATGGTTTGACCGTAGAACGAATCGTAAAAGAGATTGAAAACTTATGAGAAAATTGATTGCAATCGGCGGAGGTGAAATCCGTACCAAAACGACGCTTGAAATCGACAGGCGCGTCGCCGCGCTCGCAAAGGATCATGCGGGGGAGCGGAGAGCGAACGCCCTCTTTTTCGGTACTGCCAGCCATGACAGTATGCCTTATTTTAATAGTTTTCGTAAGACGTACACGTCTGTTTTCGATTGCAAGGCGGACGTCGCTTTACTCGTTTACGGCGAGATGAATATGGAAAAAATCGCGGCAAAGGTCGCTGCTGCCGATTGTATTTACGTCGGCGGCGGAGATACGGTCTTTATGCTCGACCTTTGGAAAAAGACGGGTACGGACAAGTTGATTTTGGATGCCTATCGCAACGGAACGGTTCTTTGCGGACTTTCTGCCGGGGCGATCTGTTGGTTTGAAAAAATGTATACCGATTATGAAATCGTGCGAGGGGAATCGGGCAATTATACTTCGTTTCCGGCACTCGGCGTGTTAAAGGGTTTTTGCACGCCTCATTACGACGAGCGTCCCGAATTCGATTCGGTTTTTCTCTCGTCCGACGCCGAGGTCGGGTATGCAATCGGAAATAATTGCGCGTTGGAATTTACGGACGAAACGGTTACGGGCGTATGGTCTGCCGGCGGAAGCGCGTGGCGGCTGAAAAAGGGAAACGGTATGCTCGTTAAGGAGAAATTATGAACGTCAATCGCCAAAAGGAATTAGACGCGATCATTTCGCAGTTGAAAAAGAGCGGAGAGCGACCTCGTTTGTTGTTGCACGCTTGTTGCGCGCCCTGCTCCTCTTACGTCGTACAATATCTCAAAGTTTTTTTCGACGTAACGGTTTTCTTTTATAATCCGAATATTCAGCCGAGCGCGGAATATCGATTTCGCTTAGAAGAGGAAAAACGGTTGATGGGAGAATGGGGAATTCCCGTTTTATCGGAGGAAGAAGAGCCGACGTTTTTTTTCGAGACGGTTCGCGGACACGAGGATGACCGCGAGGGGGGAGAACGCTGTAATTTATGCTTCCGCTTGCGCCTTTCTCGCACTGCGGAACGCGCGAAAGAGGGACGATTCGATTATTTTTGCACGACGTTATCCGTCAGTCC
>CAYRPB010000033.1:12900-15214 GCA_964426105.1 uncultured Clostridia bacterium | reverse complement strand
CGTAAAACAAATTTTCCGTCCGCATTTTTTTCAAGTTTGACGGTCGAAACCGCGCCGTCTTTGCTCGTAACGGTTGCGAAATAATCTCCTTTTCTCAAAAAATCCGAAATAATAATATTCGCCTTTTTGCCCGTTTTTGCCGGTGTTAACGCGATAGACTGCCCTTTTCTGATATTCACGTCAAAAACGTTTCCTGCGTACGAGATTTGTTTCGATCCCATATTAGAATACTCTTCGGGCAGATTCGGCTCTATATGCAGTCCGTCACCCTTTGCGTTTATCCCCATGAATCCCTTTACGTAGACCAGAGGAACAAGTCCGTTTTCGGGAAATTCTTCGATAACGCCGATTTTCCATGCCGCTCCCACATTGTTCGCCGGGTCGCGATCCAACTCGTCTATCCGGTATTCCTTTGCAATCGTGATAAAACGCTGCAAGGCGTCCTCTTTCATTCCGTATTTGATTCGGCTCATATTCTCATAAAACGACGTATAAAAAATCGTTCCGCCGTTTTCAAGCATTTCTCCGAACGTCGCGCTGTAAAATTCGCTGATTCCGTTCGGGGCATGAAACCAAGAAATCGGTCTTCCGTCCTCATTGTACTTTTTGACAGATTCGATCGCGACGGTATTCGTCATCGCGGAAATATGAAAACGATCCAAAACATCTAAGCCCGTAGCGGAATCCGAGGAAATAATTCTCGATCCGTCAACCCACTTATAGTATTCCTCTGCCTTTTCCCGATCTCCCGCGCCTGTGAAAAACGCCATAAATCCCAAGAAAGTCAAACCGTAATCGAGTTTTTCCCCTTTATCAGTAATCGTAGAAATATATCTGCCTTTTTCCGCATCCCAATAGGTTTCATCGTAAACCGCTTTGGCTTTTTCAAAAAGTTGCTTCATTTCCGCAACCTTTTCGTTTTTTCCGAGCAACATATAAATATCTTCCATGCTACCGATCGCATTCAAGAATAACGCACCCTCGTAAGGATCTTTATAACCGAAACACAGCGTATCCCAAATATTCGAACTGGAACTATTGAAATCCCCCGTATTCAGTCCGTTATCGATAATGATCAGGCCGTTTTTGCCGTTTAACTCGTTAAGGATATAATCGAACGCGAGTTCTACCTTTTGTAAAACCGTTTTCCCCTTGGACGCATCGTCGTAATTGTACGTCTTCGTACTTCCAGGTTGAATACTCGGAACATTTTCGGTGGGCGCTTCCGTCGTATCCACTTCGTTCAAAAACTCCGTGCTCGCTTCCCACACGACAACTTCTCTAACGCCGTTAATATATTCAAATTGTTGATCGAAATGATAGCTTTGTCGAAACCCCTCCGTCGTATCGCTGTACCCCGGTCCACCCCAAGTTTCGCTTGAAGACCACGACCAGATATATCCGTCCGAACGTTGCGGATAATTGATAAGCGTATTTTTTACTTGCTCTTTTAACGGCGTGATATTCCACATCGTTTTCAACGCGTCGATCCCAAGCCACGAACTGTTAAGTCCTAACTTATACACCTTTCCGCCGGAAGCGATACCGAATTCTTCCCACAACGCATTGCAAAGATACGTTACGGCATCGTTATTGTCACTGTAAAACGGAACGGAAAAATATTTATCGTTGAGCGTTTGATAGCCGAACTCGCTCGCCGCGACAAGCGTTTCCCGTTCTCTTACGTTTTCGTTCTCTTTTCCGCCTCCGCACCCGACCGCCGTAAACAGCATTAAGACGGATAAAGCCATTGTTAAAAATCTTTTCATAAAAATCTCCTTTTGCAGAGCAAAATTTTATTTTGTCCCGAAAAACGGTTTATACGTTTTGCTTTCTCTTGATCGCCAACACCGCGATAAGTGCAACGGTTACAAGAGCAAACACAACCGTTTCCGAAGCGGAGATTCCGCCCGAACACGAACCGGAAGCCTCTTTCACCGAAATAGTAAGTTTTAACGTCGCAATGCCGCCGTTTCCGTCGTCCGCTTTTACCTCTATATTATATACGCCTGCGCTTCCCGCATGAAATATAAGTTTTCCGGCCTTGATTTCGGCATCGCCGGACATCAAACTAAACGTAAGCACGTCGCCATTTCCGTCCGTAAACGTCTTATTGAGATCAATGACGACTTCTTCCCCGATTTCGTACGAGTCCTTCAATTCTACCTTGCCGGCAACGGGCGGAACGTTATAAACGACCTCTTTCAGCGAAGTGATCTTCCAAATATAGCCGTTGCCGCTGTCGAATTGCAGCGTTCCTGCGTTCGTCGCGAAGTCCTCATATGCCAAATTGTATTTTTCGCTAAACATATTT
>CAYRPB010000033.1:0-12800 GCA_964426105.1 uncultured Clostridia bacterium | reverse complement strand
TGCGTTCGTCGCGAAGTCCTCATATGCCAAATTGTATTTTTCGCTAAACATATTTTCAACTTCCGCCGCCGGGTAATCTTTGCCGTTAACCGTCCAAATCCATACGTCTTCCGCGGAAAGATTGAGTTTTATTTCGTTTTCCTTGTTATTGTTCCAATTCCAATTTTCAATCGAAAAATCTTGCAAATACAAATACCGATCCGTACCGAGAGAACCGCGCGCTCTGAACGTAGCGTTGGATTCACCGTCCGCTTTTTCAACCGAGAACATGATCGTTCCGAGCGTATCGAGCGAAAACCAACTGCTTGCCGACGAAATCACGACGACGGGCGAATTATACGTTCCGCTTTCGTCGTAAAAGGTCTTTACTTTCATTTCAAAGCCGTCTACGACGATTTCCTTATCTTTTACAAAGGAATTGCCGTTAAATACGAGGGTGGTCGATTTGCCGTTATCGTAACCGAATTTCGGCGTGCCGTAGCCGCCTGCTTTCCAGCCTGCCTTAATCGACGTTTCAACGTAATAATCGATCGCGACGAACGTAAAGATTCCTTGTCCTTTTTCTGATGTAACCGTAAGTTCGGACATTCCGTCCTCCGCCTCCGAAACGGCAGCGTCTATTTTTTCATAACCGACTTCGTTTTGACTTTTATCGACGTACATCAATTCGGATTCTCCGTCCGAAAGCAGATAGCCGTAACCGCCGTCGTTTACGAAACGGAAAGATTTTTCCGTATAACTCCAATCGTAAAGAACGTTACATTCGTCAATCTTTTCACCATCCGCAAATAGCGCAAGCGTCGTTGTCGCTCCGTTCTTCGCAAATTGAAATTTAAGTTTGCCTGCAGAAAGGGAAACGCTGTTTTCCGCACTTTCAGTCGCACCGTAACGATAGGTCAACGCGATACTGTCCGTCAATGCTTTTTTATGAATCGCGACGCTGAATTCACCGTCCTGCGTATTATAAACGGCGTAATACGCTCCGTCCGATTTGATTACGGTATTTTCTCCCGTTACGGTCAATCCATCAACCGAATCGTATTCGGTAACGAGTTCCGAACGGTACTCAACGGGCGTCAACACCGTATCGACGGCGGATTCCACCTTAAATCCGACCTTAACCGTTCCGTTCGCAAGTCCTGCCTCATAAGCAACCAAAGAGGAAAGATCCTTTGCATACTCCGTCCCGTTTACCGAAAGAGTAAAATCTTTTAATTGCGTGAGTTTTATCACGTTCGCGACTTCTGTAAAATAAAACGGGACTTCCTGCTCCCCGAGCGACTTTCCGTCCACCGTCGCGTTCAGTTTCGCCGTAGTCGACGTGACCTTTCTCAGCGCAAGCGCGACGTTCCCCAAAGAAACGGTAACCCCGTCGTTTTCCACCATAGCCTCGCCCGAAAGCGTGAATTTAAGTTCCATACTACTCAGATACTGCTCGGTTTCATAGGTGACGTCGTAAGAAGTCGCATTCGGCGCGTTTCTGAATTGATTCGTCCCGGTAGAACTAATCTTACTTTCCACCTTAGAAACGTCTGTCGTCGTATAACCCGAGGGAGTACCCGTAGACCATTCTTTTACCTCGTTGTACATATCGGTCAACTTAAAGGCGTTCGTTCCGTTCGATCCCTCACCCCAAAACGATACGTACATTCCATCCGTACACTGCGAAACGACCTTGGAAACTACTCCGAGAGCGGTCAAATTCGCCATGTTCTTGCCGTTGAGATACAAACAAAGATCATTGTTTTCGTCCAACTTAAAGGCAAGCGTATTTTGTGTTCCCTTAAAAGAATTTCCCTCTTTGTAATACTTTGCGGACGGATCGCTGAAATAATCGTAATCGTTCCCATAGTTATAATCGCTCCAATTGCACCAGGTAATATTACTATCCCACGTATACGATCCCGTAGAGGCTTCTTGATACCAAATCGCAAGTTGAACGTTGCCGTTGTTCGTTCCTTGCGGCGAATTCACCATATTAAATCTCACGCCGAAGAATCTTCCACTGTTCAGTTGTCCGTAATTTTCGTTAAATAAGATAAATTTTTGATCGGACGTATTGTCGTAATATCGAATCACGAGTCCGTTGATATCGTAGCAAGCCTTGGATCTCGTTTCGCTGTGTTTGGAAAATCCCCAGCCGCTTTTTACTAATTCGGTATTATCCGCGTTGGTCGCGCTACGGAAGATCATATCGCCGCCGTCGTCTTGCGAGGCATCCTCTATTTGCTCCACCGCTTGGTTATACGCCGAATAATTTCCGACCTGTGCCCATTCCGATCCGCTCGGTTGCGCGCTTCCGCCGTTTTCCCCGATCAGCGTTTTTACAGATTTGACGTATTCGTTTTCAGCGGCAAACGCAGCGGTTTGAAACGCACCGAACGCGAAAAACATACAACAAACAGTTAAAACAGTTATTATAATTTTTTTCATTTTGGTAAAACTCCTTATCAATAAATTTGTTTTAATGATTTTTGAAACGTTGCAACTTTTTTATTATCCAACCTTAAATTTTTCTATCCTTTTACCCCTCCTATATTAACTCCGTCTATCAACTGCTTCTGAAAGATAAAGAAGATGACTGCCGCCGGAATAATCATCATTACGCCTGTCGCCATTTGATTGTTCGGAAATCTCCCCGCGCTTAAACTTCCCGAATATCTGTAAAAAATATCCAATGCCAACGTGTAAGATTCTTCGCTTCTCAAATACATGAGCGGACTCATGAAATCATTCCAAGTACCGTTAAATACCCCTATCATAATAAAGATCGCAATCGGTCTGCACAGAGGCAGATAGATAGACGTGAATATTTTGAATTTACTCGCACCGTCGATAACGGCGGCTTCGTCGTAACTTTTCGGAACAGAACGCATAAATTGCCGCGCCAGAAAAATATTCATAGCACCGCCGCCGCATGCCGCCGGAACGGTAAGCGGAAGAACGGTATTGATCCAATGCAGTTTCACATATAAAACGTAAAGCGGAATTTGGATTGCGACCGACGGCAACATAATCGTCGCAAGAACAACCGCAAACACCGCGTCCCTTCCGCGAAAACGACATCTCGTAAAACCGAACGCGCACTGTAATGCGACGAACGGAACGAAAACCAAGTTGATCGCAATAATTACCAGGCTGTTTTTCAACGAATTCAAAAGCGACGCGTCGAACACGCCCCGATAATTTTCAAACTTCATTCCCTCGCTCGGAAAAAACACGATCGCCGGATTCCCGAGCGATTCCGCATCCGTCATGAAAGAAACGGACAACATATACGCGAACGGAATCAGAAAAAACAAACTGAGAACAATCAGCAAAGCGTGAATCGCAATCTTGGAAGCGACCTTGCCGCCCTGCTTTTTATTACGTAATTTTTCCATGTTTTTAATACGCCTCCATCGTAAAAGTTTCTCTTGTCATTCTTCTCCGTAAAACACCCATTTCGACGTCTTAAACAGAATCGCCGTAAGCACCGCGATTACAGCAAACAATACCCAACTTTCCGCACACGCAAGCCCCATCGTCTTTGCACCGATATTGAAAGCGTCGTTATAGACCTTAAATACGTAAAACAACAGACTGTCGTCCGGTCCCGCCGTACCTCCGGTAAGCGTCATTACCTGTCCGAACGTTTGAAGCGATCCGATCACGCTCATGATCAGATTGTAAAAGAACATGGGCGAGCACATCGGAAAAGTTATTTTTATCAACTTGACAAAGGAGTTCGCGCCGTCTATATTTGCCGCCTCGTAAAGTTCCGCAGGCACGTTTTTCAACGCGGAAAGCCACATAATCATACCGCCGCCGAGCGACCATATTCCGGTTACGATAAACGAAAACATCGCCGTTTCGGACGATTGAAAAAACGAAAACCGTTCAAAACCCAAGCGCACGAGAATTTCGTTCGCCAAACCGTAATTGACGTCGAAAAAGTTTTTCCATATAATGCCGTTCACCGTTACCGGTATAATCACGGGCAAATATACGAGCACCCGATATATACCGACTCCCTTGATCTTTTTATTCAACGGCAAAGCAAGCAAAAAGGACAACACGATGCTCAACGGAACGTTTATCACGGTATACGTTGCGGTTACCGCGCAACTTTTCAAAAAATGCGCGTTCTTGAACATATACGTGTAATTAAATAAGCCGAATCCTTGCGGAGAAGTGATTACGTTATACCGCTTGAAAAAGGAAAAATACAGCGATTCCAAGATCGGGAACGCTTGAAAAACGACGATCCCGACAATAACAGGCAAAATAAACAGCCAACCCGTTATTTCCTTTTCTCTGTAATTATTTCTTTTTTTACTCGAAGCCCTCATATTTTAACCTTGATCTCTCACGAAATTGGAGATATCTCTCTTGCACGTCGAAATAAGACCTGCAAGATTCGCATTTTTCTTTGAAAAGTAGTTAGTCAACATATTTTGAATCGCGCCGTCATAACCGGACATCATGACCGAATCCAACATATCGTAAAAATCGTAAATTACGTCGGTCGTCCCCGTATAGACGAACGCCTCGCTGTCAATGGGAATCACCGTCTTCCAAACGGCGTTCTCCGCCTCGGAAAGGGTTTTTAAGGAAGGAACAATCGTGCCCGACTCCGAAATCGTCTGCTGTCCCTCTTCGCCCATCATGTATTCGAGGAATTTCCAGGCAAGCACTTTTTTAGAAGACAATTTGCTGATTCCGTAACCGGTCGCGCCTGCACCGCAAGATGGCTCGCTTCCCTCTATCCCGGAAATAATTTTCGGAAACGCGACGGCTTCGAGATTTTCACCGAGGGACGCATAATAGGATTGCGCGTACGGTCTTACTTGAAAGCGCATCGCCGTTCTGCCGCTAACGAAGTTTTGCTGCACACCCGGGCTGTAAGAAGCGTAATCGTTTTCTATCAATTTGTGCATTTCGCTAAGCCCTTTTTGAAAATTCTCGTCCAATACGGCTTCTCCGCTCTCGTTGATAATCGTACCGTCGAACGATTTCGCGAACGAATACATCAAGATACGCCAATCGAAATCCGCCTCTATTACCTGCTGTTTGTTTTCGTTAAAATTACAGCCTGCATCATAGAGTTGTTTACACGTATCAAGGAAATCCGTCCACGTCCAGCCGTTTTCGGGTAAAGCGACATTGTGTTGCGCAAATATTTTTTTATTCAAGTACACGACCATCTTGTTGATATCGCGCGGCATAAAATACTGCGAACCGCTGTGATTCTTCTGTCCTAATTTGATAACGGAATCGTAATACAAGGAAGTATCGAACCCGGATTTTTGGATAAACGGATCGAGATTTTCAAGCAAATCCGAATCCGCAAACAACGTTACGTATTGATCGGAAACCCACATGATATCGTATACGACTCCGGCAGAAACGTCACCCTGAATGGTCTGCTCGTAATTCGTTATCTTTTGAATATTCAACGAAACGTTCGGATAAAATTTCTTAAATCCCTCTTCGAGTTTGCTCATGGTCGCGATTTCGCCCGGCTCGTTCATAATCGCGATGCGAAGCGTATCCTTTACGTTCGCGTCGATATTGAGATCAAGGGTATCCGGATCGATTATTCCGCTGTCCCGAGAATCATCGCAACCGACGAAAAAAGCGCACGACAACAGACAGCACAACACAAGCAACAAACATACAACCTTTTTAAACATCTTTTTTCTCCTTTTTGTTTTTATTTTTCGTTTCGAGCACCAACGATCTCAAACGATCGACAACCGCCCTCCACACAAATTTCATTCAAACATTTTACGTCGCCGCAAACGATTTCCGCCCCCGCCGCAATCACTTTGAGATCGCTCCCCGAAGGGACTTTGACCGCCAAGAAAATTACGCCGTTTTCCCGTTTCCAATCGACGGCGATTTCGCCGCGAAGGGTAACGAGTTTTGCCTTGCAAAAATCGACGCTCTCCGCAAAACACGGTTTGATTACGATCTTTTTGAAGCAGTTCTCACACAAATCCGCTCTGATTCCCGCCAGATAATTGATAAAAAAGCCGTCGTAAGCGGAAAACATCGGGTGATCGAAGGAATGCATATCGTCCCCAAGTACGTTTTCCCACCGTTCCCAAACGGTGGTGGCGCCGTTTTCAAGCATATATCCCCAGCCCGGATATTCGCGATTAACAAGCAATTTGACCACGGTTTCTCCGTATCCGTATTTCGCCAAATTATAAATAAGATGCCGATATCCTTGATTGCCGCACGTGGTGTGATATCCGCGTGCAATTACGTCCTCGGCGGCAAGTTTTGCCCAATACGCGCATTGCTCGTCCTCGGCGAATACGGTTACGGCGACGGCAAGTTCCGTCTGAGAACCGTTTCCGTAAACGTTTCTTTCCCGATCGTAATATTCTTTGTCAAAGCACGCGCGATATTCGGAATAGTATTCCGCGTATTTCTTCTCGTCTTCTTTTCTCCCGATAAGCGAAGCAAACAACCTCATTTGCTTTAAATACCATAAAAAATAGATCGAACTCATAAACGATTCGCTTACCAAACGAGATTTCGTGCCGTTCGCGTAAATCGCCGCGGGACACCAATCTCCGTAATAACCGTATCGAATGATTCCGCCGTTCGCATCCGCCTGCCCTTTCAGATAATCAATCCATTTCGCAAATCGATCAAAATTACGCGCTATATTTTTTTTGTCTCCGTAATATTCGTAGGCAAGCAAACCGCCCAACGTATAGGCGGAAACAGGATCGCCGATTTCGCACCCGACCGCGTACGGAACGGTATCGGGGATAATTCCGCTTTCGCTTTGAGCGTCGCTCGTCATATCCGTAAAGTTGGGCAAAAAACGTTCAAACGCGAAATTATTCATCGATTGATACCATCTCGAAGTCAGATCGTTCAGCCAACCGAATCGTTCGTCGCGTTGCGGACAATCGGTAAACACGCCGTTTAAGTTATTTCCCTCCGTTCGCACGGCAATCTTATGCAAACGATTGAGCGTTTCGTTTGAACACGAAAAATCCGAGACACAAGCCAAATCCGAACGTAAAATGCATACCGAAACGTCGGCTATTTCAGCGCGTCCCATTACCGAAATTCGTGCAAACCGAAAGCCGTGATAGGTAAATTCCGGCTGAAAACGCTCCTCTCCGTCGCCGGCTAAAATATATACGTCTTTATTCTCGGCTGAACGGTAATTCACATTATCCAACGAACCGTCCTCATTCAATCTTTCCGCATGCTCGACGGTGACCGAAGTCCCCCGTTCGCCCTTTATTTTCAGCGAAAGGAACCCACACACGTTTTCACCTGCGTCTACGTAATACGCGCATTCTCCTTTCGTCACCTTTTGCGCCGAAAACCGCTTGACGATTCTCATCGGCGGAATCGCGATCGCCCGAAACCGTCCTTGCGGCGCGTCTACCGAAAAGGACGCGCACCATTTATCGAAAACGACTTCGTAATCACGTGCAAGCCAACCGTCCTTTAATCGTGCGTCGCACGTTTCCCCGTCGTAAACGCCGTTTCGCGTCACTACGTCCTTTTTTACGTTCCAAATTCTGCCGGACATCGTAGGCATTTCAATTACTTCGCCGTCCTCGTGCTCAATCCGAAGCAAACCGTAAACCTTTTTCGCGCCGTAAAAGCCGTAGCCCACGCGCATACACAAGGCGTTGTTTCCGATCTTCGGATCAAGGCGATACGTCCGATACCCGATCGTCTTTGAATAGACGGTAATCCCCCCGTCAAAATAACAATCGTCCAAAAGCACACCGTTGAAATACACCTTTCCCGTTCCCAACATCACCACGTAAAAGCGCGCCTTTTTTACAGCCTTAACCACTTGCACGTCAAGGCGGATATCGTCCGCACAACCGACGAATCCGAACGGTTGTCCGATCCAACGCGCGCAAAATTCCTTTTCGGGGTTAAAAAACGCCGTTTCAAAGGTTGAACAAGCAACCGCTTTTTCGTTTACTTCAACTTTCCAAAAATATTCCGTACAACTTTTTAATTTTTCCCCCGCATATTCGATATGCAGACTTTCGTCGGACAGAACGCTTCCGCTGTCCCACACGGGGTGTGAAAAATCGGCGTTTTCGGACACCGTGATCCGATATTGCCGTTGCCGTTCCCCTTGCGCTTCCCATGAAAATTCGGGAAAGGCGTCGTCCGTTCCGAGCGGAGAAAAATCGTCGTTTACTTTTAAGTTTGTCACCTTTAACATGTTCATTACATCCGTTTCTTCGTATAATCTCTTTGTTTTTATTCCGTTTTTATTGCGAACTCGTGTTCGCGAACTTCAAAAAAATATTCTCACAATAAATTTTATCAAAAAAATATCGTAAGATTATCTCTTTTTCGTGGTTTTCCGAACGATCAGTTCGGGCGGAATGATTACCCTGCCTACGTTGCTCTTGTCTTGAATATTGTTTTTCAACACTTCAAATACCGTTCTTCCGAACAGTTCTGCCTCGTGGCTGAGGGTAGTAAGTCCGCCGGCGTATTCTTCGGAAAAAGAAATATTATCGATTCCCACTACCGATACGTCCTCCGGCACTCTTACGCCGTTATCCTGAAACGCCGCGATCGCCCCCAAAGCAACCATATCGTTCATGCAAACGACCGCCGTGCACTCTTCTCCGGATTGCATTAACCGCTTTGCTAAACGGTAACCCGTTCGCATCACCGCGCCCGTTTCCCCCGATCCGCTTTGCACCAACGGATCGGTGTTCCCGAAATATTTTAGCATCGCTCGCTTAAAGCAACCGAATCGGAGATCGTTTGCTTCGCAATCGAACAAACTCAAATAAGCGATCTTTTCGTGTCCGTTGGATTTCAAATAAGAAATAATATCGTCCATTCCCTTTTCAAAGTCGATCGTAACGCCGCAAATTCTTTTATCCATCAAGTTATTTACCGAACCGAAAACAACGCTTATCTCGTTCTCTAATAAAAAAGAAATGTTTTCCGAAGTGAGGTTTTCCCCGTTTGCAACGATAAAAACGCCGTCAACCCGACGGGAAACAAATCCGTTCAAATATCTGTCCAAATGCGTATTACCGCCGCAAATATTGACAAAATACCCGTTTGCCATCGCAGAGTCCTCTATGCTCTGGATCATCTGCATGTACAACGGATTAGTAAAATCATTGATAAGGACGGCAATCGAATGAGTCTTTTTTCCCTTCATCGTCTTTGCTATCATATCGGGATGATAATTCAATTGTTTTACCGCCGCATTGACTTTTTGCACCAAATCTTGGGAAACATACCGTTTTCCGCTCAATACAAACGAAACCGTAGTTTCGCTGACACCGGCAAGCCTCGCGACATCCTTTCTGGTTACACTCATTTTTCAGACAAAAAATTTCAAGAACTCGTGTTCTTTTATTTTATCTTATCACAATCAAAAAACTTTGTCAATCCTTTTTCTCGATTATTTTGTAGTTTTTTACAAATATTTTGCGATTTTTCAACATTCGCAATTCTATCAAAGAACAATTACGCCTCTTGTTTGCTCTAAAACCTTATTCCTTTTGCGCGGATTCGTTCGATAAAGCATCGCAAAGATCGAGGATTTCCTGACCGTATTTTTCCTTTCTTCTCCTTAATATATGACGATAAACAAAATATGCCGGTGCGGCAACGACTCCCCCGATAACGCAGACGATCACCCCGAAAAGAAAAATCGACCATTCCAAAATCATCGTTAAGCCCAACCCGAAAATCAAAACGCCGACAATGCCCAACGTAAGCGCGACGATCACGGGCGGATTTTGCACCTTGCGATTGAGTGCGCGCAGTTGCTCCAAATCGTTTTTTTCGCGCGGTTGATATTCTCTTTTGATACTCTCGATTTCCCTGCGTTCTTCTTCCGTCGGCGCAGAATAAGTATAATGAAATCGATTATTCCATTCGTCCATTTATGTTCTCCTTTTTCATTTGTTTTAATCTGTTTTTTGCGCACACGATCATATAAATTCCGAGTGCTACGGTAAGAACGCATACGGCAGTTCCCGTCAACGCGTTGGAAAAACCGACGTCCGCTCCCCCCGAAAACTCTTTGAACATCGCCGTTTGCAATGCAAGAATGGAAACCATTGCATCCGCGAGATTAACGCTTCTCACCGCTTTGACCGTAAAATCGTCCTCTTTTCTCGCCTTTACGAGATTAACGACGGACATAATGATTTTATAAAAAGCATAAGTTGCGGAAACGTAAATCATCACCCCGACATACTCGAATGAATTTTCACCGTTCACCATTTGCAAAATCGCAAAGGATAAACAAATCGGCAGAAAAACCAAACCGACTCCGCAACCGCCGTAAATTTTTGTTTCTCTCCGCCGTTCCTCTTCGGGTAAGTCGTCCTTTTTCCGTCGTTTCGACCGATGAAATAACAACACGCCTCCGCGCATAACCGCCAACATTAAATAATAAGCGGCGAGCGCGCCGTACCAGATCGAACGAGCCATAACGGCAACTACGCCGTTCACGCAAACGTACGCAAGACTGACGATAAACGATACGATCGCAAAAACGATCGTGCGAAACCCGTATTGCTCCATCAATCGATCGGTAAATCGAAATTTCCGAAGAAACGCGGTAAAATTACGCTTCCAAGACGGCACAAAGAGAACGAGCGTATAAATCGTATAGCCGAGTGAAATCGCAGCGATTCCGAAACAGCAATACGCCAAAATACCGAGCGAACCGCCCGATATTGTCAAGACGATCGAACAAAGGCAAAAGAGAACCGTAATCAAATAAATCGGAACCAGCCCCCAACCGTGCGGACGCTTAAGCCATTCCGTCAACCGTTTCCGCATACTCATGATTCCGATTCCAACGTCACGGTAAAGCGAGACCCCTTTCCGAGTTCGCTTTCCACGGAAATCATTCCGCCGACTTTTTCAATCACTTTTTTGACGAGAGAAAGTCCTAAGCCGTTGCCCTCCCTCGCGTGAGAGGTATCTCCTTGATAAAACTTCTCAAAGATATGTTTCCCCGTTTCCGCCGTCATTCCGCACCCCGTATCCCAAACACAAACGATCGCCTTGCCGTTTTTCCGTTTGAGCGAAACGCCGATCGTCCCTCCGTTTTCGGTAAATTTGATCGCGTTGGTCAATAAATTGTTCCAAACGGTTTCAAGATATCCCGGGACGGAAACGATTGTCACGTTATCCTCCAAGTCACATTCCAAACGTAATTTTTTTTCTTCGATGATATCCTCGTACGCAATGATTCTCTCCGCAAGCGTTTCCGTCAGATTGACGGATTCCGATTCGGAAATCAAGCCCTTGTTTTCCAGTTTACTCAAATTTAAAATACTCGTAACCAAATCGGAAAGCCGCTTAGACGCGTTTGCGAGTGTTTTTGCGTATTCGCGCCGTTGCTCCTCATCGATATTCTGCTTTTGCAAAGAAGTCGCATAATTTTGAATGATTGCCAACGGCGTTTTCAATTCGTGCGATACGTTCGTGATAAAATCAGTGTGCAAAACTTCCGTTCCCGCAAGAGCCTCTGCCAACCGATTGACGTTCTCCATGATATAATCGTATTCGTCGTACTTTCCGTACGAATGGACGATCTCCAATCGAACGGAAAAATCCCCTGCGGCGATTCGATCTGTCGCCTCTAAAATTTTCTTTACCGGACGGTCTACCATGATCTTTCTCCTAAGAAGATCGATCAACGTACCGACCGCCGCAAGCAAAACAATCACGCCGAGCATCACCCAAGCGATGGTTGCGGAATTTTCCGTACGATCGGCAATGGCGGCGTAAGCCACGACCGCAACGGTCACGACCGCCGCGACGGAAATAAAAAAGAACACCGCACCCAATGCGGACGCATACGCGATTTTTCGTTTTCTCATTTCAAAACCGCCTTATACCCCAAGCAATGTACGGTAACGATTTCAAATCCCGTACAACAACTCGTTTTATCGCGTAACTTTGCCATATAAACGTCCACCGTGCGCGACATCGCGGAAGAATCCCCGTTCCAAAGGGAGTCCATCAACTGCGTCCTCGTAAACGTCCGTTTCGGAAAAGACAACAATTTAAACAACAAATCAAATTCTCTGACGGTAAGAGGCAGTTCCTCGCCGTCTACGTAAGCGGTATGCTCTTCTCGATTCATTTTCAGATTTCCGACGACAAGTTCCTTGCTTCGTTCGATATTGGCGCGGCGCAACAGCGCGCTCACCCGTAACATCAAAAGATCGCAATCGAAAGGCTTAACGACGTAATCGTCTATTCCGATCCGATAGCCGAGTTGCTTAGACGGTTTATCGTCTAACGCCGTCATGAACAAAATAGGAATCTGCTCGTCAAATTCCCGCACCCTTTTTGCGAGCGTAAATCCGTCCGTTTCGGGCATCATTACGTCGCTGACAATCAAATCGAACCGCTCGCTTTCGAACTGCTCTAACGCCGCCGTACCGTCAAAGCACGCCGTCACCTCATACCCGTTGGCAATCAAATAAGATTTTACGATATCGTTTAACGCCTTATCGTCCTCGACAAGCAATACTTTGATCATGGCGATTTCTCCTTTTATAATAATCATTATACCACATTCATTATAATAATTACTGTTTTTTTATCGTTAAAAATTTGTTAAAAAAATGTTAAACGGCTATTTTTACCGTTTTTTCTCTCAGAGGAGATTATCTCTCACAAAAACAGTTGCCTTTTTTCTCTCTATCCCTTATAATACTGTCGATAAAAAATTTTTATAGTGAAAAAATGGCAACTCTCCTTTTAATTATTATCTATCTTTCTTATATCGGTTTAGGAATTCCCGATTCTCT
>CAYRPB010000032.1:2189-15217 GCA_964426105.1 uncultured Clostridia bacterium | reverse complement strand
TTACACTTCTTTTCTCGCGCACGTTGTGCACGAGAAAAGAAGTAAGAGAGAGTGAAAGTACGGAAATAAACGATAAAAAATATTCACTTAATAATAATCACCAAAATCAAGCGCGGAACGAATAAAAACATTCACAATCACTTACGTCATTCTTTTCCACGTGCTTTGCTCGCGGAAAAGAATGACGTAAGATAAAACAAGAGCATATGAGCAACAGCACATAAATTATCGATAACCTCAATCCCATCTTTTTTTTCTTTGCTCTAACGCGCAAAAAACACCACTTCCTCTTTTCTGTTCCGCGAGTTTTACTCGCGGAACAGAAAAGAGAGAGAATAACAACATCAAGTATTATATTTTTATCAAGCGTAACACATATTCCCCATTCTGCTTATTCTCTCGCACAAAGCGCGAGAGAATAAGCAGAATGGGGCAAAGACAAAAATTTTTCCACAAAAGACGAAGTTTGACAATATCATTATATAGTCTTCATCTTCCACGCGTTACATACGGAAAATCAAATCCACTTTCCCCTTACGTGACCGCACGCAAGTAAAATAAAGAAAATAACACAAATCGGAGAAATTTAGTTTACGTTTTTACACTTCTTTTCTCGCGCACGTTGTGTTCGAGAAAAGAAGTAAGAGAGAGTGAGCAAAAGAGAAACCAAAGTATTATAAATATGATTTTCGCGCGCACGCGCGTATGGTTTTATTTATCGTTCTTCTCGCGCACACGCGCGAGAAGAATTAGATTTGTCTTTTACTGCGGATTCGCTTTCCTCATACACGACCGCGCGCAAAGGAAATAGAGCAAGCATAACGAAATGAAAAAATACTGTTTTAAGTTTTTACATTCTCTCTCGCAACGTACGAGAGAAAAAGCAAGAAAGCACGAGCAAGCCACAAAAAAGGTTCTAGTTATTATATATAGTTTAAATTATTTATATTGATACTCGCGCATATGCGCAAAAAGAACTAGATTTGTTTTTACCAAAGCATTAATTTGCGGAAACGTAATTGAATTAACAGAATATGAACGCCCTTTTCTTTATGGTCAAACCACAAAAATATATTGATCGTTTCGCTTGCACGGCTTCTTTATTCTGTTTTAATTGATTCGCTACGTACTTCTTTATCCCCTCAGTATAAGAAGCCCGAAAATTCGGACTTCTTATACAAACTCGCTATTTGCTTTTTTAATTTTGATTTTTATCTAATTCCACACAAGTATTTAATCTCGGAGACGCATATCGACCTAACTTTTTGAGGTATATCAGCCTTACGCCTTTATTCAGACAAAGAAAAATTTGCAGTAGCCCCTTCTCCGCAATCGGATATGAGATAACTTACTTGAATTCTTCCCGTCCAACCGACGGGCGAATCATTCGCCAAATTCACTTTGACGTTTCCCGAACCGAGAGTTCCGAGAGAAAACGTTTCATCACTCACAGCCTTCCCCCAAGGAATCAAAATATCCGAGTTATAATCGTCAAAAGAATAGTATATCGTTTTTCCTTGACCTTCTTCCGTTTCGAAATATATTTTAAAACCAAGCGCCGAATTCTCTTTCTTGACAAAGTTTCCGAAAACATCCCAAGAAAATTCAAGTGTTTTTCCGTACATATCATCAAGCGTAACCGACACCGCACTGGATCCGTTTTCATTTGCGTTCATCGAAACCCACGCAGACAAATTTCTCTCATAAAGATCCGAATACGGCGTATTGTCTCCGCGTTGCGGATACCAATAATCTTTCCTTACGATATTGTCATACAAACTATTTTCAAGCGAGTAATCTACTCCCGTTTTATTGATTTCGACATAATATACTCCGTTAGGTTCTAACGTAAATTTCCCTGTCAAATTATCAAGCGCGACGTCCGAATATCGTTCTACGACTTCCGGCTCGTTAGAAGTTGAGTAAACATAATGATTTTCGTCTACGAGATATACTTTAATATCGCCCTTTGCAAAAGGAAGACGATCAAACGCAACCGCCGTCGTTTGTTTTTCGTTCGTCGGATTGTAGATGATAAAACCGACGCGATCTTCACTCACCCCGGCAAGCGTTTTCAGTCCGAAAGAAAGTTCCGACTGAACAATTCTTCGCACAGGCAAACGCCCGTACATCCAATTCGCATAATATGCCGGATATCTTTGTAACGAATACAAATCGATCGCGCTGCACCCGATTCCGTTAACTTGTTCGGAAAGAATCGTCGCCCAATTCACCCTCGTAATATCGTTTGCGTTTAACAACGTTTCAATTGCGTTAAACATCCCCGGAACGACTTGCGTACTGTTCCACATCTGCGAAGAATCTTCATGCAACGGAACGTAAATATTAAACTCGTTCAAATGCTGCTGCAACGTGGAAAGATCATAAGCGGTCGTATCGTTTGCGCTCGTCCCGTTTTGCGATGCGATTAACGCATTCAAAAGAGCATTCCGATAGACAGAGAAATTTTCGCCGTCTCCGCTGACGCCCTTAATGTTTTCAAGTTCACCGCCACGTCCATAGAAATGCCACGAAATAGAATCGGGCAATAAGCCGTTTTCCGAAGCCTGTTTTATAAAACTTTCCCATTGCGTAAGCACACCGTCTTCGGAAGGTTCGTTTACGATATTGTGAATCCAAGAAGCGGAAATTGCCTCTACAAAAGCATCGGCATTCCCTTCTTTTATTCCTTTTGCACCGGCAAGGTAAATATCGATATAATCTTGCCAATCGCCGTCAAAATACGCATTTCCGAGATCAGGCTCGTTCCAAATTTCATAAGCGCCTATTCGAATGTCTTTCTCTTTGAAATAAGCAGACATATTACGGGAAAGTTCCTGCCACTTTTCTTCTATCGGCTTAGACTTCCAACTGCCGTAAGACTGTACATAAGCAGGACTCGCAAAAAGAACTAATTGCGGCGCTACGTTATATTCCCCGAGTTTATTGATAACCTGCATTGCCGCGGCGTACTCTTCGTCGGTCGTACCGTTCTTTTCAGAAGTATTCGCTATATTATAACCAAGCCCCGTATACCCCATAAACAAATCGAACCGCAAACTTTCCGCACCTAAATCGGCAATCGCGGAAATTTGATTGATCGAACTTTCTCGCGTAGATCCCGGCGTATCGCCGACAAAACCCCATGTTGTGGAAAAATAGTCGAACTTCTTGATATATTGCGTTTTACTTCCGTCGAAAGAAGAAAAATCATAATGTTCGGAAACAGGCATACCGTAACGCAATATTGTCCCGACATTCCCATTATCTTCAAAATTCACGCCGCAAGCAGCGAAACCGCATCCCAAACATACGGTTATTACCATTGCAATAAACCGTTTCATTTTATTTTTCATTTTGATCCTCCGATTTGAATAAGCCTTTTAATTTTAATTTCTCATCCGTTTCTTCCAACTCAAAAAACTCCGCTCTTTCAAGAGAAAGGATATTCGGCATATGCAAAGACAACAGCAGTTTTCCCTTAAATTCAAAAATGCTCGCATGTCCGCCGTTTTTAACAAAAAGCGGCGTTTCCATATGTCGCCACGGACCTAAAACGCTTCCGCTTTCACTAACCGCCATTCCGACGGCATATTGCGAATTTTCCGCGGTACTCGACCAAATCATAAACAACTTTCCGTTTTTCGATTTTCTTAAAAACGGTCCGTCCGTAATATAACCGTCGAATTTTCCGCAATAAGAAGTCGGTCTTACCCAAGGAGCATCCGATGCCTTAAACAACGTTGTCGGCTTCCCGACGGGAGCGCTTAAATCGTCTTTTAGACGAATCGCTTCCATGGTCCCGTCAACGATTTGTACCCATTCGTGACAAAAAACCGAATACGGAACACCATTTTCCACATATAACGTAGCATCGAGACAATCCCACCCGTTCGGCGTAAAAGGCGAACAAAACGGTAAAAACGGACCTAACGGGCTATCGGAAACAAGTATTTGACTTTTTCTTCCCGTTCCCTGCTTGAAAAACGAGCCGAATAAGTAGTATTTCCCTTTGTATTTATGTACTTCGGGCGCCCAGTATTGTTCGTTTGACCAAAAGTCTTTCGGGCGGACAAAAACATCGAACGGTCCGTCGAAATTCTCAAGATCATCCGTCTTATACGCAGAAAACGAATAACATTCCCCACCCCAAATATTTTTGTCGGTAGAACCATACATGTATAGCACTCCGTCATCATTGAGCACAAACGGATCTCTTATATGAATATCTTGTTTTTTCATTATGTCACCTTTTGAAGCAATATCACCGCGCTAATCACTTCATCGTTTTCTTTTTGCGACACGGTAATAACGTCTTCTTCTTTTTTCACATCGCCGTAAACGAAGCGGTCGACGACCTCATACTCTTTCCATGCATCGTTTTTCACAACAAGCGAATTTCCGCCGTCGTAACCGAATATCCATACGGCGGCGCGGCCGTCGTCACATGTACGCATCAGATATCGTTTGCCGTGCAAATGCCGCAAGCTCGTCACGCCGTCGTTTACGTTAACAAGCGTTTTTCCGTATTTTAAAATGTACTTCAAGCGTTCATAAAAAGGAATCGATTGCTCCACGACGGCTTTCTTTTCCGCATCCAACCCAAGAATATTACCCGATAAACAATATCTTCCGAGCATTCCCTTTGCGATCGTAAAATAAATGCGCGAAACAGAATATTCATTCTTTAACGTCACCCAGATTTGCATTTGCCGAGGCAACATATACCGATGTAAATCGGCGGCGATCACCGCTCCCTCCAAACCTTCGTGCGCGTCCGAAAAAGAAGCCATATCGGCAATTTGCAAAAATTTAGGTTCCAAACGATGCCCGCCGGAAGAACACATTTCGATCACGATATCGGGAACGCTGCTCTTGATTTTCCGCATGAACTCCATAACGCATTCGATATGCCGACGCATCCCCTCGCCGTAAGATTCCGCACCGTCGCAGCCGATTCCCAAACCTTCGTTATAGTCGATTTTTATATAACCGAAACGATTTTCTTGTAACAGTTTTATTACTTTTTCGGTGAGGTAATCACGCACCTCTTGTTTCCGAAAATCCAACAATACGCGTTCTCTATGTTGAATCAAATTACCGTCTCTCTTCAAGAAATAATCTTTATGCGCGGAAAACAACAAACTATCCGTCGAAACGCCCTCAAATTCGAACCATATTCCGGGAATCATTCCCTTTCCGATGATATAATCGGTAAGTTCGCGTATTCCGTTCGGGAAAAGCACGGGACTGGGATTCCAATCTCCGAAAGAATACCACGAACGTTCATCCGGCCGCCACCAGCCTACGTCTATCACAAATTCCTTGATTCCGATTTTTGCACATTCGTCAATAATCGGTTTTAACGTATCGATATTCGGATTTCCCCAACTATAACAATATTCGTTATAAACCAACGGTAAATCTTCTTCTACCGGAGGAACGTTAAGTTTATGCTCGTATATTTCCTGCAAACTCGCGCATGCATTTTCAAGATCGCCTTCAACCGCCGTAAGGAATCCGGAATACGTAACGTATTCTTCTCCTTTTTTCAAAGTTTTTCTGAAATGTCCCGTTTCAAAGTCGGTAATTCCTCCCGTCAGACTAATTGCCGTTTGATGATGAATCGCATCGATATACCAACTCATCGGCGCTTCCATGGAAACAGCCCACGTACAATTCGCATCTCTATCTTCTATCGCGTAAAAAGGCATATGTTTTCTACACGGCATCGATCCGACTTGACCGATTCTTGCCTGTCGGATTCCGTAACTCGACCACGAATCTTCCATTTGCAAATCACTCGCCGTAAACGTTTCCAATTTTCCTTCTGCAGACCAATTCGTCTGCAAACGGTGAATGAAAATATTGTCCACATTATTTTCGGAACAGAAAGGAGAAATCGAAGAAACGCAAAACGAAGAAATCATCTCTACGGAAATTTCTTGTTCGGCATTATTTTTCAATACGTTAAAACACTCCACGGCATTTGCCTCGGAATACTTTTTAACATGGTGTTCGAACACCTGTCCCTTTCCGTTCTCAAAATACGTAATTACTTCCTTTGCGGCATGAAGTTCTTTTATTTCTTGATTTACAAATCGGAATTCGTAACAAGACGAAGAATTCGACATAGAATTTCCGGCAAAAAATTCCTTTTCGCCGATATCTCCGGCAAGAGAAAGTTGTACCATCGGTTTATTGCGTACATGGGTAAAGCCATTGTTTCGAATATACTGCATATCAAACTTATCGTTCGTTACTCGATCGACAAGAGAAGACGGCACGATTACGAAACTTAAAATGCCTTCGACGTCAACATACAATAAGGTAATATCATCTAACGTTATGATTTTTTTATTCACGACCATATTTTTATCAATATCTAATTATCTTTTATTTATTATTCTCAATCTGCTCGTCGCTGTACTCTATGATCATTTCCCAATAGGTCTGATCATACGTGTAATTTCCGTTGCAGTTGAGAACAAAATATACAAACTGTCCTTTTTTTACCTCTATCGCAGCGTTAAGGTTATGATAATCCAAATCTAACGCATCGACAATCAATTCACATAATACGTCATCGTCGCTAAGCGCGATATAAGCATAACACCCGTCCTGACCGCTCCCGTTTTTATTTACGGGGCGACGTTGCAACTCGGATTTTATCACGACGCGTCCATCTTCAGGCGCTTTCCACGCCTTTATCACCTGATCGAGCTGTCCGGGATGCCAAATGTGCGGTTCGATCAAACAATTGATGTCTTTCGTTCGCCACGTACACATCTCGCTGTCATAAATCATATATTCGGTTTCTTCCAGCGTATCCCTTGCCGTAAGATAATACCAATTTTTATACCCTTGCTCGCCGGAATAATCGACGGCGCTGTTGTAAACCGCGTCTTTCCCGAAAACTTTGTCATTATCGTTGCCATTACTTGAATTTTGACACCCCGCAAAGGATAAAAACATGCTTACGATACATACGAACGATACTATTTTTCCGAATTTTTTCATTATTTGCGCCTCCTTTTAAAGCCCAAGCAAGCCAAGCCGATTCCCCAAAAGAAACTACCGGAAGTTCCGATCGCACCGCCGCAACCGCTTGTCGAACCGTTCGAAGAATCCGCTCCCAACACGTTATCTTCTTTTTTCGTGTAATTGTTTTCTATCCCGACATATTCGGCATAGGAAGCCTTCGGAGAAAGATACGATAAAAGTTCGTTTGGGGTTAAACTCGACGATCCTTCCGCATCGAATTCGTAAGCAAAGTTTAACAAAACCTCGGTAAAATACGCTACGGTATTTCCTTCTACGTTCTTAACGTAAAACATAATCGTATCGCCCTTTTTCACCTCGATTTGTATGTCGAACGGATCCGTTTGGAAATCGCCGTAATCAATCGTCCGTTCGAGCACCGTTTCCCCGTTTTTCAAGACGGAGATCGAAACGCCCGTATAACTATCGGTAGAAGCAACCCCCGTAACGCCTTCCGCTTTAAATGTTCCGTCTGCGGACGCAACATAAATCAGAATCGATCCCGAATACGGACTGGGACAAAGTTTACCGACCTCGATACGATTATTCCATTCCGGTCCGAACCAATTATCATAAGCGACTTTTCCGAACCCGTAACTCATCAGAACGTAATTATTCGGATTTCCGTAAGCATAAAACCAGCCTGTTTCCCCTTGTTCCGTCGCGAATTGATCTTCACGCATTGTCGAAACGGTAGCGCCGACGCCTTCCACCTCTTCCGCCGCAGAAGAAACGGAAAATGAGAAATCAACGTTTAAAACGCCTTGCAACGTTTTTGAATCGGTCAACTCCCCGTCTTTTATTAAAGCAACAAACAATAAATCCCCGTTGTTAAGCGTATCGGAAACCGAAAACTCCGCAAAAACTTTCCGTTGATTGGTCGTTTCCGAATCAAGCAGTTCAGGCTCGTCCCAACTCGTCCCGTTATACGCGCGTTTGTATATCGAAAGAGTCACCTTGCCCGCATCAAACGTTGTTTGAAGAAAATTACCGCGCAACGTTGCATTTCCGTTTCCGATCGCTTTATAGATACGAATCGTTTCAAAAGCAGAAGAAATATCTGTTTTTGCCGCCGACACATCGACCTCTGCATACACATTTCCGCCACGATACCCCTCGTCAACATTATCAAAGAGCCAATATTTTTCTCCCGTTTTACCGTAAGCATAATAGGTCGCGTTTTCTCCCTGTACGGAAGAAAAATTTTCGCCGGTCACGTCCGAACTGTACGACCATCCCTCAAAGGAATCGATCGGATCAGCCGTAAAATTAAACCCTGCCAAAATACAAGAAGTTTTCCAAGGCGCCGAGCAAACATATCTTAAAAAAACAGCGTCCCCTTTATTTACTTCTATATTTTGCGTACCGTCTACCGACTCAATCGCCTTAATCCGATCCGCCTCAATCGTATCGGTAGCAATGGTTTGAAAACGATCTCCCGATATAATGATTAAATCCCAGCGCGCATATTCTTCCGATTCGCCCAAACTTGCGCCGTCGTCGCCTTTTTCTACCGCGGAACTTCTTGCCGTTCCCCCGATCAAAGAAATTTTCCCTGTCGCGGGCGCAGTATAACATAATCCGGACCAGCCGAACCCGGAATTCGGATTACTGTAAAATTTACTTTGCCATACCGCCCCTACGCTATTCAACGAATTCGGCATAGTAAACCACCATCCGGCACTCTCGTAACCGGCAAAATCCATGGAGTAAACTTTCTTCAAACCGGACGGTTGATATACGTATTGTAAATATTCGTCCTCATTCGTAACCTGCATGGCATTCTGTACGATTCCGCACTCGTCTCTTAACGAGTTGGTGTTCGATTCGTAAGAAAAATTCAAATTTCCTTCCCCTACCACAAGGTTTTTCGCAAGAACACGGTTAGAAGGAGCAGATGAGGATTCTATTTTTTCGTAATTAATCTTTACGTCAAAAATCACGGCGGCGCTCTTACTTCCGGAAGCCTGCGTTACAAAAAACACCACGTCGCCGGAAGAAACGCTTATTTCGTCAACGGTATCTTCAAAAAGAAAACTATCTTCCGAAGAATCCAAAACAGTATCAGCGACAAGCGTCGTAACCTGCTCCAAATCACCGTTGCGAGCAAGCATAACGCCGATCGTCACTTCTGTTCCCGTAATCGAATCGGCATAATATTCCGCCCTGCCCGTAAGCCTGATTTTGCCGTTTTTCGAAATCACTTTTGCCCTAATCGTATCGTAATGCTCGGACGGCATCTGCACCAAAGAAAGGCTGTAAACACGGCTGAATTCTTCTTGTCCCTGCCAAAGAGTGTTATAAGGCGAATAGAGCATATACCTTAAATCTTTTTCGGAAAAATCGCCGCTGTAATAATACCAGTTATTTTCGCCTTGATACGTCGCAATTTGCTCCGACAAAGAATCGGCAGGCTCGGCGAGAGCCTGATGCTTCACGCCGAGTCCCGTATTTGCAAAGATAAAACTAAACAGTATGACTGCGGATAAAACAAAAAATACGCTTTTCCTTTTTAATTTACCCATTTTTTATTTCCTTTTTCTTTTCAAAGCCACAAAACCAAGCAACGGAACAATCGCTAATACTCCCGTCGTTCCCAAATACGAAGAACAACCGCCCGACTTATCGTCATTCGTAACGTTGTCGTCTTTTTTGTTATCGTCATTGTTATTGTTGTTATCGTTATTATTGTCGTTGTTGTTATTGTCGTCTTCGTTGATTTTTTCCGTTACGATAATCGTAACTGTTTGTTTCGCTTCGGCATTTCCGTTTGCAACTACCGTGATAACGGTTTCGCCCGCCTTCACCGCCGTAATCACACCGTTTTCTACCGTCGCTACCGTTTCGTCTAAGATACTCCAAGCAACGCTCGTATCCGTCGCGTAACTCGGGAGAACCGTTGCCGTAACCGTTGCGCTTTCGCCTTCGACTAACGTAATCGTTCCGTCAACAATGCAATCGCCCGTTAATTCCACGCTTGTGGGTGCAACAACCGTTTCGCTCGCCACCGCAGCCTCCGCATAGAAATCAAACGCACCGGCAAAAGACGAAACCGTCCATGCGCCGCCGTCAAAGAATATGCCGACGAAATCCCCTTCGCTTACGGAAATATGATTGATCTCGTCAATCGTCGAAAAATCGTACTCACCGGCAGACAAGGTTTTTAAAACCGTCGTTTCAAGAGCAGAAGATACCTTAACGATATCGCAAGTTCCTCCGACAACTGCCTTTCCGATTACGGAAGCAAAACCGTTTGTCGGCATATAATAAATCATTCCGCTCGCGCCTGTCCAACCATTATTCGCATAAAACACGCGGAAAGCGTTAATCCCCGTACTGCAAGAGTCAAAATTCATTCCGGATAATCTGTATGGCGCTCCCGTCGCGAGTGCCGACTCATCATAGCCGAACAACGCATAACCGCCGTCCGTACCGCGATACGCATACTTTTGTCTGTCGTTTTCGCCCTGTTTTAATTTCATGCTTTCGGTAAGAATTTCATTCGGATCGACATATCCGTTCGTTACTGTTACCGTATGCGCGCCGGTTAACGGCATCGCCGTTGCGCTCAGCGCGTTTTTCGGCTCGTCGCTCTTACCTGCCTTTTTAGTTAATTCAATCGTCGAATCAAACGTAATTCCTTCCCAAACGTCGAGATCCGTATTCGTTTCGGCAACGAAGAAAATCACATCGCCCGCTTTTACATCGAACGTCTTCGATTCAAACGCAACGCCTTCCGCGGAATAATCGGAAACGCTCGCTCCGTAAAGTTCGACGTCCGTTCCGTCTGCCGAACGATGAACGATTTTTACGTCGATCGCTTTGTTCTCGTTTTCTTCAATCCCGACAAGAATCGTTCTTCCGGTAAGACTAACGCTACCGAATTCGGGAATAACGTACGCAAGCATTACATCCGCATTGGTAGGATAAGCCGTATTGACTGTTCCCGCTATACTGTTCCCCAAATGGCCATATCCCTGCCACCAGCCGTATGCCGTGTTATAATACATGCGATAGAGTTGATTTTCGGAAAAATCTCCCGTTAAATAATACCAATTGTTTTCACCTTGATAATTGCGTTGCGTCACGGTTTGCTGCGTGATATCGGCATGATTGTCATTATCGGCATTTACGTTATTCACCGTAACCGTAATTCCGAACAACAAAGCAATCGACGTTGCAAGCACCGCACATTTTTCAAACAGTTTCATAAGTTTACTTTTCATTTTTCCCTTCTCCTAAATGTTTTTTATTTATATTTTGCCACTTCGGCAACATATTCTTGTATAATTTCGCTTCCGCCCCAATCATTCAGAAATTTATTCTTAAACTTATTCCAGTCGGAATCAAACGCGTCTGCAGAAACTTTTATCGAATTCCAATTCACTTCTCCGATCGTAGTCTTGTTATAACCGCTGTACTGAGTGGAAATCAATCTGATAAAATATTCGTACCCCTCGTCGCCGATATTATCCCAATCGGAAATCACCCGCGGAGTCTGAATATAATTAAAATCATCGATATGCGTATATTCCTCCGCCATTTCCATATAACCGTTTATTTTTTCATAGTTAGTGGAAAAACCGGGATTATAACTGAGCGACCAATCGACGAACATATGCAGATCGAAAGCGGTGTCTTTATTTTTAACCGTCAAATTATAACCGTTGGCGTCTTGCCCCATAAGGCTGACTTTTTCGCCGTTTTCCACCTTATAATGCTCGTTCTCTATTCCGTAGGTAAAAACGTCGCGCCCCTCATCGCTAAGCATAAACTCCAACATATTGAGAATCGCTTTGATTTTATTTTCTCCGATATCCGCATTGATGCATGTTCCGCACCAAAATCCGGGATTTCCGCGCATACCGTACTCTCCGTTTTCTCCTTTCGGCGGAGCAATAACGGCAACGGCAGCCTCAGCCTCCGCCGTCGTCATATTGTTTGCCGCGCGCAATTGCTCCACGTAAGTGTTATAATACACGTTATCAACCATAATTCCCGTTTTATTGGAACAAAAATTATCGATCTTCGTCGCGTCGGTCATTGCCGTATAATCCGGATCCATAATGCCTTCCGCATAGAGTCTGTTTAGGAAACCTACCGCTTCCTTGTTTTCATCGGTTACCCAACTTGCCGTATAACCGCCGTTTCCGTCCTCTACCCAGCCCCAATAGGTACCTCCGGTCGCATGGAACACCCAATTGTTATACCACATCAAATTTCCGCTGCAAGTATAACCGTAGGTATCGTCTTTCCCGTTATTGTCGGGATCGTAATAGGTAAACGCTTTCGCCAACCGATAAAATTCGGTAAGCGTTTCGGGAAGCACGAATTTATATTCCTCATAAAGAGTCTCCGTCATCTCGGATTCCGAAGAGATGATCCCTTCTCCTTTCAATATCGACGCCAGTTTTTCATTGAGATTGTCAATCCAATCCTGTCTGACAAACATCACGTGCGTTTGCTTAATCGTAATCGGAAGGAAATAATGTCCGCCGTTGAGATATTCAACTCTGTTTACAAGCCAATCATATTCATGCAAACGCTTATAAATATTAGGATACGATTCCTCCGATACGTATTTGTCCCAATTCAAAACGGAACCGCTTTTAATCATTTTTTTAAAAATACTTGCCCGATCTACCGTATAATGTACAAACATATCCGGCAGATTGCCCGTATTATACAGATTGTTGATTTCCGATTCCCAATCCCCATAGCCGCACGTAACCGATTTAAGATCGTAACCGTTTGCCACTTCTTTCATCTTTGCGTAAATCGGAGTATTAGAACGCCTTGCCGCATTAAGAGAAGAAAAATCCCATTTGAATATGGTGATGATTCCGTCGTCTTTGCCGCCGTTTCCTCCGCACGCAACAAAAGAAAACACAAAACATACGCTTAAAATCAGTGACGTCCATTTGATCAACCGTTTGATAAAATTATTCATTGTTTTCTCCTTTATAATTAAGTTTGTTAACCTTTTA
>CAYRPB010000032.1:0-2089 GCA_964426105.1 uncultured Clostridia bacterium | reverse complement strand
TTTGATAAAATTATTCATTGTTTTCTCCTTTATAATTAAGTTTGTTAACCTTTTATTAACCTTTTACGCTTCCCAACATAACGCCGCGAACAAAATATTTCTGCACGAACGGATACACGCACAAGATCGGCAATATCGAAATTAAAATAGTTGCCGCGCCTTGCCCCTCCGCAAAGGTAACGGTCGAATCCACCCCGACGACCGAATCAAGCGCCGAATTAGAAAAAAGCACGTTTCTCAATACCAACGACAAAGGCGCATAATCGCTATTCGTGATAAACAACATCGGCCAATACCAATCATTCCATCTTTCAACCGCATAAAAAAGCGCAACCGTTGCAATTCCCGCTTTACTCAACGGAACAACGAATTTTATTAAAATTTCAAGTTGCGAAGCCCCGTCGATATAACAAGCCTCCAACATCTCCTCCGGTACGGCACGAAAGAAATTACGCAAAATGATCATATTGAATCCGCTTACCCCAAACGGAACAATGACGGAAAAGATACTCGACGCGTTATTTCCGGTAAGCCCGAGATTTTTCACCACGAGATAAAAAGGAATCAAACCGCCGCCGAAAAACATCGTAAAAAGTACAAAAATAAATAACGCTTTTTTAAACGGCATATCCTCTCTCGAAAGCGCATATGCACCGATGATCGTAAGAATCATGCTATAAATAACCCCGACAACCGTAATGAACAACGAAATAACCAACGATCTGCCGATGTTATTTTGGATAAATATAAACTTAAAATTTTCCAACGTAAAATTCTTCGGAAAAACGATAAAGTTGCTTTGGTAAAAATCCGTTTTACTCGAAAAAGCAATGAGCGCCTCATAAAGCAAAGGGAACACGCAAATTGCGCCGAATAAAAGAAGTACGCTTCCGTTGATAATGTCGAATGTCGATATTTTCTTTTTCATATCATTTACTCCTAATCGTATAACCCGTTCCCCGTCATTTTCTTCACGACGCCGTTACTGGCAAGCAACAAAACAAAATTAATAAGCGATTTAAACAAGCCCAATGCAGACGCTTTCTCCGTTTCTCCTTTCGGAATTCCCAACCTATAAGCATACGTGTCAAGTATATCCGCGACGTCGTATACCGAGGCGTTATATAGATTAAAAATAGAATCAAACCCGGCATTGAGAATATTTCCGACTTGTAAAATGAACATTGTTACGATAATAAGCGAAATACAAGGTAATGTTACGTGATACATTCGCTGAAACCGCCCGGCTCCGTCAATCTCCGCCGCCTCATACAAAGCAGGATCGATTCCGCTCATCCCAGCAATATAGATAACCGTGCCCCAACCGGCATTTTTCCAAATTTCCGCAATCACGAGTATAATATAAAAATTTTGAGGCTGTGTCATATAACTGACTCTGTCCAATCCAAGCGACACGCGTATATTGTTGATAATACCGCCGTTAACAGCCAAAATATCATACATAATTCCCGCGATAACGACCCAAGATATAAAATACGGAAGATATATCGCCGTTTGTATTGTTTTTTTCAATTTCGGACGAACGATCTCGTTGATAAACAAAGAAAGAATAATAGGAAAAGGGAAACAGATCACAAGTTTTATCACGCTGATAACAATCGTGTTTTTTAACGCTCTGATAAAGCCGTTTGTATGAAACAGCCATTCGAAATGAGCAAACACGCCGCCCTCAGCCCAAGGACTTCCGATAATCCCCAAATTCGGATAATAATCCTTAAACGCTACGACCACGCCGTACATCGGATAATAACAAAAAATTAAAAACCAAACAACCACGGGAATCAGCAATAAGTAAACTTGCCAATATTTTTTCATACCGCGTTTTATTTTTCCAAAATTCATTGTCTTCAAATTATTTTCCATCTGTTTATCCTTTTAATAAATTTCTTCGGTTTTTTGTAACTTGAATCGAATCGGTATATTAACGATAACTTTTTAAGTCTCGGCTGAAATACCGAAAACCTTTTGTTTTCCTTTCGCCGCAAACTCTTTCCCCTTTGTTATTCACAAAATTATAAAATTTTACAATACCTTTTCCTTCCCCTCAAAAAATATTTTACTTTTTTAG
>CAYRPB010000031.1:1378-15261 GCA_964426105.1 uncultured Clostridia bacterium | reverse complement strand
CACTTACGCACGTCGGTGCTACCGCGCGATCGATTACTTCTTTATGTCCCTTTGCGGGAATGGTCTTCTGCTCTACCAAAATCTTTTCGCAAACCGAACAGTGCTTGCCGTCCGTCAATCCGTCTTCCGTACACGTCGCCGCATACCCTTTATCCGTAACCGACTTATGATCCGCCAACGGCACGACTTTTTGTTCCACCAACACTTCGTTACATGCCGAACAGTGTTTTCCTTCGGTCAAGCCCGTTTTCAAACACGTCGCTTCTACTGCTGCGTCGGTTACTTCCGTATGACCGCCTCTTGACGGAAGCGTCACGTTTCCCGTATATTCGTTTTTCCCCGTCGCGTCCAAATAATTCTTTCCACAGTTATTGCAGGAATAATATTCGATGTTCCCGTCCTCGACGCAAGTCGCTTTCGCAGCGGCATGATATGTTTTTCCCGAAACCTCGACGGTCTTCCGATTGCTTACCGAAAACTCCGACGTAAAACCGCCGACGGATACATACGCGTCCGTCGTTTCCCCTGCCGACAGAGAAATCAATTCTAACGTCATGGCAGCGTTCTTAAAACTACAAGTACACGTTTCCCCCACAAAAATGCCGATCGTCGCGCCCGTTTCCGTCGAAACAACGCGAACCTTTAAGGCATGTCCGCTCGACTCTCCGATTGCAGCCAACGATAAATCGCTCAGCGAAAGAGCGGTCGAATCGCTCACCGTTTGATTTCCGACCGAAAAACGATACCCCCCGTCAAAATCATTCCGCGTAACGCTACCCGTCGTCCAAGCAAGCGAAGCGGCTTTCCAAGTCAACGAAAGTTCGGCGAACGAACTGCCGACTCCGTACCCGATCAACAACGTCTGATCGACTTTATCGTCTTTCAACTGCGAATGGAAAGAATACTCTACGTCCTTTTTTGCCAAAACAGAAGCGGTTGCAGTCACTTTTTCGCGCTGAATGAACGGTTTTTGTTCCCCCACGTCAATGCCGTGAATTTTAATATCGCCAAAACTTTGATTGATAAAGCCGAAATACAGAACGGGTTTTCCGTTCTCGTCGACAAAATCGCTTAACGTCAAATTCTGCGACGCACTCTTGCGAAACACGTAAGCACTGTTGCTTTTGGATAAATTCGTTCCGTCGAACGACATCACGACCGACGTTTCGGTAATGCGCCAAGAAACCGTATGAACCGCCCCGTTTGTCGGATCGATATCGGGAATATATTCGGCAGTTTGATAATTCGCATAATCGCAGACGCGAATCAACAAACTCTTCGCATTAAGACGATTAGCGGATTGATAATACATTCTCGCGCCGTAAAGATGACTGCTTGCCCCGATATAATTTTCATTACTCGCGCCAATCATTCCGCCTTTCCAGCGTTCGAGCGGTTGCGTGGAAATCACGGGAATAAAATGTTTTTCCGCCACGGCGTTCGTGAAAGAAAACCGCACGGTTAAATTCAATTCTTTCTTGGTTTCAAAGGAATAGCCGTTTGCGAGATTACCCTTATAATACGCTCCGTTCGTACCGTTCTCCTTTTGAATCGAAACCGTCCCGTTCGATAAAACCGCAGCGTCCCTTACGTTTCTCCACAGCGATTCGGTATACGTTACCGCAAAAGCACTCGATACCGAGATCGCAAACAACGCGACGAGCACGATAAACAACACCGATAACAATAAAAGATTCCGTCTAAACGATTTCATTGTAAATCCTCCTTTCGTTCTTTTATTATAACACGAAAAGAACGAGAAAAAGAATACAGAAAAAAGAGATATTCATACACAAAACATACTTCCGCGCAAATACGATTTTTCTGCGTTTCCCGTAAAAAAAGACGGGTTGTTTCTGCAAAAAAGATAAAATCGTAACAACCGTTTTCGTTCACAAATCCCGTATCGATTTTGATTTTGCACTTTTTCTCCCGATTCTCGCAAAAACAAGCGGTTAAACAAGGGTAAGCAGGTGCATAACGGTATTTTTATGCGCGCTTTGCTTTACAAATAATGCAAAAAACGCTATAATAAGGGTAAATTCCGTTTGCGGAGGGGAAAATGAGAATACCGGAATCCGAAGAAATGTATCTTGAAACCATTTATCTTCTGAATCAAAAGAGCGCGGCTTGCCATTCTATCGACGTTGCCGCCGAACTCAACTATTCGCGACCGAGCGTATCGCGCGCCGTTAATTTGTTGCAAAAAAAAGGTTATCTTTTGATCGCGCGCGGCGGAGAACTGACGCTGACGGAAGAGGGGTTGAAAAAAGCCACGGCAGTGTATGAACGCCACCGCGTTTTGACCGAGTTGCTCATCAAAACGGGAGCGGATCACTCCCTTGCGGAAGAAAACGCTTGCCGAATCGAACACGTAATCACGCCGGATATGTTTGAAATTTTGAAAAAGTTTTCCGAACGGTTTTAATAAAAACGTCCGTTCGGACGAACAATCTTGTTTTTTTACGGCTTTTTTCAAGCAAACGAGCGAAAAACACACGAAACGCAAAAAATCCGTTTTCATTTTTTCGATTTTATGATATACTGAATAAAAAAGAGGAGGAAATCTCATGAAAATAGCGGTATCCGCCGAAACCACGCTGGATATGCCGAAAGAGATGCTCGAACAATACGACGTTCACGTCATTCCGTTCGGGATCGTACTCGGCGACGAAGAATTCTTCGACGGCAAATACTCGACGGAAGAAATTTTTGAAAAAGTCAACCAACTCGGTTCTCTCCCCAAGACGAACGCAATTAACGCCTATACCTACGGCGAATATTTTAAGGAACTCTTAAAGGACTACGACGGCGTAATTCACGTCTGTTTGTCGGGCGGCATCACCTCTTCCACCGAAAACGCGAAAGCGGCGGCAAAGGAATTGAAAAACGTATACGTCGTAGACAGTCAATCCCTCTCTACGGGAATCGCTCTGCTCGTTTTATACGCACGGGAACTTGCCGAACAAGGTCTGGAACCCGAGGAAATTTACGAAAAAGTTCAAGCGCGCGTAGAAAAATTGCAAGTTTCTTTTGTAATCGAGCGTTTGGATTATCTCTATAAGGGCGGCAGATGCAACAGTTTACAACTGTTGGGCGCGAATTTATTAAAACTCCGTCCGCGCATCGTATTAAAGGAAGGCAAAATGCTTTCAGATAAAAAGTATCGCGGAAGAATGGAGCAGGTCGTTTCCAAATACTGCGTCGATACGATCAACGAATTCAACACGCCCGATCTATCTAAGGTCTTTGTCACCTACACGACGGCGACGCCCGAAATGGTGACTGCGGCGCGCGACGTACTCGCAAAAGCCGGATTCCAAACGGTTTACGAAACGCACGCCGGAGGAACGATCGGTTGCCATTGCGGCGAGCATACGCTCGGAATTCTCTATTTCAACGACGGCGACAAAACGATATCGATCGAATAACCGTTACCGCTCCTTAATTTCATTTTTTCAAAAAAAGCACGCTACGACTCGTACAATGCGAAAATAGCGTGCTGTTTATTTTTATAAAGATTTTCAACCGAACAAGATCTTCCGTCACAATATCTTCTTCAAAAATTGCCCCGTAAAACTCTCTTTTACTCGGGCGACCTCTTCGGGCGTACCGCACGCAACCACCGTGCCGCCGCCTGCGCCGCCCTCCGGTCCGAGATCGACGATGTAATCGGCAATCTTAATAATATCGAGATTATGTTCGATGACGATCACCGTATTGCCGCCCGTGCGCAAGCGTTGCAAAATATCCGCGAGTTTTTGCACGTCGTAACTGTGCAACCCCGTCGTCGGCTCGTCCAAAATATAGAGCGTCCGTCCCGTCGGTCGTTTGGACAGTTCGGTCGCAAGTTTGACGCGTTGCGCCTCTCCCCCCGAAAGAGTGGTAGAGGACTGTCCCAACTTGATATATCCCAAGCCGACGTCTTTTAACGTCTTGATTTTATTATAAACGGAAGACAGATTCTGAAAGAACTCGCACGCCTCGTCCACGGTCATTTCCAACACGTCGTTAATGCTCTTTCCCTTATATTTCACCTGTAAGGTTTCCCGATTGTAGCGTTGTCCTTTACAGACCTCGCACGGCACGTAAATATCCGGCAAAAAGTGCATTTCGATCCGAATAATGCCGTCGCCCGAACAATGCTCGCAACGACCGCCTGCAATATTGAACGAAAACCGTCCCGATTTATAACCGCGCTCCTTTGCGTCCGGCGTGGAAGCGAACAAATCGCGAATCGCAGTGAAAACGCCCGTATACGTGGCAGGATTACTCCGCGGCGTGCGCCCGATCGGCGATTGGTCGATCGCGATGACCTTATCGAAATACGAAATCCCCTCGATCTGATTGTAATCGCCGGCACGTACGCGCGCCCGATTCAGTTCCGCCGCCAAAACGGGATAGACGATTTCATTGACGAGCGAACTTTTTCCCGAACCCGAAACGCCCGTCACCGCGGTAATCAGCCCGACGGGGAACGCGACGTCCACGTTTTTCAAATTATTCTGTTTCGCGCCGATCACGCGCAACCAACGATCGCCGACCGGCTGACGAACGGACGGCACCTCGATTCTTCTGCGTCCGGCGAGAAAATCTCCCGTAATCGAACGAGGACTGTTCTCGATATCCTCTACCGATCCGCACGCAACTACCTCACCCCCGTGAATCCCGGCATAAGGGCCGATATCCACGATATAATCGGCGGCGCGCATGGTATCCTCGTCGTGCTCGACGACGATCAACGAATTTCCGAGATCGCGCAAACGGCGCAACGTATCCAACAATTTTTCGTTATCTCGCTGGTGCAATCCGATAGACGGCTCGTCCAAAATATAAAGTACGCCCGTCAAACCCGATCCGATCTGCGTGGCAAGTCGAATCCGTTGCGCTTCGCCGCCCGAAAGCGTCCCTGCGCTGCGCGACAAGGTGAGGTAGGAAAGTCCCACGTTCGTCAAAAAAGAAAGCCTCGCTTTGATTTCTTTCAAAATAGAATCCGCAATCAAACTTTGCGTCGGCGTCAGCACAAGCGCGTCGATAAACGCGCTCAGCCGATCGACGGGCATATCGCACAACTCCGCGATATTTTTACCGCCCACCAAAACGGAAAGAGCCTCTTTTTTGAGTCGTTTTCCCTTACACGTATCGCAAGGCGTGGTCGTCATATACTTTTCGATCTCGCTTTTCGTATAATCGGAGGACGTTTCCCGATAACGCCGCGCGAGATTGGGAATAATCCCCTCCCATGCCGACTCATAACTGCCGGAAAACGAACGCGTGGCATATTCCAACTTAATCTTCTCCCCGTTATTGCCGTATAAAAGCATATGATAAATATCCTTGGGAAGATCCTTAACCGGGGTATCCAGACTAAATCCGTAGTGTTTGGACAACGCCGTGAAATACATTTCGGTCATCTTGCCCGTATCGAGATTCCACCCCGTAATCGTCATAGCCCCCTCGCGCAAGGATTTGTTTTTATCCGAAACGACTAAATTTTCGTCCAGTTCCATGCGGAATCCCAACCCCGAACAATCCGGGCACGCGCCGAACGGATTGTTAAAGGAAAACAGCCGCGGTTCGATCTCTTCGATACTGATATTGCAGATCGGACAAGCATATTTTGTGGAATAAAGTTCCTCTTTGCCCTCACAAGATACGACGACAAGCCCGTCTGCCAACTTCAAGGCTGTTTCCAAACTGTCCGTCAAACGCTGTTCGATCCCCTCTTTGACGACAAGACGGTCTACGACGACCGAAATATTATGCTTGACGTTTTTATCCAACTTAATTTCTTCGTCCAGCCCGTAAACGATGCCGTCCGCTTCCACGCGCGCATAGCCCGATTTGCGATACCCCTCGAATTGCTTGGTATATTCGCCCTTTCTGCCGCGCACGACGGGAGCGTTTACGTAAATTTTGCTACCCGTCGGCATCGACATGACGCGATCGGCGATCTGATCCACCGTCTGCCGTTCGATCTTTCTGCCGCACTTCGGACAATGCGGTTCTCCGACGCGTGCGAACAAAAGACGAAAATAATCGTAAACTTCCGTCACCGTTCCCACCGTGGAACGGGGGTTGTTTGACGTCGTTTTTTGATCGATGGAAATCGCGGGCGAAAGTCCCTCGATGGACTCGACGTCCGGTTTCTCCATTTGTCCCAAAAACATACGCGCGTAACTGGAAAGGCTCTCGACGTACCGCCGTTGCCCTTCCGCAAATATGGTTTCAAAGGCGAGCGTGGATTTTCCGCTCCCCGAAACGCCCGTAAACACGACCAACTTTTCACGCGGAATCGTTACGTCGATATTTTTCAGATTATTTTCTTTAGCACCTTTGATTTGAATAAATTCTTGCATATTACTTTCTCATTTTCAGTTTCAGTTTTGCCAGCGTATCGCGAATCTCGATACACTTTTCAAAATCCAAATTCGCAGACGCGATCTTCATCAACGCCTTCAATTTTTCAATTTCGTCGGGGATATCCTTTGCGGCGATCTCCGCCGTGCGATCCACCTTGCGCGTGATCTCCAACGAGTTACCGATCTCCTTTACGATCGTTTTCGGAACAATCCCGTGCTTACGATTGTATTCGTCCTGCACGGCGCGGCGACGCTCCGTTTCGCGAATCGCACGATCCATGCTTCCCGTCCGCTCGTCTGCATACATGATCACGCGTCCCTCGCTGTTACGCGCCGCTCGCCCGATAGTTTGAATCATCGCGGTTTCGCTCCGTAAAAAGCCTTCCTTATCCGCGTCCAAAATGACGACGAGTTTTACTTCGGGAAGATCCAATCCTTCTCGCAAAAGGTTGATCCCGACCAAAACGTCAAATTCCCCCTTCCTGAGTCCCGTCACGATATCGATGCGCTCCAACGTATCGATATCCGAATGCATGTAGCGCACCTTAACGCCGCTTTCCTTTAAGTATTCGGTCAAACTCTCAGCCATTTTCTTGGTCAACGTCGTCACCAAAACGCGACTTTTTTCCGCCGTAACGCGATGAATTTCAGAGAGCAAATCGTCTATTTGTCCCTTTGTCGGGCGAACCTCGACGACGGGATCCAACAGTCCCGTCGGACGAATCAACTGTTCCACCACTTGCCCCGCTTCCCCCAATTCGTAGGGCGCGGGCGTTGCCGAAACGCACACCATCTGCCCGACGCGAGAATCAAATTCACCGAACGTCAACGGGCGGTTATCATAGGCGGACTGCATGCGGAATCCGTAATTGACGAGATTCGTTTTGCGCGACAGATCGCCTGCATACATCGCGCGAATTTGCGGAATGGTCATATGGCTCTCATCGATAAAAAGAAGAAAATCTTGCGGAAAATAATCCAACAACGTAAAAGGAGGCTCGCCAGGACTTCTGCCGTCAAAATAACGGGAATAATTTTCCACGCCCTTGCAATAGCCGATCTCGCGCATCATTTCAATATCGTAACGCGTCCGTTGCCCTAACCGTTGCGCCTCTAACAATTTCTCCGCATCTTGAAAGACTTTCACCTCGCCCGACAAATCCTCTTCGATCGCGGTCAGACAGTTTTTCATTTTTTCGCTTTCGACGGCATAGTGGCTCGCCGGGAAAATCACAGCGTGCTTCAATTCGGAAATCACCTTACCGGTCACGTATTCCGCCTCGCAAATGCGGTCGATTTCGTCCCCGAAAAACTCTACGCGAATGACGATCTCGGTATTGCCAGACGGAAAAATATCCACCGTATCCCCCCGAACGCGGAAAGAAGAACGCGAAAAATCCACGTCCTTTCGCGCGTATTGAATTCCGACAAGCCGCCGCATCAGTTCGTTCGGACTAATCTCCATGCCCGGTCGAAGAGAAACCGCAAGACGGTAATACTCCTCGGGTGCGCCCAAGCCGTAAATGCACGAAACAGACGCGACGACGATCACGTCTCTCCGCTCCGCCAACGAGCAAGTCGCCGAATGGCGCAGTTTATCGATCTCGTCATTGATGGCGAGATCCTTTTCGATATACGTATCCGTACTCGGAATATAAGCTTCCGGTTGATAATAGTCGTAATAAGAAACGAAAAATTCCACGCGGTTTTCGGGGAAAAACTCCCGAAACTCATTGCAAAGCTGCGCGGCAAGCGTCTTGTTGTGCGCGATCACCAAGGACGGGCGGTTACAATTTTTTATGACGTTCGCCATGGTGAACGTCTTACCGCTGCCGGTAACGCCCAATAAAACCTGCGTGCGCAAGCCGTCGCGGATTCCTTCCGTAAGTTTTTCGATCGCCTGCGGCTGATCGCCGGTCGGCTGAAATTTAGAACGTAAGACAAACTCTTTCATGTAAATATAGCCCTTAAAATCAATCCGATTACAAAACTGACCGCGGCAAGCGCGACCGTTACGCCCGTTCGAAAGATTAAATTTCGCTTTTGAACCTGTTTGCTCCTGAGATACCCGATCCCCTTTGCGTGCAACGTTACGCAATAAACGCGCTCTCCCTTGCGATCGGAATAAACGACGTCCAAATAATCGTCCATTTCGAGCGCGGAAAGCACGCGCTCCAACCGCTCCTCCGTAAAGCCTTCTCTCTTTTTCAAGGCGGCGAGCAAATCTTGCGGAGAAACAAGCGTACCGCCGCGTGCGCCGCAAAAACGCAATACCGCCGTCAAAACGGCGTCCTCGCGCGCGTTCAGCATAGCAACCGCCCCAGAGCAAGCACCAGCAAACTCAAAAGCACGGAGGCACAACCGCCTGCAAACGCACCCCAAAAGCACGCAACGAAATCCGAACGGCGATTTTCGTACTCTTTCGCCCGTTCGTCCGCTTCGTCCTCAAAAAGACGTTTCCCCTTAGGAAGCGGACAAACGCAAACGTCCGCGTCGTCTTGATACTTTACGCTGACGTAATCGCGCGAAGCAAGAACGGAAAGCCCGAATTTCACGTCCTCTTCGTTCATTCCGTAATACGGCGGTAACCGCTCTACAAGTTCACCGTAAGAAACGATTTTATACCGCCCGTCGCAGATTTCGTTGATCGCCTTTAACAGGCTTTTTCCTCGTCCGTCCAACATACACGCTCAGTATGTGTTTTCGAGGGAATTTTATCCCCTTTACCGAACGCAAAAAAGATGCGAACAAATGTTTTATCTATTGTAGCACAGCGACGAATGTTTGTCAAATAAAAAACAAACGCCGCCCTTTTGAAAGAGAAAAATATCTTGCTATACGACAACTCTTGAAGAAAGAACGCACACGCTCGTCTGTTTTTTAAGAGGCGAATTTTTCCTCAAAACACACCGTTTGCATTTACTTTTTTCCACCCTTGTGATACAATATCGGTGAGCGAACTTGCTTGCAAGGGTTTATAAGCGTCGCATTTCAACAAAAAACGACGGTTTGTATTAGCAAAACGCAAGGCAATGATAGTTGCAAAAAACTTGTTTTGCGCGCTTTTTATCGATAAAAACTCAACGGAGGGTAATATGTTAGCGGATTTTCATTCTCATACAAAATATTCCAATTGCGGAAGAGATAACCCGGAAGATCTCGTTCAAGCCATGATCGGTCACGGCGTGGACGTTTTAGGAATCTCCGACCATAACTACGGGATCGGCAAACGAACGGAAGAATATCTCAAAGAGATCGGGACTCTGAAAGAAACATACAAAGATCAAATCACGCTGTATTGCGGCATCGAACTTTGTACGCTCCCCGGTTTACAACTGCAAGACCGTTCGCGGCTAACGCGCTTCGATTATTGCCTTGTGGAAAATTTAGATCAGGCGGAAAGCATTATGCACGGCGATATTTTGGAATACACAAAGGATTTTCATATCCCCGTCATTATCGCGCATACCGACCTGTTCTCCTTTATGAAAAACAAGGAACTTGATCCCCTTCCCTACTTAAAAGCGTTAAAAGCGCATAATATTCTATTCGAACTAAACGTCAGTTACGATTCCGTTCACCAATACAGAGAACACGAATATGTAAAGGAATTTTTCCGCAACGAGGAACAACAACGACTCGTCAAAGAAAGCGGTTTGCAATTGAGCGTCGGATTCGATGGTCACCGCATGGAAGATTACCGCGCGGATAGAGTTCGCTTCGCCTGCGAATTTTTAGAAAAGAACGGGATTCCTTTCTTAAAAAAACTCTGAAAAATCGAAACCGTCGCAATGATAAAAGCCCTTTGCCAGCAATCAACGAACGAAGGGCTTTCGTTTTAACGGTATATTTCGTTCCCAAAAAACACCGTTTTCGTAGCCTTGAATTTCAGGCTTCGATTCCGCCGCTTCCAACCGTTGCTCCGCCCATACGCAATATTGCTTGTCCGATTCGATTCCCAAATAATGCCGATTTAACTTTTTAGCAACAACGCTCGTCGTGCCTGAGCCTAAAAACGGATCGAATACGAGATCGCCGACGTTTGAACTTGCCAAAATCATTTTTGCAATCAGTTTTTCGGGCTTTTGCGTCGGGTGCGCAGTGTTCTCCGTCATAGACCAAAATGGAATTGTGATATCGTCCCAAAAGTTAGACGGACAAGTATCGCGGTACTTTCCGACGTCCGATTCTTGCCAATCGCGCGGAACACCGTCCGTACGATAAGGAGCAATCACGCGCTTGCGAATTTTTACGGCGTCCAAATGAAACGTGTAATCTTCCCCTTTTGTGGCAAACCAAATATCCTCTAAGCCGTTTTTCCAATTCGCTTTCGCGCCTCTGCCCTTTTCGCGTTGCCAAGTAATACGGTTACGTACTTGAAAAAATTCGCCCAGCACGCGACCGATCGTCAAACTCGTTTTCCAATCACAGCAAACGTAAATAGAACCGTTCGGCTTCAAAAGCGGAGAAACAACGGCAAGCCATTGCCGCGTGTACGTCTCGTAATCCGCATCGCTCTTTTTCAAAAAAGTACTTTCGTTAAACTTTTTCCGCAAATTATAGGGCGGATCGGCAACGATCAAATCAACGCTTTCGCACGGAAGAAAGGGCGCGACTTGAAAAAAATCGCCCAAAACCGTTTTATCCGTAACGAGATCAATCTGTCCGATCGTTCGATCAACCGCAATACACCGTTCCAAAAAACAAGTGCCGTCCTCTAACGACGTATCAATGGTTTTATTTCTCGCTGCTTTCTCTTTCGGCATAACAATTCTCCACTCGTGAAATAATTTCGTTTATATACAATAGATCCCGTCGCCTCTCAACGTTTTGTTTATCCGGAATTACAAACGCCATATTTTTATATACGGTTGTTGTTTTCGTTTCAGCAAATAACGGACGCAATAGTAACGCAAAAAAGCACTCATTTTTCCTTTACTATATAATTGAACAGCCTCACATTCACAGAATTACAAACAACGTATTTCGATATACGACTGTTGTTTGCGTTTCAGCAAATAACGAGCACGATTGTAACGCAAAAAAACGACTACGTTTTTCCTTTACTATATAATTGAACAGACTCGCATTCACAGAATTGCAAACAACGTATTTCGATATACGGTGTGAAAAAGTCCTTGCAAGCAAACTTTTTCTCTTATATTATAATATATAGTATATAAACCGTCTGTTTTTTCAAATGTTGCATTTGATAATATAATTCACCATTTTTTCTTGAACAGTGATGCACTTAATTTGACAAATTATTATTTTTCATTATTTTATCATTTTCATGCTTATTTTTTTGTTTTTCTTCATAGTGCCAAAGATTACATAAATAGGACATTTCATAGCCAAAAACCATACGTTTATGTTTTCCGTCCTGCCATACGGAATCGAAAGAAATTCTATTTTTTTCAAAACGGAACGAAGCGTAATCGGCAACGTAAATACATTTATCTACGTCTAATTTGACAAAATCGTCTTGCTCTTTTTCAAACATAAAATATTTTTCGGTGTCGATATCGTGCAAATAAACGGCGTAGTAAAACTGCGGCTTGCCACCTTCATACAGGTTCTGTCCGAAACCTAAAAAATCAATCTCAATGTTTTCGGACGATAAGTATTTCGGTTTTATTTTCGTTCGTGCGCTTAAATTGTCCATAATTGTCTGCTTAAAAAAATAGTCCTCGTCTATTTTTCCGCTTTCGGTTTTGGGAACGTTTAATTTTACGGCAATGGAAGAAGTAATTTTATTTTTGGAAATGGTAGAATCTTTTTTTCTTCTTGGTACCAATAAATTTCCGTCGCTTAAAAACACCAAAGCGTTTACCCCAACGTGATTGGACATTTTCGATTTTTCATACGAAGAAATGAGTGGACCAAATTCATATACTTTTCGCAAGGAAATATCTTCAAATAAAATAAAATCCATCGCCCTGTTGGTTACCAAATGATTAAAATATGTACTGCGAGACAAATGGAGCGTATATACCCCGTCTTTTTCTTCATACTTATCCAAACGAACGGTAATATCGTTTATTTTAGTAGAATTGGTGTGCGCCGAAAAAAGCGTTTCATAATTACCCATTATAAAATCGTCCAACTCGAACATCTTTTCGGGATCGTCTTTAATTTCAAAACGAAAGTTATCGTTTACCAAAGTAGCCGCATAGGCAAATTCCGCTTTTGTTCCGTTAAAAAACAGTTCTTTTTTATAATCTTTTCCGCCGTTGTAGATACGCAATAAATCTTCCGTATCATAGTTGATTTTCAGTTTGTCCTCCAGCTGATTTACGATAATACGAAAAATATATAAAAAGAGTGCGGAAAACAGAAAACCGATAATGGTTTCGATGATACCGCCTGTAATATCCTGCGCCGTTAGAATGACAAAACCTACAATCGCCAAAGAGAAAATAAGAATCTGCACAACGTATTTCGCCGTACCGTCAACCTTGAAAAATTTTACGATTTTTATAAGTAAATTTTTCATAATCGCTCGTTCACCTCGAAAAGAATTTTATGTATAGCGACAGCGGATACCTCATCCGTATGTTCGTTATAATTCTTAAAATAATTATAATAATGTTGAATCAAACGCTCTTTTTCAACACAACTGATAATTTTTTCACCGTCGATAATTTTCTGAGCGGAATGATCGATTGTGATTTTTCTGCCGTCGTATATCAAATACGATAATTTACGATCGATATTTTTTCTCCAATCAATAAGAATCTCCGTCCTTACACCGTCTACTGTCAAATTTAATTTTATGTAAACGGGCAATTGCGTTTTTGTGCATTTTTGAGTTTCAACGCTTTTGATACAGATATTTTCAAACGGTAACCAAAGTTTAAGCATAGATAAGATATTTACTCCACTATCCAACCATGTCCCCATTAAATTCACTTTATTGTCATCAATATCTATACCGTTTTGACAGTATGCGTCATATACCTCCACGTGAATTTCTTCTATTTTTTTTGCGTCGAATAATTGATTAAATCGCAATATTTCTTCACCGAACTGCCAATGAAACATTACCTTGAATATCAATCTTTGTTCCCAAGCGGTTTTTAAAAGTAAATTGTATTGCTCTATATTGACGGTGGCGGGTTTTTCAACGATAACATTGGTATTGTGGGTAAGCGCCCACATCGCGATATCGAAATGCAAATCCGGCGTCGTGGAAATAATGACATAATCCAAACGTTCAATTTCTATCATTTCCCTATAATCGTTATAAAACGGATACGCCGCATAATCGTCTTTTGCAATTGCATATAAAGAAATATCGCAAACCGCCGCCAAACACAAAAGCGAACTGCTTTGCAGCCCCTGTAAATAATTCTTAGTAATGGTTCCCAATCCCACAAGACCCACTCGTTTCATTCTTTCCTCCGATTCGTTCTTCATTATTATCCATTTTTGAACGTATAAATCGTATTATTAGATTTTTAATAAAAAACAAAATTCTTAATCTAACGGCAAGCAGACCCAACGCCTCTTTTCGTTTTA
>CAYRPB010000031.1:0-1278 GCA_964426105.1 uncultured Clostridia bacterium | reverse complement strand
AAGCGAGTGGAAACTCTCGTGTTCTTTGTTTCTCTCTTTATCTTAGATTCCACATGCAAAGCATATGAAATCTAAGATAAAGAAGCAAAGGCTTGGAGAATTTTTGTAGTGAAATATATGAAAAACACCGTCCCCTCACTCGCTTTGCGAGTGAGGGGACAGTGTGAGCGGCTGTAATGTATATACTATATATGAGGTGTATATGGTTATACGTGAAGTGTTGTATGTAGTGGGCATATGGTCTGTACGGAATGTGTTTTATATTTTTTATTACACAAGAATTTCTCTCTCGCTACGCGAGTGAGAAATTCTCGTGTGAGGTGAAGTAATTTTTCTTATTTTTTATAATAAAGTCCCTCGCGCAAAGCGAGTGGAATTTCGCATAATGAAAAATAAAGTGAAAAAATAAATTTTTTCTATCCTTTTTCCCCTAGATTTCACACGCAAAGCGTGTGAAATCTAGGGGAAAATAAGCAGAGGCTTGTAACCGCAAGTCTCTGCCTTGGAAGATTGATTGATGAATATATGAAAGTCCCCACACGCTTTGCGTGTGGGGGAATGTAGGGCATGAGAGGTATGTATGATATTTGTGTGAACGTAAAGTTTATGTTTTTTATTAAACGAAAATTCCTTCCTCGCAAAGTATGTAGAAAGAGTGATTCTCTCATTGAGAGGCTGTTCTGTTTTTCAAAAGAAAAACAGAACAGCAGAAGACAAACGGAAAACCATTTTTTGAGTTTTTCTCCCCATATCTCACGCTTTGCGTGTGAAATCTAGGGTAAAATAAGCAGAGGCTTGCGTTCGCAAGTCTCTGCCTTGGAAGATTGATTGATGAAATATATGAGAGCCACCACACGCAGAGCGTGTGGTGGCTGTAGGACCTAAGAAGTATAATATGATATTTGTGTGAACGTAAAGTTTATGTTTTTATTAAACGAAAATTCCTTCCTCGCAAAGCATGTAGAAAGAGCGATTTTCTCATTGAGAGGCTATTCTTTTTTTCAAAAGAAAAATAGAATAGCAGAAAATTATAATGAATGAAAAATATTTTTTCTTTCTTCTCCCCCATTCCCCTAGTCTGCACTCGCTTTGCGAGTGCAGACTAGGGGAATGGGGGCGGAGACTTGCAATTGTAAGCATCTGCCTTGGAAGATTAGGCAATGAAATATACCCCCACTCGCAGTGCGAGTGGGGGGAATGTATTTTCTCCTTTTTATTAAACGAAAATTTCTTCCTTGCAAAACGTGTGGAAGTATGAGGTGTACATAACATATATAA
>CAYRPB010000030.1:0-15345 GCA_964426105.1 uncultured Clostridia bacterium | reverse complement strand
TATGATAATAAACTATATCTTGCGGATGATTTAGTGGTTTTACCTATAGAATATATATAAACTTATATTGCAGTAACAATGGTTGTTAAGCCCGACGATAAAATTTCAATTTGACTTCGAAAAAAGTCAGGTTTTATGAGACGAAAAATGATTGCGATAATATCAACGACTATTAGGACAAGCAAGAAAAATCGCGAAATTTTGCGATTTGGTAAATTTAGACGATTTGTAGATTCGCTTTTTATAGAAAGGCGTTGAGGGAGTTGTAAAATGGATAAAGTATATACGATGGCTGAGCAGATTGCAAATTATTATCGGGAACGGATTGTGAACGGCGAATTGTTGAAAGGGGATAAAATAGAATCGGAAGAGCGTGCTACCATGAGATTTAACGTTTCGAGAATGACGGTAAGAAAAGCCTTTAAAATGCTTGAAAACGCAGGATGGCTAAGCGTTACTGCCGGGAGAGCGCGCATTGTGACCGGAGTGAGTGCGGATTACACGAAAGAATGTGACTCGTTCAGTCAATACGGTGGCAAGAAGATTGCGCTTGTGATTCCGGACGATAGAGAGTTTCTAACGGAAATAAAAAAATGCCTTCAATCTCGTCTTGAATTGCTGAATTGGAAACTGTATGTTTTTTATAATGATAACGAGCGAATGGAATACAACAGTTTTTTAAAAATCGGTGAGGAGCAGATAGATGGTTGCATGATCGTGCCGTCGAGAACGCGAGGAAACGTATCGAGAACCAATTACGCATTGTTAAAGTCTTTGAATATTCCGTATGTACTTCTTGGAAAGCCGCCGCGTTGGTTGCATTGCGACGCGACTTACGTTGACGATTATTTGGGATCTGTTTTGATCATGAAAAAAATATTACAAGACAAGTGTTCTGCTTGGGCGTATATCGGCGACGGTGACAAGGATATCGTGGTGAATGAAGATCGGCGTGCCGGATTTGAGGATTTTATGGAGAATAAAGTCGGAATTAAAGATTATGCGGATATGTTATTCGATTGTCGATCAAGCGACTATATAGAGAGGCTTACCGGTTTTGTAGAACGGAATCTTTCTAAAAAAATGGGATTTAATTTGTATGGAGGAAATCTTGCCGAAACGGTAGAAGAAGTGTTACGGCAATTCGGTAAGGTAAGGGAACGGGACTACGTAATTTACGGTTTTGCCGAAAACGATTTGCTTAATTACGATACAAAAAGTTGTAACACCGTGCATATTCCGATCGGCACGCTGATAGAAAGCGCGAGCGAAATGTTGCGAGTGTGCTTTATATCGGGGAAAAACGATAACGTTATTCATAAGGTGTTTAACGCAAAGGTAAGCAATTAGCGTGCTTGCGATAAAATATATAGAAAATACATAGAAACGGGAACGTCTGAGAATGGATGAGTCCCGTTTTTTTGTATGTTTTTAGGCGGTGAAAGGTCATATAATGAGGTGTTTTTGTGAAACCTGTATAAATTATATACTTGACGAACAAGAGTAAACTTAATTATAATATATTTATAAAACAGAAGTGAGGAGTCTGAAAAAATGAAAAGAATTGTTGCATTGATGCTCGTTTTGGTTTCATTTGTGTTTTTCTCGGCTTGCGGTACGACGGAAAAAGACGATTCGAATCCGGACGTGGGAAAGAACGGAACACTTAAAATTACTTATTATAACGGGGGAACCGGAAGTAAGTGGATCAATGAACTCGCAAAGGCGTTTGAAGAAGAAACGCTGATAAAGGTTGAACTTACGGACGATTCTAAGGCGACGGAAAACAGTTATACTTGGTTGGAGTCCGATCGGAATCTCCCTGACGTTGCGTTTATTTTATATACCAATTGGCAAAAGTACGTTCAGAACGATTATCTTGCACCGTTGGACGACCTTTACGACGGAACGTTTAGTGCGACGTTCGGGAGCGGTGCATACGAAAGAACGATTAGCAGCACCTATTCTGTTGAGGGGACTACGGTTTATTCCGAGGACGGAAAGACAGACGGGCTTACGCTTTCGGATATTATGTGCGCCGATTATATCGATTACGGAAAGACTGCGAAAACCGCAGATTCCGAAAAGAGTTTTTGGGTAATGCCATGGACAGCCGGTACAGTCGGGATTGTTTATAACGTCGATTATTTGAAATCCGTTGGTTACGATAATCCGCCGAAAACGTTTTCGGAACTCTTAGATCTTTGCGATAAGTTGAACGCAAAGGGCATTACGCCTTTTTCGTGGGGCGGCGAAGAAATGGGCTATTGGGATTTTGTAACGATGTGCTGGTGGGCTCAGTATTCCGGCGTTGAAAAATGGCAGGAATTTTGGAGTTTTGAAAGTCCCGAGGTTTTCAACGACGTTGGCAGAAAAAAGGCATTGGAGGCATGGCAGACATTATTTGTAAGCGAAAACGGCGAATGGAAAAATAGTATCGATCGACCGATGGGAAGAGATCATATGGATGCGCAGCGGCAGTTTGTTTCCGGCAAGGCGGCGATGATTCCTACCGGAAGTTGGATCGAGAATGAGGTGAAGGATTTTATTTCGGCTGATTTTGAGATGGCGTTTATGCCGACTCCGGCAATCGACGGTGCAAAAACGGACGAATCGGGCAATATTATTCAGTTGTGCAATACGGAGGCAGGCGATTTTGCTTATATACCGAAGAATGCGGCAAACGTAAAAGCGGCAAAAGCCTTTCTTGCGTTTATGAACAGACCGGAATGGGTGGAAAAATTCACGCTTCATACGGGAATGCCGAGACCGTTCAATTATAAGCCTACAATGATAGAAGGTCTTTCTTCTTTTGCGAAAAGCAGCGTATCGTACTACGAAAACAGCGTAAAAATGTGGCGTGTTTCCGACAGCCCCATTTATACGTATGCCGGGATTCGGCAATGGGATCCGTACGGTTCTACTACCGTTTACGGGCAACTTGCGGGGACGGAAAAGAAAACGCCGCAAATGCTTTTCGATAATATGTACGACAACGCAAAAGCAAAATGGAACACTTGGCTTAAATTGATTTAATCGGAACGTGCATAAGATTTTACTCGAAAAATTGATTTTCCGAACGAATCGTTCGGTTATAAAGGGACAGCGATGAAAAACAATAAGAAGAAAGTTAATCTAAAAAAACATCTGTTTATAACGTTTATGCTTTCCTGGTCGGTATTGCATTTTTTGGTGTTTTGGGTGTATACGAACGCCAACACGTTTTTTCTGACGTTTTTTAAGTTCAATACGTCAACTGCCGTGTACGAATGGTATGGATTTACTCGATTTATAGAGATTTTTAAAAATATGATTTTGGGAGAAGATTTTATTCTTGCCAATAATTTGAAAAATTCTCTGTGGTGTTTCCCCGTTCAAAATTTCATAATATTGCCTTTGTCTTTTTTCTCTGCGTTCTTTTTATTTAAAAAAGTACCTTTTTCAAATGCGTTCAGGGTAATATTTTTCTTGCCGTCGATGCTTTCCGTCGTGGTGCTTGCGATGTCGTTTAAGTATATGTTCAACGTTGATTTCGGACCGATAAGCGTGCTGTTATCCGATTGGTTCGGCCTGAAAGAGGACTGGTTTTCGTCTATGAGTCCGACAGCAATGCCGCTTGTATTCCTTTTCGGCGTGTGGGCAGGTTTGGGGTACGATATCGTATTGATCAACGGAGCGATGGAACGCATTCCCCAAGAGGTAATGGAGGCGGCAAAACTTGACGGTGCAAGCATCGGAACGGAAATGTTTCAAATTATTCTTCCGCTTACGATGCCGACCATATCTACTTTATTTATCATAGGCTCGTTGGGCGTGTTCAGTTATTATTTGCAACCGATGCTGTTATGTGGAACGAGCGGCGGCGTAAACGGCAATACGGGGACGGTAGCGTTAAGGGTTATTTCTTTGATGGAAGCGGGCGCAACGGAGGAAGCCGCGGCGATAGGACTGTTTTTCTCGTTGATCGGGATTCCGTTCGTATTGTTGATTAAGCGAGTCGTTAACAAACTTGTTCCGGATGTTGAATACTAATTGTAAAAGAAATAAAAAGCGTTGTAAAAATCGGCGCAAGGAGGGAATATGAAAAAGAAAATTGCAACTTTGATAGCAGGAATGACGTTGGCGACAGCCCTATGCGGAAACGTTTTGTTTTCCGGCGGAAAGAACGCGGAAGCGTCGTCGAGGAAAGAAACGGCGTTTTCCGACAACTTTAATGCGGCAACGATCGACGTCGAAAAATGGGATATCGCCGGAAGCGTCGAGGTATCTTCCGGCGGCGGTGCGATTCAGATCGAAAGCGGTGAATTCTCCTCGGCGGTCAATTGGGTCGGAAAAGATTTTGACGGAACGGGCGGAAAGGCTCTTACGGACGACTATACGATCGAATTTACCCTTTCCCGGAACATGGGCGCAAGCGAATGGGCGGCATTTTATATCGGGTTGGATTCTTTCGATTTGAATTTTTTAACAATAGGCGATACTTCCGGCATTTACGGTAACGTGCTTGTGATACATAACAGCGCGCTTGTCAATTACAAGGCGATGGACGTTATCGCTACGGAAAACGGACAACTTAGTCAAATTCCGCTTTCCATGAAAAACGACGGTACGGTTTACGCACTTAAATTTGTTTGCGACGTGGGAGAGCAGTTGGTCGATAATAAAGCCGATTTCTATTACTGTGAATACGATCCGACGCAAGAAGAGCAATCTTACGGAGAAAAGAAAGGAACGCTGACGGGGCTTTCTCTGAAGGGCTATTTCGGGTTCGGTTCGATGTCCTCCGGCGGAATTGCCAATATCGGAAACATTAAAATAACCGATCAAGACGGTATCTTTTGGCAACCTGCGCATAATCTCGAAGACGATGCGATCGATATGATTTACGGAGCAACCCCTGCGGATGCGACCAAAGAATTTCGTCTTTGGAATTCGTTTAAGGGCGAAAAGGCTGATCGATATCGTACGGGCATCGTCGCCGAAGCGGTGATCGGAGAAAATAGCGAACTTACGAGTAAAACGGAATTTGTTGCAGACAGAAAGTTGATCAACTGTTACGACGTGTCTGCAAGAGTAAAAACGGATAGTCAAGGTTCTTCGTTTTTGATGGGTAACGGAAGGACTGTTATGACGTTTTCCGATAAGGAAACGGACGATGATAAAAAAACGACGGTTTTGACTTATAAGGGAACGGAGTACGATCTCGGAAACCTTTTGTCCGATTCTTATCATAAAATTCAGTTTAAAGTAAAAGCCACGGGTGAGATTGACGTTTGGGTAGACGGAAATAAGGCGACGACCGTGAAGGACGTTTCGGATATTGACGGAAAAATCGGAATGAAATCGGACGTCGGGACGTCTTTTACAGTAGACGACGTAGAGGTAACCGTCTATTCGTTAAAGGATTCTGCGGAAAAGAGTATGGCAATAGACTTTACCGAACTGAAAGAAAACGGAAAACCGTATATTTCGACGAAAGATTGGTATACCGTCGGCAGTGTTTTTGCAAACAAAGGAGAAGTAGACTTTATCAATGCCGATCAAGGCGCGTTTTTCGGAACAAAAAATATGTATGCGGATTACGTGGTGAAATTTGATTTGTTTGATATCTCGCAAGGCGCGATCGATTCTGTTGCCGCGTGTAATTGGATCGGGTTCAGCGTAGGAAAACAGTCGTATGCGGATGATTTTTCAAAATGCGAAACGATAACGCTCTCTCCGCGAAATGTTTCGGACAACGTAATCGGCAATATGTGCATCGAAAGCATCGGGAAGAGTAAATTCGACGGAGATACAACTTCGGTAAGGGCTGCCGAAAATATTTTTGAAGATTTCGGAAAAGCAGGCTCGACGCACAAAAAACTCAACGTAATGTTGGTGGTAAATAACAGAACGATTACTCTTTACTATAAATATGACGATCAACCGGATAGCGTTCTTGCGATTCCGAGAGTCGTAATGACAGATGTCGATACTTACGGGTATTTTGCGATTTGTACGAACTATTACGGCAATTTTGCCGTTACAAACGTGTCGATTGCGAATCTTTCGCTTGATAAAGAGGCGATAAGCGATTATGCCGAAAATTTTGCGGAAGAAAACAAATCGTACGGTTTATTAAAATAATAAGAGGTGAAAAGGGATGAAAAAGATATGGACTTTGGTGTTAAGCCTTGTACTGTCGGTATCGTGCGTGGCTGCCTTGGGGGTTGAAAAAGTTTCAAAAAAAGCATTTGCGGCAACGGAGGGCAGTATTGCCGTTCAAACGGAATATGCCGGCGATCAATCGTTTTATTATAAAACAACGTTGTCGGGTGCGGTTACCGTTGAGTATGATATCGCCTTTGCCTGTTTTCAGGATACCGTGTTCGGTTTCGGTTTGACGGCGGATGCAAATAGCGGAAATCCGTACAGCAGCGGCTTGTTCTTTGCAAATTCGCAGACGGTTTATACGCCTTGGAGACCGACCGGGTTGGCAAATCCGACGGCTTATCAAAATTATAACGAGAATTTCTGGGGCGTGCAGATGTATTTTCGCGTTCGCATCAAAATGGAAGTAAATGCGGACGGCGACGTTGTTCTTTATGCAAAATCGATCGAGCCTTCCGCAACCTATGGCGGCAGCAATCCGCAAATTACGGAGTACGTTCAAATTACAGACGAGTTGACGGAACATTTTAAGACGGAAGTTTCCGCAGAATCGTATACGCTCGGATTCTTTTTCAGAAATTCCTCTAATACGAGCGTGATGCATTTTTACGGCTTTAAGGCAACCTGTGTGAACGGAACGGTTGTAGAAGAGAGATTCACAAGCGCAAAAATCTCCGATATGTTTTGGACGGGTGCGATCGAGAACTCTCTTGTCGACGGGAAATTAGTATATACGCAGGCGATTCCTGAGTCCGAACAGGAAAACGTCGAATTAGAAATGACGAGTGCGCCCGTGTTCGTAAGCGGAGACGGTTACGGCTTACCGTATTTGGTCTTTACGATGAATACGACTGCGGCGCAGTGGACGGCGTTTGCCGAACAACTTGCAAACGTAGAATATTGTCGTGCGGACGGGACAAAGGAAACGCTTAACAATATCGTGGTAATCGACAGTGTTTCGCATAAAGTGCAGGTTCGTTTGGCGGATTCCGGCGAATGGACGTTAAAGGACGGCGATCGCTTTACTGTTAAAAGCGGTTTCACGTTGGTAGAGAACGAAACGCTTTTAGAGCGTGTAAAGGAAGACGTAAGTTTTATTTACAGTACGGAGGAGAGGCAATTTGTAACGCCCGAAGCGTATGCTGCCGATAAGCGCGGCGCAATGGTGATTAAACCCGAATACGTTGATGACGGCGTAATGACGTATCGAACCGTAATAAACGGCGCTTCCAACGTGTATATTGATCTCGACGTGTCGAATTTAACGGCATTCGGCGTAGGGTTTATGACAAAACCGGACGACTCTTCTCCGTATGCGTCCAAACTGTTCTTCATGACGAAGGAGACTGTCTACACTCCGTGGACAACGTCGTTTTTGTCGTCTTTTGTAAAATACGAGAACGATTTTACGATGTGCGAGACTACGCTTAAAATTTCGGTTGAGGATAACGGCGATACGACTGTTTATGCGCTTGCGGAAGATACCTACATTCGGATAATCGATACGATTCCCGGAATGTATCGGGGCGAAATAAGCAACGGAATGTATCTTTCCATGTTTGCAAGAACGGGGACGTCAAGCGGATATATTTACAAAATTACCGTTACCGACCAAAACGATCGGTTGGTGGCTAAAACCGATTTTGCTTACGATAAATTAAATACCGAAACGTTTTCGCTGAACGGTGCGGTCGGCATCGATTTTGCAGGGGCAAAAACCATGCTTTCTTGGCGTGCGCCTACGGGGAAATACATTCCCGTACCGGAGGTTGAAATCATGCTCGGCGGCATCGAAAAGGTAACGGAAAAGGGAAGAGAGATCAATTTAACGCCTGTGGTCAATAATCTGACGGAAGAAGATCGCTTATCGATAACCGTAGCAGACGGAGAAACGGAAATCGCAGTAGAAAACGGTGTTTATACGTTTGAAAAAGCGGGCGTGTATATCGTAACATATCGAGTTACGGGAGAAGACGGCGCGGTTAAAAAAACTGCGCAAACGGAGATTATCGTAAACGAGCAATCGACGCAATCGACGGCGATGACGAATTTCGATCAAGGGTATTTTGACGGAAGAAACTTTGAAGTCGTTGGAAACGCAGGCATCGCGGACGGTGCGCTTTTGATAAAAACAGAAGAAAAAGCTGCGTTTATTACGAAAGGATATTCCGAAAGTTTCATTATGACGTTTGACGTAACAAAATACGTAAGCGGTGAAATTTCGTTGGTGCTCGGGAAAATCAATGATAATGCGTACGTCATTACGTTCAAGGCGGACGGAACGATCGTTATGGGAGAGCAAAACTTTACGCTTCCGATGAATATTTACGATCGGTTGGCGAGCGGAACAACCGTTACGATAAGAGCAAAACTCGCCGCTAAGGCGGTTGACGTGTATGTAAGAGTATCGGATACATCGGTTGAAAACATCGATATTTCTTTGGCAAGTTTTACGGGAATCAACATAACGGGAAAAGTCGGTGTTAGTGCGGAAGCGGCAGCCGAATTTGTCGTCGATAATTTCAGATTCGTATCGTTGACAAGCGTAAAAGGGGAAAATACGGGAGAACCGGAAAATTCGCAGAAGCCTGTAACTCCCGATCAACCGGATGATCCGATCGAGCCTAAACCGCAACCGGAGACGTCGTGTTCGTCGTGTGCTTCGTCCGTTTTCCCAAATGGCGTTGGCGGGCTTGGCGGAATCATTGCTTCCGTTCTTGCAATCGTGCTTGCAACCGCGTTTTTCGCGACGGCTGCGTTGAAAAAGAATAAGACTAATAAACAGTAAGGCAACGTTTTGCCGAAAAGGTCGGGCGAAAAAAATTTCGCCCGACAAAAAACGGAGATAAAAATGGCAAAAAAAAGAATTTTACCGGACGGAAATAAAATCGTATATATCATTGTTCTTGCGATATTCGTTTTGTATTCGATTTCTCTTATCTATCCGCTGGCGTGGGTTTTTACAAATTCGTTCAGAACGAAGCAAAATTTCTTTTTATACCCGTTACAGAGTATATTTCAAGAGTTTGATTCGCTCTCTCTGAAAAATTACGTAAACGCATTCGCATCGTATGATATCGGAACGATGTTTTTTAACAGTATCGTTATTTCTTTCGGAGCAACCTTTTTTACGATGCTGGTAAGCGCGATGTCCGCATATGTTGTGAGTAAATACGATTTTGCGTTTAAACACGTAATTTACGCCGTATCTATTTTCATTATGATTATACCGACGACGGGAAGCCTTGCGACTACCTATAAACTAATGAACGATTTGGGACTTGCCGGACATCGTTACGGGCTTATTATCATGGCTGCCAGCGGATTCGGTTTTAATTTCTTTATGATTTATAGTGCGTTTTCAAATTTGTCTTGGTCGTATGCGGAGTCTGCCATGATCGACGGCGCAGGACATCTCAGGGTGTTCTTTTCGATTATGTTGCCGTTAATTAAGCCGGTTTTGTTTTCTGTCGGATTGATTGCGTTTATCGGATTGTGGAATGATTATTACAGTCCGTATATGTACATGAGGGAAAATCCGACGCTTGCGGTCGGAATCTATTTGATGTCGTTTAATATTACCACGGGACAAAACGCTTACGATTATCCGGGCCTTTTTGCGCTTATGATGTTGGCGACCGCGCCCATTATCGCGGTGTTTTCTGTGTTTCAGAAAACGATTATGTCCAATATGGTAGCAGGTGGTTTGAAAGGCTGAAAAAATACGTTGTAGGAGGAAATATGAAGAACAGATTTATATCGGCATTATCCGGTGTATTGGCGGTTGAAATGGCTTTTTTCGTCGGAGCAGGGTGCGCTTCGCTTGATAACGACGTGTATAAAAATGTAAACAAGGCTTATTTGTACGGGATAGACGAACCGTTGACAGAGGGATATGATTTGTCGTTAAAGACCGCGGAAACCTCTCAGGTAACGGGTTTTTCTCTGGAAACAACCGTCGGATTGGTGTCTGCTCTCGGCGCAACCTCGATGAGATTCCGTTTGCCGGACGATTTTTTATTAGAGCCGAGTAATTATGACGAAGAGGAGTATCGGTATTTGAAAAAAGCGGCAAGCGATTTGAAAAATACGGGTATTTCTAATTTGATCGGACAGGCTTGTGTGATTCCGAAGTATTCTGATTTTAAAATTATCACGGCAGGGAATACCGCCCCCAGACCTTTAGAGGAAGGGTATTTGAGTTATATGCACGCCGTAGAGGAAATGTGGCAGGCGATTGTCGCGCTTTTTCCCGAGATCACGAAATGGGAAGTCGGAAACGAATATAACTCTAACGTGTTTTTTCATCCGAACGGATATAAGTCTGTCTCCGGATCGCTCAGCGAGGGGAGCGGTGGCTTTACAAAGGAAGAGCAGGTAATTGTTATAACCGATTACGTTTACTATGCTTCAAGAGGAATTAAAAAGGGAAATCCGAATGCAAAGTGCGTTTTGCCCGGACTTGGTCCGATTAACAATTCGTTTGCGACGATAGAATACTTTCTGCAAGATATGTATTCTTATATAAAGAGCGGAAACGCTCCTACCGGGGATGTGAAAAGCACCGATTCGGACGATTATTTCGATTATCTTTGTTGGCATCCTTATACCGACAAGATGAACGAAACGTGGCTTGAGGAAAACAATAAAATTTATCGCGTTGCGATCGAGAACGGCGATGAGGGAAAACCTGTGGTTTTCACCGAATTCGGATTTTCGGACGGCGGAAACGCGGAAAAACACGAGGTTCAAAGCGAATATCTCGAACAAGCGTTTGAATATATGCGTAACGATATGCCGTATTTGGAAACATGCATGGAATTTCGTTTGTATCAATGCGCCTATGCGGAGACGTGGGGTGGAATCGGCGAGGTGTATTTCGGTGCGTTTTCCGAACCGAAGAACGGAAAGGGCTTTTCGCCTACGGTAAAGGCGTACACGTTGCAAAAGATTTACGGCGGAAAAGGGGATTTAACGCAATATGAGTAAGAAGATTATTGCGCTTACATTAATTCTTGTTATTATGCTTTTTAGCGTTTTTGCTTGCAATACGAATGATCCGTCGGGAGAAGAAGAGATCGATTATGCGTTTTTATGCGGCATAAGCGAGCCGTATGCGACTTCTACCGTAAACAATTTTCATTACGAAGTCGCTTCGGATTTGATCGGCGCGCTCGGTGTGGAAAGTTTTCGTATGTGGATGGATATTGCGACGCTTTACGACGGTTACAGTAACTCAACCGTTATGTCGGACGAAAAATTGTCAAAAGTTTCGGAGGCGGGAAAGGCACGTTATTCTGCTTATATCGAGAGTCTTGCCGATACCGAAGTGACGGAAATAATCGGTTCGGCAAGTTTTTTGCCAAAGGTTGCTTCAACGGCAAAATACAATTCGGTAAAGCCGTACGTGCCCGAACGTTCGTCCGATCCGAATTCCGATTACGCACAATTTTTGAAAAAAGTATTTATCGTTTATAAAGCGGTTTCCGAAGCGTTTCCCGAAATAACGGTATGGGAAATGGGGAATGAATACAACTCCAATTCGTTTATGACTTCTCCCGACGGGGCGCTTTCCGAAGCGCAACTTGCGGATATCTATACGGATTATATGTATTATGCGACCAAGGGCGTAAAAGAGGGGAATCCGAATGCAATCACGATTCCGGCAGGATTCGCGCCCGTCGGCGGGATTTCTGCGGTTCAACGCTTTTACGAGTTGATATACGATGCGATCGACAGCGGGAATTATCCGTTGATCGGAGAAAAATCAACTTCGTATCGCGATTATTTTGCCGGGCTTTGTTGGCATCCGTACGACGGGGATAATTTTAGTGCGATTTCGGGCGACGGATCGAATCTCAATTTGGAGTTGTGGAAAAAACGCAACGACGACGTATACGGCGTGGCGGCGGCACACGGAGATGAGGGGCTTAAAGTATGGTTTACCGAATTCGGTTATACTTTGGGTGAGAGTAGTTTGATAAAAACAACCGAGAACGATGCAAGTATTACGCGGTATAACGTTTCCGGCGTTTATTATGATCTTAACGCCGAGGTCGAGGAGTGGACTTGCAATTATTCAAGGCTGTATTTTGAAAAAATGAAAGAAATGGACTATATTCACACGCTGAATTATTTCCGTTTGTTTTGTTCGATAAAAGGTGCTGCTTGGAACGGTTTCGGCGAAGTCTATTTCGGTCTGTTTTTAGAACCGGACGAAACGGTAGGCAGGGGATTTTATCCGAGGAAGAATGCTTATGCGATACAAAAAATTTTTGGCGGAACAGGCGATTTGGCAAAGTATTCTTCCTTCGAACGGTTATAATCGGTCTGTAAAAACGGATAAGTTTTAAAATAGGATAAACGAAATGGATTTTCGGGAGTATATCAATAAAGAAAAAGAAAAAAATAAACCCGTTTGTTTTTTTACGATAAACGATCGCGTAAAATACGACGAATTAGAGAAAAAAATAAAGAGTTTGGCGGCGTGCGGCTACGGCGGAATTTACTTGCACGCGCGGAGCGGTTATATCGGCGAATATTTATCCGACGAATGGTTTGCGCTTACGGAAAAAATACTTGTTTTTTGTGAGCGGTATCGATTGGAGTTTTGGATTTACGACGAATTCGGTTGGCCGAGCGGAATTGTCGGCGGAACGATATTAAAGGAAGAGCCTGCCTTAAAACAAAAGAGATTGACGAAAAATCTTACGCCGACTGTGAAAAAGGGAAGAGTCGTCGCTTTCTACGATGCCTCTGACAAAGTTGTGAAAAATGCCGAGGAAGCCCGTTACTCGATCGAGGAAACTGCGGTGGACGGTTACGTTGACGTTTTGGATCGACGCGTTGCCGAAAGATTCATGACGTATACGCACGAGGCGTATCAACGCCGTTTCGGTTGCAGACTGAAAGGCTTTTTTACGGATGAGCCGCAGTTCGGACTGTGTTTGCCGGCTTGGAATGAGGAAGTCGAAAGAGAAATTTTTGCAAAATTCGGAGAGGGTACGTTAAATAAAATACCTGCGCTTTTTTGCGGAAACGATAAAGAAAGTGCGGATTTTCGCGCTTTTCGCGCGTTTTATTTTGAATTGTGTTCTTCTTTGTTTCTTCAAAATTATGTGCGTCCGCTTTCTTTGTGGTGTGAGAAAAACGGATATATGCTTACGGGACATATTCTTGAAGAGAAAAAGTTATCTTATCAACTGCGTTCTTGTGCCGATGTGTTCGACGTTTACGCACTCATGCAATGTCCGGGAATGGATTGGCTTGGTTCAAAAACGGACGGCGCGCTTTCCCCCAAGCAAGTTTCGTCTTCTTTTCAGCGGTACAAAAAAAGTCGTTGCGTTTCTGAAACCGGAGCGACAATGGGGTACGGAACTTCGCTTGAAGACGTGCTGAATTTATTTGAATGGGAGATATCACAGGGAATTACGAACATATGCGGAATTATACCGTACAGTGTGCGAGGAAGAAGAAAGAGAGATTATCCGTCCGGGATTATTTCGGAGCAACCGTATTTTGAAAAACTGGTCGGATTTAACGACCGCATTTCTCGTCTTTGCGCGATATCCGCGCTCGAAGAGGTCGCAAACGTTTTGCTTGTGCAGCCTCTTCGGGGTGCGAGGGAATATTACGCTTACGGACAAGAAACGGAAAAAACGGCGTATTACGATAAATTGTATGAAGAAGCCGTTGACGATTTAAGTAAAAAGGCATGTCTTTATCATATTTGCTCTGAATCCGAACTCGAAAGCGGCGTTGTGGCGAACGGCGGTATCAAAATCGGCTGTTATATTTACGACAGCGTTGTCGTGCTCGACGGAATCGGACGAAAAATCGCAGAGCAGAAACGATTGGTTGAGTACGGCATTCGTGTTTACGAGAGCACTTGTGACGTTCCGTCGCGCGTGCGGTCGGAAAGCGAAGAATTATTGATAACCGTTCATCGCTATGCCGATTATTATTTGTTGATTGCCAAGAATTGCAATGATTATGCCGTTTCCGGCAATATTACGTTAGACGGGAAATTACCGTCTTGCGAATTTGATTTAGACGACGGATCGGTGTATGATATAGAAGAAAAGACGATTCGTGCGAAGCAGACGGCTGTTTACGTTTACGGGACGTCCGTTGTTACGCAAAAACGTGCGCGGACGAAAATAAAAAAAATAGGAGAAAACGACTTTCGCTACGATCCGTTACAGAATAATACGTTGGTTTTGGATTACGCCGATTATCGGTTGGATAACGGGGAAAGAGGTACGCTTCCCGTTATTCGATTATTTGAAAGATTGATCGATATCGAGTATTGCGGCAATCTTACGATGACTTTTTCATTCGAGAACAGGGGATATAACGGCAAGGCGTCGTTGTTTGTGGAAGATTCGCAAAAATTCGAGGTGTTCTTGAATGGAGAAAAACTGTCTTTTTCCGATCACGAATCCGAACCGAAATTCTTGAAAAACGGCAAAAATAAGATTACGCTCAAAGCAAATTGCGTTCAAGATCCGTTTACTTGTAAAATATGGAAAGGTGAAATCGGCGTCGAAAGCGATTTTAACATGATAGGAGATATGTTTGAACTTGAAAATCTTTTGTTAAAAGGCAATTTTGGCGTCTATTTCGACGACGTGAAAGAAGACGGTCGCGTTTATTCTTGCGCAAAGCCGTATATTGCTCCTGGAGCGACAATCGGAAATTCTGCGGATTTAACCTTGAACGGGTATCCTTTTTACGTCGGTGCGTTCGCTTTGGAAAAGGAAATAGAATTATGCGACGGGGAAAATGCGATCGTTCCGATTCCGAAAAACGGTTGTGTAGAGGTAAACGGAGAAACGCTTTATTTCGGTAAGCCGATAAAAATAAACGACGTACAGGGAAAGCAAAAGTTAAGATTGGTTTTGTATAATTCGCTGAGAAATTGTTTCGGACCGGATCATAATATATACGGCGATGGAATGAGTGTCGGATTTACTACTTTTTCATCGAAGCCCGGCTGGTGTGATCTGCAAGGAAAGGATATGTGGACCGATCGATATATGCTTCTACCGTTCGGGGTAAAATTCAAGGAAGAGTAGAAGAAAAAGCCAAATGAAAGTATGTCATTCGATATCGATATAAAGCAAATATTATAAAGGAATAAAAATGCGTCGCCCGATTGCGGCATGTCCTTGTAAAATAAGAACATGGGATTTG
>CAYRPB010000029.1:5288-16099 GCA_964426105.1 uncultured Clostridia bacterium | reverse complement strand
TCGCAGGGTTTGCCGGGGATAAGACAAACCCGAGCCTTTTTACCATGTACGAGTGCGAAACCATTATCGACTTTCCGTTGACCAATCAAACGAGCGATACGTATCAAAATTACGTCAAATCGCGTGACGCCGAGGTCGAAGAGGGTGCAACGCATTACAACGCGTTGCAATGCTATCGGGAAACGGACGGCGCGAAGAGAGTTTATACGCTTTCGGACGGAATCGAAATGGAGATTCTCTACAATTATTTTTACGAGAATAAGTCGTCTGACGAGAATAACTATTCGGTTTGCGTTTTGATCCGTCAGGGAAGTTATCATTACCTTTTGACGGGCGATTTGGAAGAAGAAGGAGAGGAACGGCTTGTCGTGTATAACGAACTTCCGGAAGTGGAACTGTTCAAGGCTGGGCATCACGGATCGAAAACCTCTTCAAACGATTGTCTGCTTTCCGTGATCAAACCGAAGATCGTCTGCGTTTGCTGTTGTGCCGGACATAACGAGTATCGCGCAAAACCGGAAAACGTTTTCCCCACGCAAGCGATGATCGACCGTGTGTCGGCGTATACCGATCGCGTTTACGTCACTACGCTGTATAACGAGGAGACTGAATCGCACGGTTCGATGAACGGGAACATCGTTGTAACGGGAGGAAAAAGCGGCGTTACGGTCAATTGTTCTAATAACAATACGATCTTAAAAGAAACAGAATGGTTTAAAGCCAACCGCACAATGCCTGCGGCATGGGCGGCATAATCGAAAAATCTCCGTGTTGCGGAGATTTTTTTCGGGTAGAGAAGAAGTTATATCGTTTTGACAATCGCCCGCATGAACTAAGAGAAAAACAAATTGTTCGACGGGAGTTAAATGTCAAAAAGCGTATTTTTAAAAATCGGTTGTAAATAAAAAAGATAACGGTTCTTTTGATTCGAAAGACGAATCGGGGCAGTCGTTATCTTTTTTTATGATCGATTTTTTTGTAAAAAACGTAACGTAAGAGGCGTTTATTGCAGAATGTGAAAGTGATGAAGCCAAATGGTTTCGGGCGTCAGATAAGTATATTTCGCCTCACAATCGTTACATACGATTGCGTCGTCCTTTTCAACGAGATCGTTGCAACCGCATACCAAACAATAGCGACGATAAATTTCCCGATCGGCGGGAAAAGTCAAGACCGTGCAGTTTGCGATCGCTTCCAAATCTTTAAGTGAATTGAGGTTGTTCGGAATTACGCAAGCCGCGTTGTCGCTGTACGGAGTGGGACAAAGGCTTACGTAAAATTGAACGCCGCGTTCGGGAACGAGGTCGTAGTCGGTCACCAACTTGATTTTAGAAATTTTTTCTTGATTGACAGTTTTCGGACGGACGATAAGGGTAATTTCTTCGTCTTCCGCGCGTAATTCCACCGTAAACAACTCGTTTTGCACCGCCGTCGGCGGAATGAGATAGAAACCTTGCACGAAACGAATCGTTCCGTCCCTAACAAGCGTAAAGCCTGCGTTTATATAAGCCTTTAACAACCCGGAAAAGATGAATAGAGAATAAGCGTTCGCGCGTTGTTTCTCGCTCAGCGTGAAAATTCCCGAATTCGCTTCGTCCAAATACGTCCAAAGTTTTGCACAACGGCGATAGTCTTCGTGGTGGGTTAAAAGGTTGGTCATTTCCAGCGATCCGTTGACCGGCGGAAATTGCGACATCGTTCTGTAAAACGGGCTGTTACGGAATACGTTCAGCCGTGCTTTTAAGCGATATAATTCAGAGTATTGATCGAACGCCCGTTCGGGGCTTTGATGGAAAATATCCTTTTCCATGATCTTCATCCAATCCAGTTTATTGAGGTTGGAGATCTGAAAATACGCCTCGTAGAGAGAGGGAATTCCGTCTTTTGCGTTCTTCATCGGTACGCTCAAAAAGCGGACGGCTTTATCGATCAACGATTTCACCATGCGGTTTTCGTACGTATTGTAATCGTCCTCCCGTTCGACTGCATAGACGTATTCGGGAAGAACGTCGTTGTTTTTTTTCTTCCAAACGCGTCCGTCCTGTACGGTTTCCTGGATTCCTCTAGGGGAAAGTTCGCTTGCGCGTTCGGCGCGCACGACGGTCGTCTCCGTCTTTAAGATAATATACGGATCGCGGAGAATATTCGCGATATTTCCGAGCGTCGAACGGATTTGCGCGATCGCGCCTTCTCCGCCCTCCGATTGCGGCGTGGCAATATAAAGGGGAATCGCACCCGATTGCAGATCGGCAATCAATGCGGATATCTTGCGCTCTTTCTCCCGAAATTGCCGATAAAATCGTTCCAGAGAGAGATTCATAACAATCTTCTTTTCATTTTAGCGATGGTTGCGAGAGTATTGGAAAATTCTTCCTTTCCGTACTCTGCAATCACGTATTTTTCAAGGCGAACGAGGTTTTGTTTGAGATTTTCCTCAAAGCGTCCCTCTAATTTCCTTAAAACTTTGCGCGCAAACATGACGTCGAGTGCCTTTTCTGCTGTTCCGCCGCATGAAACGAATACGGGCACGAATACCTGAATCTGATTCATGATACGGTTTCCGAAATTCACGTCGAACGTATCGAGCATGAAATCCGCCAACTTGGAAAATTTCTGATAAACCTGTTTGGGCATGGGGGACTTAATCACGGAGTCCTCAAACAGAGAAACCAACGTTTCCTTATTGAGGCGAATCTGCGGCTCTTTGCGTACGACGTTGACCGCTTCTTTGCGTTCGGAGAAGTCGATTACCACCGCACGGTCGTACACCTTGTCCGTAATGGTATAAGTAGAATCGTCCTTGTTTGCCGTTCCGATAAACCAAGTATTGTAGGGAATCCGAATCGCGCAGTCCACGAGTTTTTCGGGCAACTTTCCTTGCGTGGAAGAGGGCATTAAATCGATGATCCATTGTTTGCCGTCCATTTCGAGAATGGAAAGAAAATCCGCAAAGTAATATTCCACGCGGGAAAGGTTCATTTCGTCCAGTACCATCATGTTGATGGTGTCGTATTCGTAATTTGCACGGTAAATCGCGCGTAAGAAAGGCGTTTCCTTAAATTTTCCGGCAAAGTCGTTGTAATAGCCGAGGATATCGCTGCGGTCTTTCCAAGAAGCCTGAACGGACGTAAAGCACGTGTGGCTGTTGGTGTATTCCGCAAAGTATTTGGGAAGAGAGGTTTTACCCGTACCCGAAAGCCCTTCGAGAATCAAAAAGCGAGAGCAAGCAAGTCCTGCCAAAAAGGAGCGAATCGTATCCATATGATAGAACATATCGTTGGATTCGAGGTAACGGTTAAAGCCCTCCGCCAACGCTTTCAGATTCAAATTTTCGTCCATGGCGGGCGCTTTATAAGGGAGTGCCTCGTATTCGCTGTCAATGGAGAGAAGATCGGGGAAAAACACGTGATCCGCGCCGTAAGAATCCGAACCGGACGGAACGACGCCGCCGGTCATCGCGACTACGTTCGCCATGGCGAGTTCGCGCTCTTGCCGCCGAATTTCTTCGCGTTCTTTTTCCGCCTCTTCCTTAATCATCGCACCCTTGATTCCGCCGCCGTCTTTCAGCGTAAAGAAAATCACGCGGACGATATAGTCTACAATGTAGGCGAATGCGGTAATGCCTGCGAGAATTCCGAACGCGACGAAGAAATTACTTACGTCGATATCGAAGACGCCCGATTCGGGGGAGAATACGTAGATGAGAACGGTAACGATAAAGAAGAGGAAAAAACTCGTCGCAATAGAAAAGCCCCACATGGCGAGTTTGTTTTTCTGCGTCGATTCCACCTTGTCCGACTGATAGGTCACCATAGCGAGCATAATGATCCAATGCACGACGAAAAAGGCGATGAGTATAATTAAAATTCTCCAACTTGCAGGTTGAACGACGAATGCTCCCGTAAAATGCAATATCATCAAAAGCAATGCGGCACTTGTGATAAAGGAGATCGATTTGACCGCCGTTTTTAATAATTTCATATCTATTTTTTTCATTTTATACCTCGTAAACGAAATCCAATGGTAATATCCATTTTAGCGAAAAACGACGAATAAGTCAATAGAATCACCCTATTATTTTTTTGTGATTAAATATTCGCCGAAGAGTACCGTTCTGTCAACTCCGTAAGTTGCGCGATTACTTCTTTCCGAAGAGAGAGCGGAGACAGAACTTCTATGCCCTTTCCGAAGCCGAGAATTTTGGCGATCAAGCCTTTTCCGAGGGGGAGCCGCGCTTCCGCACGGATTCCCTCCGACGTTTCTCGCACGTTTTCGATTCCCAGCCATTCTTCCACGTCGCTCAATACGCTGCGATCGACTGCAAACACCGCGTTCACGCAGTCCGATTCTTTGTACCAAGAGGTAAACAACGGGGGGATTTCGGCTGGATCGCGCCGTTGAAATTGTTCGGCGTGTATTTTTGTCGTGGCGATTCGCCCGATCTTAAAGAGTCTGAATTGATTCCTTAATCGGCAGAACGCAAGCGCGTACCAAAGCCCTTGTTTGTAAACGAGCGCGTGCGGTTCGATCGTTCTGATGGTAATCGCCCCGTTGCGGTCGTGATATTCGATTTCCACGGTATTGCAGTTGCCGATCGCCTCTTCCAATGCTGCGATTTTGCCGCGGTATTCGGCGGAATCGCCCCAAGGAGACGCGTCGATGATCAAACGATCGCTCTTTAATTGCAGTTCCGCGCTTCCGCGCTCTGCGCTTTTAATTTTATTGAGCGCGCTGTCTAACGGCTTTGCTCCGACTTCGCGGCGGAACGCCTCCAACGCGTCGATGATCATGCGGTATTCTTCCGGAGTAAAGCAAGCCGCGCTCAGACGGTAAGAATCCACGACCGAATATCCGCCATCCTTTCCTCGTCTGGAATAGAGGGGCACGCCTGCTTGCTCTAACGTTTCCATATAGCGGAAAATCGTTCTGCGCGTGACGTTGTATTTTTGTGCGAGCGCGGCGGTGGAAACGCTGCGCTTTGCTGTTAATTCAAAGAAAATTTGAAGCAGTATTTCATATTTCATGGCTTGTCCTCATATTTCTATCATAGTATATTTATGAAAAAATTGCAAGAGTTTGAAAAAAGTTTTTTAATTATGACAGACATTTGTCATAATTATCGGATATGATAGAGGGGAAAGGAGAAGAAAAAAGATGATTGATTGGATGATTCGTACGTTTTTCGACAAAAAAGACAAGTCTGCGCAAGTATGCGTATCGGAACGCGGTATGCAAGCGGAGAAAACGCTTATGAAAAAGCCCTCGGCAAAACCCGAGGGGCGAGTAGAAGAAACGGATTGTTTGGAACAGTTCGATGTATTGTCGCTGTTTGAGGGCTGTGAGGGGTTGAATACGTATGAGCGCAAGCGCGCGAAAGCGGAGCGTCTGCTCAGAGAACGCGCAGTCGTCAACGCTTAGCGTAATCGGCGAGGATCTTGGTAATTTGGCGGCTTGCGTCGCGAACGGGCGTTTCCGCCAAGCGGCTGCGGAAACGAAACCGATCGGCATAGCACGCAGCGACCGCGCTTTCCAACGATTCGGGCGTTAAATTTTCTTGCGAAAGAAGGGTGACAAGCCCTTTTTTGGCGTAGTATTTTGCGTTTTCCACTTGATCGCCGCGACTGTTTCCTTTTGGTAAGGGGATTAACACGGCAGGAATTTTCAGCGCGAGAAGTTCTGCGATCGTGTTCGCGCCTGCGCGGGAAACCGCAACGTCCGTAATTGCAAATACGTCCGCCATGTCGTTCGTAAATTCGATTTGGCAATAGTGTTCGGAAGAAAGTTGGGCGTTCACGTTTCCCTTTCCCGTCAAATGAAGAATATCGAATTGCGACAGCAACTTGGGAAGCGCGGCGCGGAGAGCGGCATTGACGGCGGTACTGCCCTGACTTCCGCCGATGACCGACAAAACGGGTTTATTCCCCGAAAATCCGCAACGAGCGAGTGCGCGTTCTCGATCCCCTGTCAAAAGGGTTTTGCGAACGGGCGAACCGACGTAACGTCCGTTTTTTAAGGAAAGCGCGGTTTCGGGAAAACTTGTCAGCGTTAATAACGTATACCGTGTCGCCATGCGGTTGGCAAGTCCTGCCGAGAAGTCGCTTTCGTGCGCGATGACAGGGATATTCAACCGATGCGCGGCAAGTACGACGGGAAACGCCGCATATCCGCCCTTGGAAAAAACGATGGCAGGATCGAGTTCCTTTAAGATTTCCTTACATTCGCGGTAGCCCTTATATACGCGAAAGGGAAGAACGCAATTCTTGACCGTAAATTTCCGTACGAGTTTTGCCGCGGTCACACCGTAATAGGGGATTTTTTCTTGTTCGACGATTCCCTTTTCGATTCCGTTTTTTGTTCCGATATAACAGATTCGGTCAAAGTTGTTTTTCAGATAGGGAAGAAGCGCGACGTTTGGAATACAGTGTCCGGCCGTGCCGCCTCCCGTTAATACGATTGTACGCATACCTTATTTATATGCAAAACGGACGGAAAAATTCTCCGTCCGTTTTTCGCTCTTTCGAGATTGAATTTTTTCCGCTTTATATAACATTATATATAATATCAGCCGATCTATCATAAAGAATATCGGGAGGAAAAGCATATTCGTATCGGTAAGTTTTTTTCGATTGCGTAAAAAAAGTGCGGAAGTCGATTGCTTCCGCACTTGATTTTAAGAATTATTCCGTTTTATCGGATTCGCTTTCCGTGGCAGGCGTTTCTTCCGTCGCGCTTTCCGTAACGGGTGCTTCTTCGGATTCGCTTTCTGCGGCGGGCGTTTCGGAAACGCTGTCGTCAAAGTCTTCCAAAACTTCGCCGTACTGATATTCTTCGGCTTCCGCTTCGGGTTCTTCCGTCGTAGTTTCTTCCGGAACTTCCTTTACAACTTTCGCGCTCTTCTTTTGCGAAATGGTTTCTTGCGTCTTGTTTCTGCTCTTGACGTTGTAGTGCGCTTTGGCGTCGTTTTGGTTCTTTTGACGCTTAATGCGAACTCTCTTGACGATCAACGCGATGATCGCTACAACCAACGCAACCGCGAGAATAAGAGAGGAGAGGGAAATCCACAACGTGGATTGATCGACGTCTTGGCAACCAGAACCCGTTTCTTCGTCGCTGCTGTCGCTGTCGGAAGGAATGGTGGACGCGGAGCGGTTCAACGTGTCGTTTCTCGCGAAGAGATAGAGCTGTCCGTCAACGACGTCTGTCGTTTGCGCCCAAACGACGTCCGTTCTGGTGGTGAAGTACGCTTCGTCGTGATCTTTTAAGTATTTTTCGTTGTACTCTTTTTCCTCGTCGGTCAAGACGGTCGTGTACTTCTTGAAGTTCGAGTCTTCGATATATCCTTCGTTATTCGCCGTATCCAACGCGGAAGTAAAGGTGCTTTCGCTACCGGACGAGATTGCGTAATCGTCGAAGAATACGTACCCCTTGCTTTCAACCATGTTGTCGCGAGATCCGTTCCACAACTCGACGCGGTATTGGATCGCGTCTTTTCCTGCGGAGAGGTAAATGCTTACGGTTGCCCAACCGTCGGAATCCATCATATCCGCTTTTACGGCAACGGCAAGTACGCGATCCGCATTGTCGTATTGCGTGAGAACTTTCGTGCGATTTTCCGAATCGATCGCCGTATCGACGACGTAAACGTATGCGGTTGCGTCGCCCGTAACCTTAACACGAACGGTGACCACCGTAAAGGAATCTTTGCTCAGCGTGCTGTTGTCCGAAAGATATCCGTAAGAGCCTGCGGTCTGATTGTAAATCATCAAAGGCTGCAACTTGTCGTCCGTATCGAAGAAATCCTTGATTCCGACGAAATCGGTGTAATTATCTAAATATTTGGTATTGATAATACCTGCGTTTGCGTTTTTATTGACGGAAGAAGCAGGTGCGTTCTCGTCGGTGTTGACGTATACGCTACCGCCGGTCACGCCGATGAAGCCGTCGGGTGCTGCGGGACGCGTCGTTTCTACGCCCTCGTTGCTGGGAGCGATGGTCATTTTATAAGAAGGCTCGTCCTCGTTGTCGCTGTAATCTTCGGTATAACCTGCGTACAATGCGTAGGAGAATACGGTTGAACTGTCCGTCGCGCCGCTGATCATGGAATAGAGATGATCTTGCGCGGTGTAGTTTTTGTAATCGTTTTCGTCGACAGAAGGGATCGTTCCCGTTGCTTCCAAGAAGTTTGCAAGCGTTACCGTGCCGAGTGCGAAGAGGTTCTTATCGGTTTCGTTCGCGTCGGTCGGGCCGAGATTCAAAATGAGTTCGCATGTTCTGTCGCCCTCGACAAAGTTGTTCTTCAATACGACGGTGTAACGTTTCCAACCGCGGAACGCATCGTAATTATCGTCGTCCGGCGTAAGTGATTCGTCCACCTTTTCGGTAACGACGGAACTTAAAACGGTATTCGTCACGTTGTTCGCGCCCGTGTTACCGTCCTCGTCGATCACGTAGAAAGAAAGCCCCGTCGTGTCGAATGCAAGTTCGGTTTTCAGATAGAAACTGATTACGTGATAACTGTTCGGAGCAACGGAGATTTTGCCCAAACTGACTTCGTAACTGGCGTATTCCGCATAGATCCGAACGGCTTTCGCGTTCGCGTCCATAAAGGAGAGGTCGTCGTAATTTTCAACGATAGATTGAACCGTTCCGACGGTTACCTCGGACTTATTGTTTGTATCGTATCTTCCGCCCGAAATGCCCTGAGGAGAAACGACGTAAGCGCCGTTTGCCGTCACGTTTGCGTTTTGGAAGAAGAACGCCGTGTTCATGTCGTAACCGAAGGTCGTCTTATCTCCCGCGGAAACGGCAAGCGTATCCGAAGAGGATTGCGATTCGGGGTTGATTTTGGAAACGTTTTCGTCCTTCGTAGCGGCGATGTACGTTTCCTCGGTGATTTCTTCGTAAACCACGTCGTCGAAATAAGCCGTTCCTTCAACGTTGTTTTCTACGTTGGAAGTACCCGATCCGAAACCGAGTCCGAGCACAACCTTTAAGGTTGCCGTCGCAAAATCGTTTCCTTTCACGTAAATGGAGTATTGCGTCCATTCTTTGTTGCGGATTCCTTTAATTTGGTATTCCGCCTGCGTAACGCCCGCGAGGGTGTTTACGATGCGAATATTCGCGCCGTACTCGTCCGAATCGGCGAGGTTGGTGTTGACGTTCTTCGTCTTAACCCAAACGGAGATTTTGCCGTAAGCGTTTTTATCCAACGTGATCGAAGTGGTGCTCGTGAATTTCTGCGCCGTGCCGTAGCCGGGGACGGAATCCACGTAGTTGTTGATCATGAGAATCTTGGTTTCGCCGTCCTCGCCGTGCGTCGCGTTGACGCCCGGATTGCCGAAAGCGGTTTTCAATGCGCTTTTAACGTCGTCGTCCGAGGGATTTTCTCCCAATGCTTCAACGACGTCGGCGTGATTGCGCTTGAGGTATTTCACGAAATCGGTATCGGCGTAAAGATTGTCGAACCAAGTGTCGAAATCGTCTGTATCGACAATACCGGAGTTAACTGCGGATGAAGACGCGTTATCCGTCGCTTTCGTCCAACTGATGCTCGTATAAATAGGGAAGCTGGTCGGCTTGGAATCTGCCGTCTTGAATTCAAAGTTGCCGTTCGCAATGGTCTGTTCGTCCGTTTCGCTTTTCGTGTAGGTCGTTTTGTCTTCAGTCGATTCTTCGCTGTTACACGCAAGACCGAATGCCATCACGAAGCACAGTAAAAGCGCAGTGATCAGAGAGAAGATTGCCTTAAAGCCGGCTCGTTTTGTCTGTTTTGTTCCTGTCATAGTTCACCTTTTTATAAGTTTTTTGAAACATGTAAAGATAGTATATAATATTTAAGGGGAAAAAGCAATTTATTCGAGCGGTTTTTTCCCGATTTTTGCGAAAAAAATTCGATACTTTTCGTAAAATTGCAAAAACTTAATTGATATGAACGGAAAAAAAGAAAATTTACTGATGCTTGCGTCGGGTGCTTTCGTCGGACTCGTCAACGGAATTTTCGGCGGCGGAGGCGGAATGTTGGTCGTTCCGCTGTTGGTTTCTCTGTTGAAAAAGAATCCGAAGGTCGCGCACGCGACGGCGATCACCGTCATTCTGCCGATCTCTTTGGTAAGCGGAATTCTATACGTGATTTTCGGGAATTTCGATTGCAAGGTCGGAATTCCCGTAACGGCAGGCGTGTTGGCAGGCGGCGTCGTAGGAGCGTTTTTGCTGAAAAAGTTGCCCCCTCAATGGGTGGTCGTGATTTTCGCGATCGTGATGGCGGCTGCCGGGGCGAAGATGTTGTTCTTTTGAGAAAGGAAAAAGCGTTTGACGGAGAGGAGAGAGAATGGAGTATCTTTGGTACGCGGTCGCCGGCGTGTTCGGCGGAATACTCGGCGGCATGGGTATGGGCGGAGGAACGGTTTTAATTCCACTGTTGAGCATTTTTTACGCGGTGGAGCAGCATACGGCGCAAGCGGTGAATCTCATCGCTTTTTTGCCGATGGCGGTGGTTGCGATTATCATTCATTGCAAAAACGGCTTGATCGAATTTAAGGGATTACTGTATTTAATCGTGCCGGCGGTTTTGCTCGGCGTGGGGGGAAGTTTCGTCGCTTCCTTTATTAAGGGCGATTTGCTGAAACGGCTGTTCGGGGGCTTTCTGATCGCGCTTTCCGCATTTCAAGTCGTAACGGGCTTAAGGAGAACGAAAAACGCGGACGAAGAGAAAAACGAAAAAATTTGATTGTGCAAAATGCCTAAACGTAAAATGTTGAATTTTTTTGTGAAAAATGAAAAACGTTATCTTTGTTTTGTAAATTTTTCCGATT
>CAYRPB010000029.1:0-5188 GCA_964426105.1 uncultured Clostridia bacterium | reverse complement strand
TTTTGTAAATTTTTCCGATTATTTATTTCATTTTCAAGAAAAACGCCCCCTTTTAAAAAGGTTTTTGAGGGGGTATTTTTATGTTAAAAAAAAGTTTACAAAAATTTGCACAAAAATTGGAAAAAGGTATTCACAAACACAATATCTTGTGGTATAATTTAAGAAAAAATCAATCGGAAAAGGTGAGACAGTTGGAAAAAATAGCAATTATCGATCTCGGGTCTAATACGGCAAGGCTCTTGATTATTCAAATAATGGAGGACGGTCATTTCATCGTTCTCGACCAGTTGAAGGAAATGCCGCGTCTTGGCGAAGGAATGGAGCGCGACGGCTTTTTGAAACCTGCGCGGATTCAAGAAACCATTCGTACCTTGAAGATGTTCCGCAAACTTTGCGATTCGTACGGAATCGAGAAAACCATCGCGGTTGCGACGGCGGCGGTTCGCCATGCGAAAAATCAACGCAGTTTTTTGGACGAGGTTGCCGCGACTTGCGGAATTAAATTTCGCGTGTTAAGCGCGGAAGAAGAGGCGATGTACGTCTATAAGGGCGTTATCAACACGATGGATATTCCCAAGGGGTTGATTTTGGAAATCGGCGGCGGAAGCACGAAGATCGTATATTACAACCGCAGAAATCTGTTGGCGCACGAGACGCTGCCGTTCGGTTCGATCACGTTGACCGAGTTATTTGCGAACGACGGGTTAACGCCGGAGGAGCAGGCGCAAAAGGTGGAGGAGTTTTTCACCGAGCAACTTTCGCAGATTCCTTGGTTAAAGACGGTCGATCCGGAAGCGCAGTTGATCGGCGTAGGCGGTTCTTTCCGTAACATTTGTCGTATCTCCAAGATTATGAGAAAATATCCCGTTCGCATGATTCACAATTACGTGGTGCACGAGGCGGATTTCAATCATACTTATAATTTGTTAAAGAGTTTGGACTTGGATAAAAAGAAGAAGATTCGCGGAATTTCTTCGGGCAGAGCGGATATTTTGCCGAGCGCGCTTGCTGCGATTAACGCGTTCAAGAAGTATATGAATCTGAGCAATATCGTTATCAGCGCTTCCGGCGTTCGCACGGGCTTGATCTTTAATTACGCCGTTCCAGGAACGGTGGATAAGCCGATCACGGATGTGTTGGGATTCTCGCTCAATACGTTGACGCAGTTCTTCCAATGCAACAAGGAACATACCGATCAAGTGGTGAATCTGTCCGTTCAGTTGTTCAAACAATTGAGAGTGTTGCACAAGTTTCCGCGTCAGCATTTGAAAATTTTGAAAGTCGCGGCGACGTTGCACGACGTCGGCACGCGCGTCCGCTATTACGGATATGAAAACAACAGCGGTTACGTGATCTTAAATTCGGAAATCAACGGGTTATCTCATCGCGATCTCGTTTTGGCGTCCTTTGTCGCGGCGAACAACGGGTTGGAGGACGTAAACCTTACCGAGTGGCAGAAATACAAGGATCTCGTCACGGACGAAGATTTAGAGGCGGTGCGTAAAATGGGCACGATGTTGCGGATCGCGGACGCCTTGGATCGGAGCATGGCAGGCATTGTAAAGGGAATCAATTGCGATATCTTGGGCGATTCGGTCATCATGAAGACCGAGGTCGAGGGCGACGCCGCTCTTGAAATCAATTCGGCGTTCAATATCGGCGGCGATTTCAGAAAGGTATTCAAGAAGAATCTTGAAATATTATAAGGAAACGCGGTAACGCGGCGTCTTTCGGTAAATGGAAGAATTGATATTGGCGAGTCAATCGCCGAGACGAAGAGATTTACTTACCCGTATGGGGTGTCCGTTCAGACAGATTCCGTCCGAAATCGAAGAGACGGTCGATCTCTCTCTTTCGCCCGATCGCTTGGTGGTTTCGCTTGCGCGGCAAAAGGCGGAGAGCGTGTACAAAAAGTACGGCGGTATGGTTTTGGGCGTCGATACCGTCGTCTGTTTTGAAGGAAGAATTTTCGGCAAGCCCCGTTCGGAGGCGGAAGCGGCGGAAATGCTCGCAACGCTTTCGGGGAACGTTCACGACGTTTGGACGGGGTATTGCTTATTGGGAATCGGAGAGCCTGTTTTCGAGGCGGTCCGTTCCGCGGTGAAGTTTCGCAAACTGACGGCGGAGGAGATCGCTTCTTATATCGCTACGGGCGCGCCGATGGATAAGGCGGGCGCTTACGGCGTACAAGATCCGGATACGCCCGTGGAGAATGTTACGGGAAGTTTGACGAACGTCATGGGCCTTCCGACGGAACGCTTGAAAAAGGTGTTTGAGGAGAAACGCTTATGGGAGTAAAAATTGCAATCGATTTAGGCTCTGCCACGACTAAGATATACCGATTGGGCGGCGGCGTTCAACTTGCCGAACCGAGCGTCGTCGCATTGAGTGCGGACGCAGACGGGCAGATCCGCGCGATCGGAACGGACGCAAAGCGCATCATCGGGAAAACCGCGGACAATACGCGCATCAGTTTTCCCGTATTCGAGGGAGAGGTGGTTAACGAGAAGTTGGCGACCGCCATGCTCTCTTATTTTTTGAAAAAGATTCAGTACAAACCGGGGATCGGCGGCGGCAGCGCGTTGGTCAGCGTACCGTGCGGTATGGACGTGGCGATGCTGAAAAAATACGAACGCGTTTTGGATCGTTGCGGAATCGTGGACGTGGATTTCGTGGAATCGCCCGTGCTTTGCGCATTGGGACAGAACGTTCCGATTAACGAATCTAATCCGTGTTTCGTCATCGATATCGGCGGAGGAGTCACGAATATCGCCGCGCTTTCTTTGGGCGGCGTTATCGCCGGGATTTCCATCAATGTCGGCGGTAATCTGTTGGATAGTGCGTTGATCGATTACATTGCGGAAAATTTCGGACTTCAAGTGGGGCTTTTGACTGCGGAACGCACGAAAAAGCAGATCGGCAGTTTATTTCAAAACGATCGTTTGACAACCGTCGTTAACGGGCGTGACGTGGATACGGGCAAACCCCGTTCGCTTTCTCTTACCGCAAACGATATTTACGAGCCGATCAAACTCTTTTATGACAAAATCGCGGAATATGCGTTTGCCGTTATCGCAAAACTTCCGGCAGAAGTCGCGGCGGATATCCGTCACGCGGGGATCTATCTCGCAGGCGGCGGCTCGGAGATCGTGGGGTTAGAGGATTATTACGGAAAAGTTTTCAATATGCAGATGAATATTCCGTCGGAGCCGGAGATGTCCGTTATGTTGGGGGCAGGTGCGGCTTTGGGCAACGAGTCGCTCTTACGCGCGATTCGGTTAAAAGAAAATTAAAAATTTTTTTCGGGCTTTCCGCAGGGGAAGCCCCTTTTTTGTGTGATAAAATATAACGAAATTTTAGCAATCTATAAAATTCCGTTATGTATTAAAATTACTTGACGAACGAGCGATAAACTTGTAAAATAGATATGAAAAATAAACGGAACGAAAGTGTGAATCACGAGTAAATTTACGAGAGAGGAATCTATGGGTAATAATTTATACGAAAATATCTTTTTCGTGCTGGGCGGACTTGCGCTGTTGATGTACGGAATGAAGATTATGGGCGCGAATCTTGAAAATGCCGCCGGCAGCAAGATGAAGACCTTGTTGGGAAAAATGACGGTCAATCGTTTTGCCGGAGTCGGAGTCGGAACGCTCACGACCGCGATTATTCAGAGTTCCGCCGCAACGACGGTTATCTTAGTCGGTTTCGTTAACATCGGTATGATGGATTTGTTTCAAGCGACTTCGGTTATCATGGGGGCGAATATCGGTACGACGATTACCGCGCAAATCGTTTCGTTAAACAGCGTCGGCGCGGTTAACGTTACCGCGATCGTTGCGTTTATTGCTGCGATCGGAATGATTATGGCGATTTTCTTGAAGGGAGATAAGATTAACTGTATCGGGCATATTCTGGTCGGTTTAGGGTTGATCTTTATCGGCTTGGAAATCATGAGCGTTTCTCTGAAAGCCATTATTTACGAGGAAAACGGCAAGGATCTCGTTCCGTTTTTCGATATTTTGTTCCGTCAGACGGCGGAGAGTTCGTTAATGCCGTTGATCGCGATGTTGATCGGATTGATTATGACGGCTTTGATTCAAAGTTCGTCCGCAATGACGGCGATTATGATTTCGTTCGGAACGGCATTGCCGTTTGAAATGTCCATTTTTATTATTCTCGGATCGAATATCGGAACGTGCGTCACGGCGTTGCTTTCGAGTATCGGTACTTCTACCAACGCGAAGCGGACGGCAGTCATTCATCTCTTGTTCAACTGTTTCGGCGCGCTGTTGTTTTTAGTGCCGCTTTGGATTTGGCAGAATCAGATTACCGATTTCGTGTCGATGATCAGCGGCGGAAACATTGCCCGTATGGTCGCTAACTTTCATACGATTTTCAAGATTGTAATGGTGGCGGTGTTCTTGCCGTTTATTAATGTTTTGATTAAGATTGCCACTAAGATCGTTCCCGATAAAAAGGTTCTGGAAGACGAGAAAAAACAACGCGCTTTGTTAGACGAGCGTTTGCTTGAATCGCCTCCTCTCGCCGTATCTCAGGTAAAAACCGTTATTGTGGAAATGGCGCACCTTGCGAATACGAATATGAATCTCGCTTCGGAGATTTTGTTGGACGGAAAATTCGAAAACACCGAAACGGTCAAGAAAAACGAAGAAAAACTCAATTTCATGAATCGTACGATTACCGCGTTTTTAACAAAAACGTTGGCTGTGCAACTTTCGGGGAAAGACGAACGCACGATCGCGACCTATTATCACGTCGTCAGCGATTTGGAGCGCATCGGCGACTATTCCGAAAACGTAATGGAATATGCCTATAAGATGAGAGACGGCGATTTGGAATTTTCTTCGGATGCGATCGAAGAATTAAAAGACGTTTTGGATCGCTTGAATCGATTGTTCGGGCTTACGTTGCAAGCGTTTGAGTTACAAGACGAAAACGTTCTTTCTCAAGCCGACGACGTAGAGGAAAGCGTTGACGAAGCGCAAAAGACGTTGGAAGATCGCCATATCGAACGCGTTAAAGCGGGAACGTGTACTGCTTCCGTCGGATCGGTCTACTTGCAGACGTTGAGCGATTACGAGCGAATCGGCGACCACATGACGAACGTCGCGTTTTCGATTAAGAGAATTTGAACGGAAAAAGAATGAAACGCCGCGAAAGG
>CAYRPB010000028.1:0-16141 GCA_964426105.1 uncultured Clostridia bacterium | reverse complement strand
CCGGCAAACTTTTCCTTTTCCGTCTTTCTTCCGGTGAATACGGGAATCGCCAACACTTCTTCCGCAAACGTCTTATAGACGTTCAACATTTTTATGGTTTCCTCCATCGCTTCCTCTTCGGTCGCATGGACGGTATGCCCCTCTTGCCACAAGAATTCGCTCGTGCGCAAGAAAGGACGCGTCGTCTTTTCCCAACGAACGACGTTCGCCCATTGATTGATCAAAATCGGCAGATCACGATAACTTTTTAACCATTTCGCATACATTTCACAAATAATCGTTTCGGACGTGGGGCGAACGACAAGCGGCTCGTCTAACTTTTTACCGCCGGCATGCGTTACCACAGCCACCTCGGGGGCAAAGCCCTCAACGTGCTCCGCCTCGCGCTTTAAGTAACTTTCGGGAATAAACATGGGAAAATAAGCGTTCTTCACGCCGACCGCCTTAAAACGGCGATCCATCTCCCTCTGAATATTTTCCCAGATTCCGTATCCGTACGGACGAATTACCATCGTACCCTTGACCGGACCGTAATCGACAAGCTCGGTCTTTAACACGACGTCCGTATACCATTGAGGAAAATCGGCGGTAATATCCGCAAGTTCTTTCACAAATTGTTTCTGATCCATATTCTTTCTCCAAATTAAATTGAATTAAAGTATATCACACTTTGAACAAGTTTTCAAGAATTTTTACTCTTTTTCCCGCGTTACGGGAAAATAACTTGATTAAAATCGCAAATTATATTACAATAAGAACAGAAATCATTTTAAGGAGCATCGTTATGAATCTTCGTCAGAAAACCGTAGACGCCGTTCGAATTCTTTCGGCGGAAGCGATCCAAAAAGCAAATTCCGGGCACCCCGGTCTGCCCATCGGATCCGCCCCCATCGGCGTTACGCTGTTTTACGACTTTTTGAAATTCAGTCCTAAAAACCCCAAATTTGAAAATCGGGATCGTTTCGTCCTCTCCGCAGGACACGGCTCTATGCTGAATTATTCCCTCCTCTACCTCTTCGGTTACGACTTAACGAAAGACGATCTCAAAAACTTTCGTCAATTCGGATCGAAAACGCCGGGACATCCCGAATACGGTCATACACCCGGTATAGAAACCACGACCGGACCTCTCGGTCAGGGGATTGCCAACGCCGTCGGTATGGCGATAGCGGAAAATTACCTCTCTACGCGCTTTAATCGCGAGGGCTTCCCTGTAGTCGATCACTACACCTACGCTTTGGTCGGCGACGGCTGCTTGGAAGAGGGAATCGAAAACGAGGCGGCTTCTCTCGCCGGCACGTTAAAATTAGGAAAACTCATCGTCTTTTACGACGATAACGACATTACCATCGAGGGCAATACGGACATCGCGTTCCGCGAGGACGTCGGCAAACGTCACGAAGCGCTCGGCTGGCAGGTCGTTAAGGTTGCGGACGCCAACGATATGAACGCGATTAAACGAGCAATCAAAAAGGCGCAAGCGCAGACCGAAAAGCCGTCCTTGATCATCTGCAAATCCGTCATCGGCTACGGCACGCCCCTCGCAGGAAGCGAAAGTTGTCACGGTTCGCCCCTCGGCGCGGAAAATCTGCAAAAGACGAAAGACGCGATCGGTTGGACGGACGCGCCGTTTGAAATTCCGAACGAGTTGCAAACGGTCAAGCGTAGCGCGATTCGCAAGGGCAGACGCTTCGAACGCGAATATGCCGAATTACTCGAACGCTATCGCGCCGCTTACCCCGAATTATATGCGGAATTCCGCGCGTTCATGAACAACGAAATGCCCGATCTCGTCAACACGCCCTCTCTTTGGGCGTTCGACAAGGCGGACGCAACGAGAGGAACAAGTTCGACCGTGTTAAATCGCTTGGCGGACCTCGTTCCCAACCTGATCGGCGGATCGGCGGATCTCGCGCCTTCCAATAAATCGCGCATGAAAAATCGCGGCGACTTTTTACCCGACGACAAAACGGGTTCTAACCTGCACTTCGGAATTCGCGAACACGCCATGGCTGCAATCGCAAACGGAATGTATCTGCACGGCGGCTTGACCGTCTATTGCGCGACGTTCTTCGTTTTTTCAGACTACATGAAAAACGCAATGCGCCTTTCCGCGCTTATGCACATTCCCGTCGTCTATATTCTCACGCACGACTCCATCGGCGTCGGCGAAGACGGGCCGACGCACGAACCCGTCGAACAATTAGTCGGCTTACGCAGTATTCCCGGCATGAAAGTATACCGCCCGTGCGACGGCAAAGAAACGACGGCGGCATGGGTTTCCGCCTTAACCGGCAAAGAACCGACCGCGTTGGTGTTGACGCGTCAAACGCTTCCCTTGTATGAAAACACCGGAAAAGAAGCATTAAAGGGCGGCTATATTCTCTCCGATTCCGAAAAGAAAACACCGGACGTTTTGCTGATCGCAAGCGGATCGGAAGTACAACTCTGCATGGAAGCGCAAAAAACGTTAAAATCGGAAGGCATTGACGCACGCGTTATCTCTATGCCTTGTATCGAAGAATTTGAAAAGCAATCCGACGCATATCGGGAAAGCGTGATTCCGTCCGCCGTACGCGCACGCGTATGCGTGGAAGCCGGTTCTCCGTACAGTTGGCATCGCTATGCCGGCTTAGACGGCGAAATCATCGGCATGACCACGTTCGGCGCAAGCGCGCCAGCGGAAAAGCTTTTCGAGCACTTCGGTTTCACGGTTGCAAACGTTGTCGCCGCCGCAAAACGCGTTCTCAAATAAGAACGGCAAAATAAGCCGTCGATAACGTAACAACATATTTTTCAAACAATCGTTAACGCACAAGAAAACATAAAAACGGGTAGGCATTTCATTTTTGCCTACCCGTTTTTTGTCGAAAGAAAAACCCGACCGACGTTGCCGATGATTTCCCTGAAAAAAAGGTTAGAACGTTCCTGTCCTAACCTTTTCGGTATCCGATAAATCACACCTCGCTTTCATACGCACCGTTCTTGATTCGTAAAACGCTTGCTTTTTCTTCGTTGATTAACGAATTATACCGATCCGTTGATTTTTTCAACCGCCTGTCTGATCGCGCCGCAATATCTGCCGTCGTCCCCCTTGCAAGGAGCGATATAGCCGCCCTCGCAATATTCGTTCCAAGCGTAAATCACACAAAGATTTCCTACCGAACATTCGGGATTTTGATCGAGAAATTTTGCAGCGTTCAAAATATGATTGTAGAGATCTTTCGGCGTTCTGTCCGCGCCATAGCACGAACGATATCCGGTCGAATTCCCCGACCAAGCGGTTTCCCAAGGACGGCAATCCCAACCGCCCAAAATGCAGGGAACGTACGGATAACTCACGTCGGCAAAGCGTTGCCAACTCGTTTCGTGATCGGAAGTCAACAAGGTATAAGGCACGCAGTAGGTACTTGTTCCGTCCACCAACTCAATCGGGCTGTAACGGCGGTAATTATATCCCGTCAAAGCGTCAAATCCCTGAGCTTTTCTGTCATCCGTCACTTTCTTCCATATTTCTTCCGAATAATTATTGAGATTAAAATCGATATCGCGCGTCTGAACGGAACCGTACGGCACTTCCGTTCCGATTATTTTAACGCCGTCGAATCCCAGTTTCTGCGCTTCTTGGTTCAACCATTGAAACGCCTCGACGCAATTCGCCGTACCGCCGAGATAGTATTGCAGATAATAAGAAGAGAAAAACATCAATACGGGCTTGTTGTCCACCTTTAAGTAATTATCTTCTTGAAAATACTTTAACCAGGTTTTTGCCGCCGTCGTAAAATTCTCGTTCGTAATATACGCGCCTTCATGGTTGCAGACATTCAGACAAAATTCCATTTTATCCGAATTCTTCGCTTCGATAAACTTATCCACGCAAGAATTCGACTGCTTCATCCCGGAATTGTAATACCAGTCAAAGGCAAAATAAGCCAGTCCGCTCGCCGCGGCGTATTCGATTTGCTCTTCCATGTTTTCCACCGACGATTCCGTCCACCCCCAAACGGGCTCGCGTTCGGAAAATTCTTGATACAGACGATCCGTATAATGATCCCCCATATAAGAAAAACCGTACCAGAAATAAGCGCCTAGTTTGATTTTTCCTAATTTTGAAAAATCATAATAACTGCTGTCTACGATTTTCGGATAATTTTTAATCGTGCTTAAAACGCTTTCAATGCGCTGTTCGGCAGCCGTTTGATTCGCATCGTCCGACGGCGTTTTATTACTATCGTCCGTACACGCAGTGCCGAAAGCAAAGAAAATCGCAACCATAATTAAAACGATTCCCCTTAAAAAGTTCTTTTTCATTTTACCCTCCATCGAAAATTAAAATTTTATTTCCCAAGAAACGTCGCCCGTTTCTTCCGGTATCCATTCTTTTTTCACGATAACGCCGCGATAGGGATCATATGCGCTGATTTTGTACCGATCGCCTTTTACGACGCGAGAAATTCCGCTAAGCGTTTTCCGATTCTCGTCGTAACGAACGTCTAAAAGATCGACGCCGCCCTGCGTAATATGTCTTGTCGTGCTGACCACCTGAGGAATCCCCGTAAATTTTCTCACGGCGAACACTTTTGACGCGCACGGACGCAATTCGGCAACGAAACCTTCGTCCTTCAATCCGACAAACTCATCGTTCCAAAATTCGTACACAAGATATTTCCCTTTTTCGAGCCCCAAATCTTCAAAATCGATCGTTACGCTTTGGTCGGTTTCCGCCAAATTCATCACGTCAACGATATTCCATTGTTCGAACGACTTCGCAATCGAAAGATTTACCGTGAAAAAGTTCGTCGTTAACGCCGATTCCCGAATATCGCAAGGATGCGCGTCAACGGCAGGAATACATTTCTTTATGATATCAACCCGATCTTGCGGAAGCGCGGTTAAATCGTCGCCGAGCGTGAAAGGAAGCCCCAAAACGGCAACCGAACTTGCTCTGGAAACCGCTTGATCGTAAGTGTTGTATTCCTCTCTTAACACGACGTTATCCGGATCGCAGTACACTTCCACGTTATGGAACGGATAAAACCGAAGCACACGCTTTACAAAACTGTCGATATATTCTTGCCAAGAGAAAATATCTCCCCCGATTCTCGCGCCGTCGAAGCAATCGATCGCAAAGCGAATTTCTCTGTCCGCCGCGCCGGCGCAAGACAACATGTAAAAATCCTTTCCGACGATTTCCCGTCCCAACCGAACGACCTCGCGAAGCGCTTCTTCGCTCGTTTTTTCCGGCTCGCTCATATACTCGTGGTAACGGTCGGCAAACAATAGCGTAACGGGAAGACAATCCCATTTCAGCGCGTCATACCCCCACTCTTTTACCTTTTTCACCGCTTCGCAAAGATATTGTTGTCGATACTTTTTATCCGTCAGATCGAAGAAATATTCTCCGCACCATTCCATCTCCTTGGCAAGCACGCAGTCTTGGTTTTCTTCGACGAACGCGGTTTTTGCGGGTTCATGCGTCGGGCCGATCCAAAGTGCGGGGACTAAGCCCATTTCCCTGATTTTATCCGCGACGTATTTCATTCCGTGCGGATAGCGTTCGGGATCGGGCGTAAAGTATCCGATCTTTTCGGACGCTTCGTGATTGAAAAAGTTCGAATGATACCATTCCCAATCGACCCATACCGTATCCGCGCCGTAATCCTTTAAGTTCTCTTTCAGCCAGCGCGCGTTTCTTAAAACAGCCTCTTCGCACGCGTCGAATCGAACGGCGTACCAAGTCATCCAACCGACCGGCGGAACGGGAAAAGTATTGTTTTTATTGATTGCACCGTATCGAACGAAAAAAGCGTCCTCATAGACTCTTTCTTTCACGGACACGCGAAACTCGTTTGCCGTTAAGTCCGTTACGTAATCGTTCCGTTCCGCGCGGTATCGCAAACGAGGCGGTTGCGAAAATACGACCGCGCAATCCTCTTGACGGTTAAACACCGCGTCGTCTTTTACGGACGTCGCCGAACCTACCGCAGACCGAAGAATTTGTCCCTCGCAATTAAGGCAAACCGAAAAACAATCTTCCGTTCTTCCGATTCCCGCTTTTCCCGAAAATACCGCCGTTATGCCGTCCTCTGCCTGCAAAGAAAAACGAATCCCGTCCGCACACACCTCCGCGCGAACGTCCGCTTGTATTTCGCCGCCGTATTTCAACGTCAATAACGTATAATTTTGGAAATCGGGTTGCTTCCATTCCGTTTCGAGAGAAATCGGCACGATCAAACGATCGTCCTTTTTCAACGTAACCGTTACGTCTTCCCAAAACGCGCCGCGTTCTGCTACGCCGCACCGAAAGATTTTCTCTTCTTTATTTGCCGCTATAAAATATTTCCCGTAGTTTGCATAAGCATTCGTTGCTTTTCTCATTTCTGCTTTCCTATTTTCCTGTCAATTTTATTTATGATAATCGTCATCAAGAATACGGATCGGCAGCATCGCGCAACCCGTCCCCGACGAAATTGAACGCCATAATCGTCAATACGACGAAGATCCCGGGAATCAACGTCCACGGATACAGCGCTATGTTTCTGAATTTCTGTGCGTCGTTCAACAAGATTCCCCAACTGACGGCGGGAGAACGCAACCCTAAGCCGAGGAATGACATCGACGTTTCGCCGAGAATCATCCCCGGAATGGATAACGTAATCTGCGCAATCAGATAACTTGCAAACGACGGCATCATATGTTTAAAGATGATCGTCCCCATACCCGATCCGGAAGTCTTTGCCGCCTTGATATAATCTTCGTTCATCAAGGATAAAAACTTACTTCTTACGACGCGCGCAAGTCCAGGCCACCCCATAAACGAAAGGATCAAGACCATGCAAAAATAAGTTTGCGTCACCGACCAAGTAGAAGGAATCGCCGCGCTTAACGCCATCCAAATCGGAAGCGTGGGCAGACAGACGATAAAGTCGATTACTCTTTGCACGACAGCATCGAACCAGCCCCCGAAATAAGCGGACAGTCCGCCGATCACAACGCCCAAGATAAAAGAAGTAAGTACGCCGACCAAACCGATCGAACACGATATTCTTGCGCCGTAACAAATACGGGAATAGAGATCTCTTCCCATGGAATCGCTTCCAAACAAATAAACGGGAGATTCCCCCTCCTCCGTACCGAAGAAATGCACGTTTCCGGGAATGAATCCGAGCAACTTATAATCGCTGCCCTTCGCAAACAGATGGATATACACGCGCTGAGAACGATCCTCTTCGTACTTCGTCAACATCGTTTCTTCATCGTACGTTTTTACCATTTTATATACAAATGGTCGAAACGAGAAGCCGTTTTCGTCCCAAAAGCGCAAAACCTGCGGCGATTGGTTGATCGCATCCGAATTAACCGCGTTCGGATCGTACGGCGAGAAAAACTCGCAAAAGATCGCAACGACGTAAATCAGAACGAGAAGGACGAGTCCGACTACGGCAAGTTTGTTCTTTACAAAACGACGCTTCATCAACGTCCATTGTCCGACCGACGCGTTATTTTCCGTCAACCGCTGCATTTGCCTCTTTTCGGCAACCTTTCTCAGCCTTTTTTCATGTCTAGAAATTTTTCCCATAGCACACCTACATCTTATTCCGAATCCGAGGATCGGTCAACGCGAGAAGCACGTCCGAAATAAGCGTTCCCAGCATCGTCAACGCGCCCAAAATAAACACAATCGAGCCTGCCAAATACATATCCTGACTCTTCAACGCTTCCAGCAAAAGCGGTCCGACCGTCGGAAGATTCATAACGATCGCGATTACCGTCTGTCCCGAAATCAACGTAGGTAACATCCACCCTATCGTGCTGACGAACGGAATCATGGCAATTCTCACCGGATATTTTATGATAAGCCGAAAATTGGAAACACCCTTTGCTCTCGCCGTACGAACGTAAGGCTTGTTCAATTCGTCCAACAAATTCGCACGGAAAGACTTGATCAAACTCGCCGTACTGGTAATAATCACGACGAGATACGGCATCCAAATATGACCTAAAAGATCCGCGAACTTCGCCCAACTCATCGGAGCGTTGATATATTGATCGGAATACAAGCCTCCGCCGAACTTCCCCGTAGCCGAAAAATAAAGCCACAGAATCACCAGCGAAAGCAAGAAATCCGGAATCGACATTCCGCAAAAGGACACCGAAGTAACCGTGTAATCGAGCAACGAGTATTTGTGCGTCGCCGAATAGAACCCGAGCGGCAACGCGATGATCCAAACGAGGAGAATGGACGTGAACGACAATAAAATCGTCGTAGGCAATCTGTCCGCGAGAAGTTGATTGACCGAACGATTATACAAAAACGAATAACCGAAATTTCCCGTGAGCAAATTTCCCATCCACTTAAAATACTGAACGATCTCGCTTTGATCCAACCCGTAACGCATACGAAGTTGTTCGATCTGCGCCTCGTCGATATTCTGCCCCTGCGAGCGGAGCAGATTGATATAACTGGTCAGAAAATCTCCCGGCGGCAGTTGTATTATGATAAATACAACTACCGAAAGCGCCAGAAGAAGCGGAATCAAAATTAAAAGTCTTTTTCCGATATAACGCCACATAATTTTAACCGATCCAATACTGTTCGGGATTGCCGTGTCCCGTAAAACCGTAACTCCAAGAGGGAGAAAGTTCCGATACGTTGTGCATATTGTTCTTCACAAGATACACCGCGGGAAGTCTGGAACAAATTCCCATGATTAAGAAATTGTCTTTATGAATCTTTAAGATTTCTTTCACCAAACGATCCTGCTCGGTTTTGTCAGCCGTTTTGACAAGTTCTTCGCCCAACGACCAAAGATCCTTTACGCACTGCATAGGCTCGACGCCGCCCGTACCGTTGGTTGCTCTCCACGTATAACCGCCCGCGGCATAACGCTGCGGCCAAGCGAAATAGTCGTATCCGGTATAGTCGTTTACGCTCAAATCGGATAAAATCTCGAATCCGCCGCCGCCCGTGAATACGGTGCAATCGAAATCGTTGCCCGCACAGCGCGTTTCCCAAAGGGAGGTATCCATGGGCTTCGTCGTCGCCTTAATTCCGACTGCATTCCAATAATTCGCAATCAAATTCGCGACGTCGTTCCATTGAGAGGAATACTGCGGAACGTCAATCTGAATGGTTAAAATTTTTCCGTTCGACATCAAACGATATCCGTCCGAGTCTTTCTTATTAAGTCCTACGCTGTCCAACAAGCGGTTTGCTTCTTCCACGTTATATTCGGTATATTGCGTAGCCAACGTTTCGTCGTAATAAGGAGAAGCCTCCGTCGGCGCAAACTGTCTTGCGACAGACGCGTATTTTCCGACCGTATATTGCAAACGAATGATCTCTTCTCTGTCGATCGCGTAAGAAAGCGCGGCGCGGAAATCTTTCTGTTGGAAATAAGCGCGTTTTTCCGGATTTTTGGCAGTCGTGTTAATATGAATGTTCATAGCGTTGGGTTCGTCGAATTCGTATGTATAAATCTCGTAATCCCCCGCCGCTTTGTTTTGCGCGAAGAAAGAATAATCGGACATTCTTTCCATAACCGAAGCATAAGCGATCTCGAACTCTCCGCTGACGACCTTTGCAACGACCAGTTCGTCGTCCTGAACGATATTGATTAAACAGGTATCGATATACGGAAGTTGACGACCTTGATCGTCGGTAACCCAATAATAGGGATTCCGTTCGAGCACTAATTGCGTTGCAGCCGTTCCGTCCGTTTTCAACACCCACGGAGAAAGAACGGGCATATCGGGATTCGTCGTATAATCCATTCTGTCCAAGAAGCAGTTCACCCAATTATCGAACATCAGTTCTTTTGCGATTTCCGTAGCGTTCGTGCTATAATCGCCGTGGAACTGAGAAAGATAATGCTTCGGCATAAACCAATACGAACCGGTCGAACCGTCCGCCATACGGGAAAGAATGAACGGACGCGGCTCTTCGAACGTCATCGTAAAACTTGTTTCGTCGTTAATGACGAGCGTCGCGTCGTCCCAAGTAGACGTTCCCGGAGCAACGGTCGTGTTGGTAGCGTAAGCCTTCCACCAAAATTCGACGTCCGCCGTCGTCATAGGAGAACCGTCCGACCACTTCATTCCTGCTCTTAACGTTACGTCAAGCTGTTTCGCATCTTCGGACAACTTTACCGACTTCGCGATATTCGGAACGATTTCGGAATGATCGTCGTTCCATATCACGAGGTTTGTTCCCTGATACTTTCCGACCATGGAAAACGCGTGCCCCTTAGTAGCGTTCGTAACGGTTTGCCGCCACATACCGCCGTAAGCGCCGTATTCTTCCACGGTAAGCACCTTCGGTTCGCTCGGCAAACGCTCGCTCAGCGAGGGAAGTTCGCCCTTTTCGACCGCCTGCGTCAATGCAGGCGCTTCTTTTTGGGAAAGATCGACCTTGCCCGCTTCTACGCCCGAAGTTCCGCTGTCGCAAGCGACGGCGGAAAAAGCAACGATAGCACTCAACGTGCAAATAATGAATTTTAAAAATGATTTCTTCATTTTAAGTCCTCCTTTTCTTCAATTCCTTTTAATTTTAATTCGCGATAACGAATACAAGAAGTGTATCTCGTTCCGCGTTCGGTTTTTATTTCAAAAAGTTCTTGCGTAGACTGTAAGCACTCGTCCGTACAATAAGGGCAACGCCCGTGGAAGAAGCACCCCTCCGGCGGATTGCTGGGATCGGGAACTTCTCCTTCCAAGACCTCTTTTCTGATCATCTTTCCCTCCGTCGTTTTCGGCACGGAGGAAAGCAACGCTTCCGTATACGGATGCAGAGGATTCGCATAAAGTTCCTCGGTATACGCCGTTTCAACAACCTTTCCGACGTACATAACCACCACTTTGTCGCAAATATGCTTTACCACGCTTAAATCGTGCGCGATAAATAAGTAACTCATGTCATAAGTTTCTTTCAACCGCTTCAATAAATCCAAAATCTGCGCCTGAACGGATACGTCCAAAGAAGAAAGGGATTCGTCGCAAACGATAAACCGCGGATTCAAGGCAATTGCACGCGCGATCCCGATTCTCTGCCGCTGACCGCCGCTGAACGAATGAGGATAACGATCGCTGTATTCGGGGCGAAGCCCGACGACTTGCATCAGTCTTTCGACTTCCGCCTTTTTCTCCGCTTTCGTCATGCGCGTAAACGCCGAAAGCGGCTCTCCGATAATGTTGACCGTGGTCATGCGCGGATCGAGCGAAGAAAACGGATCTTGGAAAATCATCTGAATATCTTTCCGATATTTACGGAATTCCTTTTCTTTGATTTTCGCGAGATCGACGATGTTCCCTTCTTTATCGTAATACAGAATTTCTCCTTCGTCCGGATCGAGTAACCGAACGATGCAATTTCCCGTCGTACTCTTTCCGCAGCCGGATTCCCCGACCAAACCGACCGTTTCGTGTTCGTCGATCGTAAACGAAACGTCGTTTACCGCCTTTACGTTTCCGACGACGCGGTTAGACAGTCCCTTTTTTATCGGGAAAAACTTTTTCAAGTTTTTAATTTCAAGCAACGGTTTACCCATGATTGTTCTCTCCGTATAAATGACAGCTTACTTTGTGCCCTTCGCTGATTTCGACGATAGGCGGACGAACGCAATCGCATAATCCTTCGATTGCTCGCGGACACCGCGGATGATACGTACACCCGTTCGGAATATTGTATTGATCGGGAACGTTTCCCTCGATATACGAAAGTTTCGTTCCTCGCCTGTCCGTGATTTTCGGAATGGAAGCGAACAGCCCTTGCGTATACGGATGCAACGGATTTGCCATCAACTCCGTCGTCGGGCATATTTCAACGATATATCCCAAATACATAACGGCAACGACGTCGGACGTTTCCGCGATAATTCCCATATTGTGATTGATCATCAAAATGGACATTCCCAGATCCTGCTGCAACTCCATCATGAGGTTCAAAATCTGCGCTTGAACGGTCACGTCCAAAGAAGTCGTCGGCTCGTCCGCGATCAAAAGTCGCGGATTCCCGGCGAGCGCCATTGCGATCATCGCTCTTTGTCGCATACCGCCCGAAAGTTGATAGTGATACTCGTCGATCCGCTGCTCCGGCTTGGCGATTTTTACTTTCCGTAACAGTTCGATCGCGTAATTTCTCCATTCGGTTTTCGGAATATCCGGGCGATGCAATTTGATCGCCTCGATAATTTGATTTCCGACCGTATATACGGGACAGAACGCAGTCATCGGCTCTTGGAAAATCATCGCGATTTCTTTTCCGTGCAGAAGTTCCATGCGCTTATCTTTTTCGGGAAGCGCGGCGATATCGAAATCGCCGTCCTTTCCGTGAAAAAGAATCTCGCCGTGTTCGATCCAGCCGTTCTCCGGCAAGATCCGCATGATCGCGCTGGATGAAACGCTCTTTCCGCAACCGGATTCTCCGACCAAGCCGAGCGTTTGCCCCTCCATAATATCGTAACTGACGCCGTTCACCGCGCTTACGATTCCCTCGTCCGTACGAAATTTTACGTATAAGTCTTTAACCTCTATAAGTTTTCCCAAAATGTTTTACTCCTTAATCGGAAAATCTGTTTGTTTTTGTAAAACATAAAGTTTCGTTTATCAAACAAAGAAGCGGCATTCGAGACGTTAAGCGCAAACGCCGCTATCTCCGATCGTTTATTTTCTTTGCTTTTTTCTCTTCAAGCAAACGGCAGCCGCCGCGAGCAAAACAACGCCCGCAAACACGCTCGTCGAAACAAAGCCGCCGCAACCGCCCTTGTTTTCCGTTTGATTCCCGCCGGTAGACTCATTTCCTCCGGGAGTCGGATTAACGGGATCGCTCGGATCTTCCGGATATACGATTCCGCCGCCGGACGAACCGTCGTCCTTTACCTCATAACCGGGTTCGGAGGTCTTTGCAAATTCAATCGACTTGATTGCAACCGTTCCGGAAGAAATCACTTCGTCATTAAAGTCGAACCGGATCATAAAGATAAATCCCGACCATTCCGAACATTCGGACGCGTCGAATACGTAAGTAACGAAATCGTCCGTTTTTTCCGTTTTGAAATAAAGCAACGCTCTTTCGTTAAACGCACCCAAGCCCATTGAATCCGTTTGGAAATAAAGAGCCATCTGTTTTGCTTCGATATCCGAACGCAACGTAATGCGAACGTACTTATATTCCGCGCCGATTCCCAAGCCGGGTTGCGAACAAATCAACGGATCTCCGCCCTTTATGGTAAACAACGCGTAGCCGTCTTTTTGCTCGACTTCTGCGTTATGGATATTGCACCAACCGGACAACGAAGAGGAAAAATCGTATTTTACGGCATTTCCGTCAAACCCTTCGGGCGCGGTTTCCGTAAAGCGAATCGAATCGATCGTGACCGTGCCGCTCGCGACCTCGTCGCTGCCGTTCAAATCCAAACGGAACAACAACGAACCGTCCCAAGACGGATGCCGCGACATATCGACCGTATAAGTTTTAAATTCGGCAGAATCGGAAAGGATTCCGAAACTTACGCAGTTCATATCGTTGATGTTTTCTTTGAACTCGACCGCGAAGAACAATCTCATTGCCGATGCGGCGCTTTCATTCTTCAACGTAATCGTCATATATTTTTTAGCGGTCGGAATGTCCAATGCGGGCGATACGATAAACGCGTCGGGAGAAGTTCCGTTATAACCGCACACGATTCCATCGCCGCTCTCGGTCAACGTAGCGGCAGCGCCTGCTCCCCAACCGTTCGCGCCTTGCTTAAAATCGAACTCGCTCGCGGTAACCGGCTCGGGGTCCGGCTCGACGGGTTTCGTCTTTTCGGCAAAAGAGATCGATTTGATTTCCACCGTTCCGCTCGTCCCCTTAACGTCAAGTCTGAAATGAACGATCGTTCCGCTCCATTTCGCATAAGCGCTCATATCGACGGTATAAGTCTGATACGATTCGTCATTTTGCGATAAATCAAGAATAAAGGTATCTCCGTCACCGGTGAAACCGTTGACGGTTGCCGCGAAAAAGAGTTGCAACGAAGCCGCATTCGACGTATTCTTTATTTCAAGCGTAATTTCCTTGTTCGTATCGGCGTCGATTTTCGTTTCGGACGACAAAATAATAGGACCGTTTCCGTCAACCGTTTGCAACGTCAGTTTCATTGCGGTTCCGTCGTCGCTTCTTCCGATCGCAACGTCATTCGTACCGACATCCCAGCCGGCACTGTCCGAAGAAAAGTCAAATTTCGTCACAAAGTCCGATTGCTCGGGCTGTTCGCCTGCTTTCCCCGAAAACAAAACAGACTTCATCTCGACGCTTCCGCTCGTCCCCTTAACATCAAGACGGAAACAAACGATCGTTCCGCTCCATTTTTCACACGTACTCATATCGACGGTATACGTTTTATAGTCGGCGTCTTCTTGCGTAATCGGAATCACGACCGTATCGCCTGCCCCCGTAAATCCGCCGACGGTTGCCGCGAAAAAGAGTTGCAACGAATCCGCGTTTGAATTGTTTTTCAATTCAATCGTCATCGTATTGTTTGCGGCGTCTATGCTCGTTGCGGACGACAAAATAATAGGACCGTTTCCGTCAACTGTTTGCAACGTCAGTTTCATTGCGGTTCCGTCGTCGCTTCTTCCGATCGCAACGTCATTCGTACCGATGTACCAGCCGGCACTGTCCGAAGAAAAACGGAAGCCGACAGAGGTATCCGCATGCACGAAAAACGGCGTCATCGCAAAAACGATACCGCAAACCATACACACGATAAAAGTACCGAGTAATGCAGATAAACTTTTTCTCATCATTCAAAATCTCCTATGTTTTTTACTATTTCTAGAATAACACAAAAACGAAAATATGCAAGACAAATAATGCCAAAAAACGGACATCGATTGTCCTTGTTTGAAAAGCAATTCCAAAAAATTGAAAAATGCCGTCAAAAACAATAGATTATTTCATTGTTTTGTAGTAAACTATTTCTGCAATCAAAATTGACGCGATTGCTATTAAGTAATGCTGCCTTTTTGCAAAAAGGCAGCGGAAACGGCCGTTTCCGCTCTCGCGTTGAACCTGTTATTTCATTCAAGGAGGGATCTATGCTTTCCAGATTCGCCAATCGTAAAAACGCGGACGAACGCATTTGGTACGGGAAATTTCAAAATATTACGAATACCTTTCATTGGCACAACGAATGCGAGTTGATATACGTCGAAACAGGATCGCTTTCCGTCATTATCGAGGACAAATCTTATCTCGTCCCCGAGGGATGCTCTATTTTTATCAAAAGCGACAGTTCTCATCGCATTTTCAGCGAAAAGAGCACCATGCTTTCCTGCATTCAGTTTTCTCCCTTTTTAATCAAAGAAATCACGACGAAAAAAGCACTCGCTTCCCCCTTGATTCAAAAAAACCCGTCCATCAAGGAGACAATGGATCTCATTCATCGCGAATTTTCAGAAAAAAAATCTTTTTTTCAGTTGAGAATCGAATCTCTGATTCAAGATATTTTCGTATCCATCTTTCGCACGGAGCCGACCGAAAAAATCAATCGGCAAAAAAACGTCGTCTTGACTTTCTCCGAACTTTTGGATACGATCAATACGGAATATCAATTTATTACCTTTGAAGAAGCGGCAAATCGTATGTATTTTTCCAAATCTTATTTTTCAAAGGTATTCAAACGTTTTACCGGAATGAATTTTTCCACTTACTTGAATTTGGTACGAATTGAAAAAGCAATCGAAATGCTCGACGAAGGAAAACTGAAAATTACCGATATCGCAACGAGAAGCGGTTTTAATTCCATTCGGAACTTTAACCGAATCTTTTATAAATACACGGGTTACTCTCCACGCACGTTGCCGGCAGACTTCGAACTTAACTTTAAATCTCAAAAAATCGAAAGCGAACGATTCGATCCGACTTTTGACGGATACAAAGAATTGACCTAAAAAGCAACGCTCCCCCGCTTGCAAGCGCAGCGACTATTGAAAAACAATATTGTTCAATCTTTTTATTAAACAAAGATAATTGCAAATTCTAAGTTTATATAAACCAACAAATCATTATCTCTTCTAACGCGTCGAAAACGATTTTCCGCACGACAACTACCGCCACCGAATTTTCCTTGGAAAATTCTTCATCCGTCACCGCGACAAT
>CAYRPB010000027.1:0-16162 GCA_964426105.1 uncultured Clostridia bacterium | reverse complement strand
AACGGAACACACGTCATAGAAGTGCAAAACCTCACCAAGGATTACGGTTTCGGCAGAGGCGTATTCGACGTCTGTATTCACGTCGATCAAGGCGAAGTATTCGGCTTTTTAGGTCCGAACGGCGCAGGGAAATCGACGACGATTCGGCATTTAATGGGCTTTTCCAAGCCGGACAAAGGAAGTACGAAAATTCTCGGAGCGGAAACCTTTGAAAATTACGATAAAATTCTGAATCGCGTCGGCTATATTCCCGGAGAAATCGCACTCCCCGCCGGTTTAACGGGGTGGGAATTTATCAGAATGATGCAGAACATGCAAAAAATCCATAACGAAAACCGATTAAACGATATGTTAAAATTGTTTGAATTGGAAGACAACGTTTTGTGCGGCGAAACCAAGCGCATGAGTTTGGGCGTAAAACGAAAACTCGCCGTGGTAACGGCTTTTATGTCCGATCCGGAAGTCTTGATTTTAGACGAACCGACCAGCGGATTAGATCCTGTTATGCAAGAACAATTCATTCAATTGATTCACGAAGAAAAACGGCGCGGAAAAACTATTTTGCTTTCCAGTCATATCTTCTCGGAAATCGACTCTACCTGCGATCGGATCGCGATCATTAAGGACGGAAAGATCGTTTCCGAATTTATCGCAAACGACTTAAAGCACGCGTCCAAAAAATACTACGACGTAACTTTTGCAAACGCAAGCGCGAAACAAGCGTTCTTGGAACAAAGCAAGAGTATCGCTACGCTTCAGTTGATCGGCACGAGGGAAAACGAACTTCATCTTTCCGTCGAGGACAGAGAATTGAACGACTTTATCGCATTGCTCGCCTCTCTCGCCGTGACGTCGTTCAGCAACCGAAAAGAAACGCTGGAAGACTATTTCATGAAATTCTATAAGGAAGACAAAGATTTCGGAGGCGCGTTATCATGAATACGATCGAAATTCAACAATTGACGAAAAATTACGGAAACGGGCGCGGCGTTTTCGACCTCGATCTATCCATATCGGAGAGCGAAATGGTAGGATTCGTCGGCACGAACGGCAGCGGAAAAACCACGACGATACGGCATATTATGGGATTTATTAAGCCGACCGCCGGAAACGCATTCGTGACGGGACTTTCTTCGTGGGAACATTCCAGCGAAATTGCAAAAAAGGTGGGCTACGTTCCCGGCGAAATCGCCTTTCCCGACTTAAAAACGGGAATCGACTTCTTAAAATGTCAAGCGGAGTTTTTAAAACTAAGCGATATGACTTACGCAAACGAATTGATCGAACGGTTACAACTCGATCCGCGCGCGAACCTAAAACGCATGAGCAAGGGCATGAAACAAAAGACTGCGCTCGTAGCGGCGTTGATGAACGATTCTCCGATCATCATTTTAGACGAACCGACCACGGGACTCGATCCCTTGATGCGCGCGACCTTTTTGGATATCATCAAGGAAGAACACCGAAAGGGCAAAACCATTTTCATGAGCAGTCACAGTTTTGAAGAGTTGGAAAAAACGTGCGACAAAGCCGCGCTCATCAATCACGGCAGAATCGTGAACGTATGCGACATGAACGAAATCAGAAATCGCCCCGTCAAGGAGTTTAAGATCGAATTTCACTCCGCGGAAGATTACGAGCGGTTTTTAAGCGAACCATACGAAAAAATCCGCTTGCAAGAACAATACCATCAAGTCACCATTCGGATTCCGTCGCAAAACACGGCTTCCCTGCTCGGCGTTTTGAAACGTTACGACGTCAAGTTTATTTCAGAACTTCCGTACACCCTCGAAATGCACTTTAAAAACATTCTGTTTTCGAACACAAAAACAAATAAGGAGTAAAAAAATATGTTCAGTAAAGCGTTATTCAAACAATCCTGTAAGGCAAACGGAACGATGTGGGCAATAATCACCTTTGCGGTGTGCTTTATGCTCGCATGCGTTATGTTGATTTCCGGGAACGGAAATATCGGCAATGTGAAAAATTCCATTCAAGACACGATTATCACCAAGGAAGTGGACGCACAACTGCAAAAGCGCGCGCTTTCCTACTATTCCGACGCCGACGACGGTTTGGAGCAATTCGATCGACTCTTTACCAAAAACGCGACCGATTCCCTTTCTTATCTCGTATGGCTTGGCAACAAGCCCGTCCAAAGCGAGTTCTCCGATTCAGCCGTCTACGAAGCGGAAATGACGGCATGGCAAAAAGCGATGCCCGAAATGCAAACGACCGCGGGAGAAAATTTTGCGAAAAGCGTAGAAAAGTGGCTTCAATCCGCCCCCGATCGCGCGCAATTTGCCTCGGACGCGGAATACGGCGCGGCGTTACAGGCTTGGCAAGAACGATCCCCTGCCACGCAAACGACGGCAATCTCGACGGCTTATTCTTTTTCTTGCTTAGAATTACAGACCTATCTCGAACAAAAAGCGACTCTCGCCGGCTTTGCAAAGGATTCCGCAGAAGAACAAGAATTGATCGGAAGCGTCATGTACGTTTTGAATCCGAACGGCTTGTTTAACGACTTTTATACCCAAAACGACGAAGCGATTCCCGAAGACTACGACGTCGTAACGTTGCTTTCTCATATCGCCGACGAGAGCGTAAACGACTACCTTTCGTCCGAAGAACGCACGGACTATCGTCAGACGAGAGCGACGCACGGATCGTCCGTATTCCTCGCCGGAAACATGATCAAGCCCGAAAACGTATCTCTTTTAACGAACGCACTCTCTTCTTACGGCGTCACTAAGGAAAAATACGATTCGTTCGGCTATACCTATTCCGCCATTCGGCATATGGCGAGAAACGCAATCGCAACCTATCGCGGACGAATCGAATACGAAACGGAAATACTGCATGAAAAATACGTCGGCGGTGAATTTTCAAGCGAAGAAGAGTATCTTCTCGCCGTAGAGAATAAAAAGCAAGAACTTACCGCGGATATTTCGTCCAGTTTTTTGTCCACGTTGCCGACCGCCGTTTCGGACGCCCTTCAAGAAATCGGACAAATGGATTTGTACACGCTTGTCGTCGGATCGATATTCTATAAATTGGCAGGCTTGCTGTTGCCGATCATTTATATGATCATGGCATCGAACAACCTCATCGCAGGACAAGTTGACAGCGGCTCGATGGCATACGTTCTTTCCACCTCGACGAAAAGACGCACCGTCGTGTTTACGCAAGCAATTTACCTGATCGGCTCGCTTTTCGCGATGTTCGGTTTAACGACGATCACAGGCTGCATTTGTCTGTCCGTCATCACCGAAGAAGTCGAGTTGACCTACGGCAATCTTCTCCTCTTGAACGCAGGCGCGTTTCTGGTTCTGTTCGCGCTTTCCGGACTTTGCTTCTTCACGTCGTGCGTATTCGACAGAAGCAAACGTTCGATGGCGATCGGCGGAGGACTCAGCATTTTCGCCCTCGTTGCGGCAATGCTCGGATTGTTCGGCAGCCCCGTCATCCCCTCCGTCGTCAGATTGGACGCGTTAAACAACTTTAATTACGTCACGGTTATTTCGCTGTTCGACGTGATTTCCATCATGGACGGAACGGGCGTATTCTTGTGGAAGTTCGCCATTCTCGCCGCGTGCGGCGTCATCGGGTATGTTGTCGGCTCGCTCCGATTCACCAAAAAAGACTTACCGTTATAAATATTATATGGAGGGGAAAAAACAATGTTTGAATTTAAAAAAATATGCGACGCTTACGAACGTTTACCCGCCGTGGAAAAGGGATTAATGATAACCGAAAAATCCGTTAAAATCTTAGCGAAGTTAAACACCCTCGACTTAGAGGGCATCGATCCTCTTTCGACGCTTGCCGGCTTTATCGTCGGTTCCGTGGTCGCGGACGGAAAAATCAACGAACAAGAATATCTTTTAATGTACCCGTCCTTGATCGCCGTTTTCGGATATCAATTCGACCTGACCGCCGTCAAGCAGACGTTTATCGGAAAGACGGACGTCAAAAGGCAACTTACGGCATACCTTGACGGAATGTTAAAGATCTTCTCTTTGTTAGACGAAAATCTGAAAACGGACGTCATCATGCTTTGCCTATGCGTCGCGGCGATCGACGGAAAAATCTCTTACAAGGAAAAGAAGTACATTCGCACTCTTTGCAAGGCATAAAAAAAGAGAATATCGATTCTGACAAAACGGCTTCGACGCCCTTTGCTATCAAGCAAATCGCCCGTCGAAGCCGTTTTCGTTTCCTCCAATTCTCTATAAAAACCTACGCTTATCTTACAAAAAAAACGAACAGCCGCCTTTTTCGTTTAAGCCTTGAAAAAATCTTTTCAAAATTCTTAAAGAAGACGATCCGTCCGCTCTTTTTTCGCAATTTTTTCACTCGCTCTCCGAAAGAGGTTCTTCTGTCTCTTCTTCCGCTTGGTTATAAACGGAAAGAATTTGATCCAAGCGAGAAAGAACGGCGTCTTTGCCATACCCCGTTTCGGAAGAAGTCGCAATCAAATTCCCGACGCCGACCTTTGCCTTTGCCGCAAGCACGGAAAGTTGAGGCTTTATTTTGCTCTTTCCGAGTTTATCCGCTTTCGTGCAAACCAACGTAAACGGAAGAGCGTAGTGATAAAGATAGGTTATCATCTGCAAATCTTCCGCGGTGGGATTGTGACGGATATCCAAAAGCGAAAAGACGTGCGCAATCTCCGTTTGCTCGAAAAAACGCTCCATCAGCCGACTCCATTTATCCTTTTCCGCCTTGGAAACCTTTGCAAAGCCGTACCCCGGCAAATCCGCCAAAATAAACGAGTCGAAATCAAAATAATTGACCAACCGCGTTCTGCCCGGCGTATTGGACGTTTTCGCCAACTTTTTGCGATTCGCAAGCATATTGATAAAGGAACTTTTTCCTACGTTGGATTTCCCGGCAACGGCGATGATCGGTTTCTCTGCGGAAAGAAAATCTCGCTCGTTTGCCACGGACGTAATAAAACGCGTTTCTTTGATTATCATATCATACCGATTGCCCGATCGAACACCTCTTTTACGGTTTCAACCGGGAAAAAATTGATTTCTTTGCGGATTTCTTCCGGGATCTCCTCGATATCCTTGCGGTTTCCCGCAGGAATAATCACATCGTGAATTCCGATTCGACGCGCCGCAAGCGCCTTTTCTTTTAAGCCGCCGATGGGTAACACCTTGCCACGCAAGGTAATTTCCCCCGTCATGGCGATGCTCTTGTGTACGGGCTTTCCGATAAAGGCGGATAAAATCGCCGTCGCCATGGTAATGCCGGCGCTCGGTCCGTCCTTAGGCGTAGCCCCTTCCGGAACGTGAATGTGAATATCGTTGGTTTCAAACGCGTCGGCGGAAATTCCGTATTCTTCCGCATGCGCGCGAATATAACTGATCGCGGCGCGCGCGGATTCTTTCATTACGTCCCCCAGTTTGCCCGTCAGCAAAATTTCACCCTTTCCGCGCATCAAACTAACCTCGATCGTAAGCGTCGTGCCGCCAAACGCCGTCCAAGCAAGCCCCGTCGCCGCACCGACCTCGTCCCGATCGCGTTCCTCGTCCGGGAGAAATTTACGGATTCCGAGATAGTCCGAAACATGCTTTTCGTCCACCGTACGCAAGGGTGTATCGGCGTCTTCCGCAACAAACGCGGCGATCTTGCGCACTACCGATCCGATTTCCCGTTCGAGATTTCGCACGCCCGCTTCCATGGTGTATCCGCGGATAATTTCAATCATGCCGTCGTCCGTAAACGCGACTTTTTCGTCCGTTAAGCCGTTCGCCCGAATCTGCTTCGGCACTAAATAACGCTTGGCGATTTGGAGTTTTTCTTCTTCCGTATATCCGTTGATTTCGATGATCTCCATGCGATCGAGCAACGGGTACGGAATGGAGTCCAACGAATTCGCCGTCGTGATGAACATGACCTTAGAAAGATCGTACGGAATTTCCATAAAGCGATCGCGGAAAGTCGTGTTCTGTTCGGGATCCAACACTTCCAACAAGGCAGAAGAAGGATCGCCGTGCAAATCGGCGGAAAGTTTATCTATCTCGTCCAACAAAAAGACAGGATTGGAAGAACCTGCGTTTTTCAAGCCGAAAATAATCCGTCCGGGCATCGCGCCCACGTACGTCTTTCTGTGTCCGCGAATTTCTGCCTCGTCCTTAACGCCGCCAAGACTCATACGCACGAATTTTCTGCCAAGCGCACGAGCAATCGACTTCGCGATAGACGTCTTTCCTACTCCCGGAGGTCCGACAAAACATAAAATCGGACTTTTCAATTCCTTGGTCAAGTGCAGAACGGCAAGATATTCGACAATGCGCTCTTTTACCTTTTCCAACCCGAAATGGTCGGCGTCCAACACCGCCTTTGCCTCGGCAAGGCTCTCCGTGTCTTGCGTATAAACGCCGAACGGCAATTCTTTAATCCAATCGATATAATTGAGAATCACCGAATAATCGGGCGATGACGGCGGAATTTTATCCAGACGGGCGATTTCCTTTAACGCCTTTTCTTCCGCCTCGACAGGAAGTTTTTTCGCCTTAATCGCGTCTTCCAAACTCTGTTTTTCGTCCTCGTTATCGCCGAGTTCGGCGTGAATCGCCTTTAACTGCTCTCTGAGATAGAATTCCTTTTGTCCCTTGTCGATGGATTTGCGTACTTCCGCGCTGATCTTTTGCTCGATCTTTGCGATCTCCAACTCGCTTACCATCAACTTTTCAAAGAGTTTTAACCGCGCGACGGTATCGCTCTCTTCCAAAAGTTTTTGACAATCGGATTCCTTTAAGGTCAAAACGACGACCGCGTTGTCGATAAATTCATTAGGCGACGCGATCTCCGCAAGCGTCGTAAGAACGTCCTTGCCTATTTTTTTATCAAAGAGCGAATATTCCCAAAACGCTGCCTTGGCAACGCGGAAATACGCTTCCGCTTCGATTTCGTCTTGCGTGACGTAAGCGAGTTCCTCTACCTCGGCATCAAACCGCTCTCGGCTCTTGGTCAGCGAAAGAATCCGCGCACGCGCGATCGCCTGCACGCTTACCTTTACGTTGCCGGACGGCAATTTAATAACCTGCCGCACCCGTGCGATTACGCCCGTTTGATAGATATCGGACTTCTTGGGGTTTTCGACGAACGCGTTTTTCTGCGCGGCGATAAAGACCTGCATATCCCCGTCGGACGCGGCACTCATCGCGTTTAGAGAAATCGTTCTGCCTACGTCAAAATTAACGAACGTATTGGGAAAGATCACCTTTCCCCTGAGCGGGATCATCGGATACGTCCGTTTTTCCTCTTTCAATTCTTTTTTTTCTTCCATATACATTTTCCTCAATCGGTTACAGACAATATTTTTTCAACAAATATTCCACCGGTTTTTCCGCATACGGCGGAGCGATCTCCTTTGCGATCGCTTTCAACTGCGCGCTTCCGTCCCCGACCGCAACGCCGTGCCCGACGGACAATAACGACAGATCGTTAGTAGAATCTCCGACCGTCAAAATTTCATTTTCCTCAACGTGATTGCGCTTTGCGACCGCGCGAACGGTATCACCCTTTGTGCAATCGGGCGAAATAATTTCGATCAAACACCGAAATCCGCTGTTCACGATCAATCGCCCCTCATATTGTTCGGCATACGATCGAAGCACCGCGGAAAAGCGTTCCGGCTCTATTTCGGGATCGAATTCGGGTGCGACGCCGTCCGTCCCCGTTCCGCGCTTCGCGCCGATGATCGCCATGACTTTCTGCACGGGTTTTTCGTTCTTCTTCAAAAATTCGGAAAGCGAACCGACCGCCTTCCCCCGTACGTTCGAATTTTTTTCATACGACTCCGTCAGCGCGTTTTCTTCCGCATAATAAAGCACGTCCTCTACGTTGATGAGAACGATTTCGCCCTCCGACTCCAATTGCGTTACCACTTCTCGCGCAAGCGCGGCGGAAATCCCCGAAGAATAAAAAATATTCCCCGTTTCGATCTCCGCGGCGATCGCTCCTTGCGCGGCGATCACGTCCCCCGTAAGCCCGTATTTTAAGCAAATCGGGCGAATGGACGAAAGCATACGTCCCGTGCATACGACGAAAACGCCGCCCCTTTCCCGATATTCCCGAATCGCCTTAACCGTGCTTTCTTCGATATGCCCGGGCGCAATCCCGAGCGTGCCGTCAAAATCGGCTACTACCATTTTATACTTCATATTGTTCCTCTTTCGCAAAATGCGCAACGATGCGCTCCGCCTGTTTCCTTCCGATGCCGTCAACTTGCATCAATTCTTCTACGTTCGCGCGGCGAATAGCATATACGTCTTGAAACGCCTCCGTCAATGCCAAGCGGCGCGTTTTCCCGATTCCGTCGATTTCCTCTAATACGGAAGAAAGCGCGCGTTTTCCGCGCAGCGTGCGGTGATAGGTAATTGCAAATCGGTGCGCCTCGTCGCGCAACCGCTGTAATAATTGCAAGGCATAATCGCTGTGATCCAAGCGAACGGATTCACGCGAATACAGCGTAAACACCTCTTCTTCTCTCTTTGCCAGCGAGATCAAATCGATCTCGCGCTCGCCCGTCTCTTCAAAAATTTCTCTCACCGAAGAGAGTTGTCCCTTACCGCCGTCGATTACGATGAGATCGGGCCGCGGAAAACGATCGTCCTCCGCCGCCAACTTGGACAAACGACGTTTTAACACCTCTTGCAAGCAAGCGAAATCGTTCGATCCCTCTACTGTCTTAATCTTAAAGCGGCGATAACTCGATCGATCGGGCTCGCCGTCCGTAAACACGACCATCGAGCCGACTTTATCCACACCGCTGATATGCGAAATATCGTAACATTCCATACGCCGCGGATAACGCGTCAACGCAAGCGCGTCTTGCAGGCGACGGCAGGCAAGTACCGTCCGATCTTCCTTGTGACGGATTTTATCCACCGTCTTTTCCAGATAATCCGCCGCGTTCTTTTCCGCCATATCCGAAAGTTGCTTGCGCACACCCTGCTTGGGCGTAACGATATTCACTATTTTTCCTGTTCTGCGCTTAAAATATTCTTCCAGAAGAGAAAAATCCCCCTCTGCATTGACGACGATCTCGTCCGGTACTTCCGTTCCGTCCTTATAATATCGCGCGATAAATTCAGCGAGCGCGTCCGCACCGTCAAAAGACGCTTCTTCCATGGAAAAACTCTTACCGCCCAACATAACGCCCTTTCGGATCACGAGTAAATTGACTGCGGAATAAATGTTGTTCGTGGTAAAAGAAACGATATCCGCGTCTAAAAAACGATTGATCGCAACCAAACGCTTTTCTTGAATCTTCGCGAGCATATTCAATTTGTCCCGATAACTCGCGGCTTGTTCGAATTCCTCGTTTTCCGCCGCGTTCATCATGCGTTCTCGCAAGATTTTTTCTACATTATATTCGTTTCCGTTCAAAAAGTCAATCGCCGCGTCCACCTTTTCCCGATATTCTGCGGCAGAGCAAAGCCCGGCGCACGGCGCAAGACAACGCTTGATATGATAATTCAAACATGGGCGTTTCGGTTTTTCGGGCGAAATCGCAACCTGACAAGGACGCAAAGAAAAGGCAAGCGATATCATTTCCAACACCTCTTTGACGGATACGCCGCCCATATACGGACCGAAATACTTACTGCCGTCCTTGCGAATTTTCCGCGTAACGCGAAAAGTCGGAAATTGCTCTTTCAAATTGACCGCGAGATACGGATAAGTCTTATCGTCCTTTAAGAGAATATTGTATTTCGGCTTGTATTTTTTGATGAGATTGTTTTCCAACGTGAGCGCGTCGATCTCCGTCGGAGTAATAATATAATCGAAGTCCGAAACGTGCGAAACCATCGCCATGACTTTATTCGTCTTGACGTTTGCATAAAAATATTGCTTTACCCGATTTTTGAGATTCTTCGCCTTTCCGACGTAAATCACAACTCCGTCCGCGTTTTTCATGATATAAACGCCCGGATCGAGCGGAAGCATCTTCAATTTTTCGTTTACGATCTCCGTCATACCAATATTATAACGATTACGGCGAAATTTTACAAGCGTTTTTCCGTATACGCACCGTCCGTTTCTCTTGATTTCTCTTTTTAAAATACAAATGCGCAATCGAAACTTTTCAAATCACGCTTTCTCCGTTCATGTCCTTACGTAAAAGCGTACAAGATTCCTTTTTCGTTTTTTCGCACGCGCCGCCAAGAGCAAAAACTCCAACTTCCCCCATACGATTATAAAAAAACGGTGTCGAATCTTTTTTCATTCGTCACCGCTTCTGTTGCAATTTTTCGCTGTTCCCCTAAATGTTGCGAGAATCATCAGTAAGTGTTTGTGTTTCATTTGTTTTTTCATTTTCTTCTCCTTTAAATTACGTTTAGTATAACTACCAAGTGAATACCTTTTTCAATCCCAAACGGATTATTTGCATTAAAATAACAATCCATTTTATATTGACCTTCGCATTTAATTTCTTCTGTTATCATCTCACCTTTATGATAAAATAAATTATCATTCATACAGGTGATTTCTAAACGACCATTATCCAGCCCGCCCAAGTCGTCTTTCCTTCAGAAGATAACAAAACGATTTTAATGCGTCCTCGTTGCGCATCTTTCAGAGAGACGGTCGCTTCCTTTTGAATGTTTTGATCAGTTCCAATTTCATTTTTCAAAAAACCGCAAATTCTGATATTATCGGAACAAACAAAAACAACTTGTGTAGCCAATAATTTGCTATTGGTTTCGCAAGCGGTTAATTGAAAGATAAAAAATAAACTTATCACAATTAAAAAAATTTTCTTCATCATTTTATCTCCTTTCTCCTTAGTTTTTTATCACTTTTTTCTAATAGATAAAAGGGTATCTTATGGTTAAATCTATTAACGCATAAAGATACCCTTCTTTTCACCAATGAATTCTTTCAATCTTCGGTACGTTCTTCCCGATTACTCGTCGGCAAGAACCAATTTCAACGTATACGCGCCGTATTCCGCAGTCGTCTGCATAGCGTCGTTATCGAACGTGTACTTGCTCGATTCGCCGTTGATCAAAACTTTTCCGTTTTCCGAAATCAAATGGATCTCGTATACGCCGGCGGCAATGGAACTTTCCTCGAAAACAGCCACGCCGTTCTCGTCCGTTCTCACGGGCTGATAGCACATGCCGCCCTCTCCGGGAACGCAAAGTTGAACCTGCACGCCGGCAACCGCCGCGTCTTTTTCGTCAACTACCGTAAAACGATATCCGACGACGGTATTGTCCTCGCTTCCGCCGCAAGCGACAAACGCCATGCAGCAAACCGCCAACACAACGGTCAACAAAACCGTTATCAATTTAGAATATTTCCGCATAAAACCTCCGTTTTCCCCTTTGGGGAATTTTTTTAAAAATCTTTCTTATTTTTCAGGCGCATACACACCGAAATGCCGATAGAAGCAAGCAAATACGAGCCAGTTATCTTCCGAATCATGATCGATTCTCGACAACGCCAACGTAAGAAGTTTGACCAACTCCTCGTTTGCCTTCACCATTCCTTCGGGCTCATCGGCACTTTCCCGTTCCGCTTGCGCGGCATACGCGAGAATAGTTTCCGTATAATCTTTCCGATACCCATCGAACTCTTCTCCCGATTCTCTGCTGAAATCGAAGAAGCGGATCTTCCCGTTGGAAAGTTCTTCGAATCCGATCGTAACCTTATTGCCGTTGTCGTCAAAATAATAACCCTGCGCCATTTCTTTCAACGAATAATCGAATACGTTTCCCACGCCGAGCATATCGATCCACATATAAGAAGTAGCGCCGCTGTCGAGCGTTTCGTTTTCCTTCCCGTAATTCAGCATTTGATGATAATAGCCGTCATCGCCTTTTTGCGCATGAACGTCCGACTCGCGCAACAGAACTAGAATAATATTTCCGTCATCATCACGTACAGGATTATCGTTTTTGTCCAACAACCACGTATAACCGCCGAGCGCCGCATAATAGAGTTGATCATGCGATTCGTTGACGAACTCGACGTAAAAATCCATTTCGCCCAAATCCGACGGACTACCGAGCGCAACCGAAATATAATAGGATTTTCCCTCTTCAAAGGTAAAGTATATTTCAAAATCCTCCGGGGCGTCCATACTGTCTTTTTCGCCGTTTCCTTCAATAAAAACAAAACTACCGAATTTTTTATTTTCGGAAAGGTCGGACCAAATCCGATATGCGCCGCTTCTCGTGCAATCGAACCGATACGTAATACCGCGCGGAACCAACACTCTGTCTATTACGGCATGAATCGGCTGATCTATTCCGATATCGGAAATCTCGATCGCCTCTTTATTACAAATTCCTGCCAGCGGATTCAACTTTCCCATATCCTCGCCGACATAATGATCGTAATACCGACAGAATTCCAACCATACGTTCTCGTTATAATAATTCGCGAGATAATTTCCGTTATATTTCGTCTTGGCAAATTGTTTCGCCATTGTATCGATCGTATCTTTCAAAAGCCTATCGACAAGAACGTAATTCGAAAGAGCAGAATTGACGCCGAACCAAGCGTAACCTTTTCCGTCCTCAAGATAACTGTCTTGATAATCGGCGGGCAATTTCGACATTCCGTTACTGATATACGGAACAAACGAGTTCAACGCCGCCAATTTAAAGTACCCGTTGCCGGAATACTCCGAAATCGAAAGATTCGAATAACGAGTTCCGCTGCAAATATTCATCAACAAATACGGACCGTTCGCCGAACCGACGTGATAGTATCCGTCCGTTTCGTTATATACGGGCGTAACGTAATTCTGCCACTGCTTGGTTTCTTCGTTGTAATTCCATGCAGCCTCACGGAAAACGTTGACGTCGCCGGTCAACTCGCTCGTCTTAACGCTACGCATATTTTTGATTGAAACGAATTCCTCGCCCTGCAGCCAACTGTCACTCGAATCCTTCGTGTAAATCAGCATGAGCGTATGCGTTTTGTTTGCGTCGTTCGAATCAAGGCTCTCGGCGAGCGGCGTATAAAGAGAACACGTTTTCCAACCGTCGGTAACGCGATCGAAATCAAGCATCCAACTTCCGTCGATATACGCGCTGAAAATATCCGCATTGCCGACATCTTCGGTATTCGCTTTATAATCGAACGTCAAAAACTCCCCTTCTTGAAGCGTAAACTCGAAATACACGATCGCAGTCGTATTACGATGCTTCAGATTGCCTGCGGAAAGAGCGCCGTCTTTTAACACCCAAGGCCAAGTCGTTCCGTCTTCTTCCGCAGAATACGTCCCCGTAAAGCCGTTCTGATGAATTGCCTTGACGATCGCTTCCGAAGAATCCATTTCGACGTCCGGCTTATCCACCGTTTCGATCGGCGTTTCGTCGGCGTTCGGATCATACGCTTTCTGCACGTAATCGTCCGCGGTATAACGGGCGAATTCCTGATTGAACAACGCTTCCGTGCCTCTTCCTCTGATATAGTTGCAAATCTTGCCGTATTGATCGACAAAAATACTCGTCGGAACGGCGTTTTGCGCATATTCGGAGAATGCACTGTAAATATTATCCTCGTCCACAGCCATATCGAAAGTCAACTGCGGAGAATATCCTGCCTTGAAATTTACCACCTGAGTGAGCGTATCGGACGTAGACAGCGCAATAATCGCCACGTCGTCTTTATACTTCTCGTAAGCCATTTCCATATCTTCGAATTCCGCTTTGCAAGGAGTGCACCACGTTGCCCAGAAATTGATAAAGACGAACTTCTTTTCTTTCAAAATATCCGAAAGTTTGAACGTTTTTCCGTCCGAAGTCGTAACCGAAAAATCATACATGATATCGTCCATTTTATAACGATAATTTTTCGGCATGGATTCGGTGATGACCGAAGACGTCACGGTAATCGTCTGTTCTCCGCCGTCGGAAGAAGTAACCGCATCCCCGACAACGGTATATCCCGTCGGCAAATCGGTAAACTCGATTGCATATTCTTTCAGTACCGGAACGCGAATATTAACGATACCCTCTTCATTCGTAACCTTGGAAGAAATAACGGTTCCTCCGTCTTTCAGCGAAACGGTAACGTTCTTCATCGCCATTCCACCTGCGGTCACGACCGAAAGTTTGTAAGCGTTAGAAGCATTCTCCGATTCAAGATAAACGGTTTTGGACGTTTCGTTCGCGGCAAGTTCGTCCTCGCTCTCGTAAACGTACCCGTTCGGCAAATCGTTTATCACGATATAATATTCCAAGCCCTTGCCCGCGCGAATTTTCGCAACGCCGTCGCTGCCCGTGGTCGCGCCCGAATAAGGCTCGTCGTCAAACGTAACCAGCCGAACGTCTACCCCGACGACGGCAGTTCCGTCCGGATATAAAACCGTAATCGAATATTCCGTCTTTTCCAGTCCGTCGTTTTCCGGCGGTGCAAGCGTTTCATGCCCCGCTCCGCCGCAAGCGGCAACCGTCGCAAGCGTGCAGAGTGCCAACGCGAAAGACAAAACAACTAATAAAACGCGTTTAAAATTTCTCTTCATAAAGATCTCCTTTTGCAGTATCCTGTATTAAAACATTTTTATGGTTTGTATTATTTCCCGTTTGCGGCGCAATTGTATTTTTCCGAAAACCCAACAGCCGTACGTTAAAATAAGGCGCAAAAAACGGGCAAGCAAGTTTGCTCTTTATTATAACTCTAAGCGTGCAAAAATTCTTTTGCCGTAACTTTCGTTGCTTTACGCCTCGCTTACGCAAGGCGTCGCTTTTCGTTGAAATACGGCGCTCGCAACCCCTTGCAAGCAAGTTTGCTCTTTATTATAACTCTAAGCGTGCAAAAATTCTTTTGCCGCAACTTTCGTTGCTTTACACCTCGCTTACGCAAGGTGTCGCTTTTCGTTGAAATACGGCGCTCGCAATCCCTTGCAAGCAAGTTTGCTCGCTTGTATTATAGCAAAAAAGTGCCGTAAAAGCAAATACTCAAACGACATTATGTAAAAAAACTGTAATTTTATGCAATAAACAAAACAACGTCAATATTGCCCCGTCAATCGAGATCGTCCAACGGAACAAATCCCTTACCGAATACGGAAGAAACGTTGATCACGTGCGCGAAAGCGTTGGGATCGACTTCTTTTAAAAGTTTTTTTAACGCGGGAACCTGCCGTTTGCGAATTAAGCAAACAAAAACCGAAACGGGCGCATTCGTATATCCGCCGCGCGCGTCCAATACGGTCGCGCCGCGATCCAACCGATTGACAATTGCGTCGCGAACCTCTTCCCCTTTTTCCGTCACGATTTCAAAGCGAATCGCGCTCACAAAACCGCTTAACACGGTATCCGAAACCTTAGACGCAACAAACTCCAATACTAACGACATAATCACCGCACTCAAACCGCCGTACACAAAATACGCTGCGCTAATTACAACCGCGTTCACGATAAAAATCACCCAGGGAACGTTAAGCGACGCATTCTTTTTCTGGATAATCACGCTGATGATATCCGTTCCGCCCGTACAACCGCCTGCTTTTAAACACAGCGCAAGTCCGACGCCCATCAAAACGCCAGCGGCAATCAAAGCCAAAAACGGATCCGCCGAAAATCTCGAAACGTTTAACAATTTCACAATCGTCGAAAAAATCGTTTGCATACCGACGAAGAATAACGTATACGAGGCAAAACGCCACCCCAGAAAAACAACCGCAACGATGATTAACGGAACGTTCAAAAGAAAAATCATATACCTGTTCGGAAATCCGAATGAATGCTCGATCATAAGCGAAATTCCCCAAACGCCGCCAGTAACAAAACCGTTTCCCGAAATAAAACACTCAATCGCAATCGTATACAAAAGTGCACTCGCCATCAATAAGGCGAGTTTTGCCGCAACTTTTTTTGCAGAATCCTTCTTTTTCGGAATTACATCTTGATTTTTCACAATTTCATTTTCCTTTTTTCTTGAACTAAGATAAAGTATATCATAAATACGCCCGAATTGCTATCATCTGAAAGGATATTATATAAGAAAAATTTTTGATTCCCCCAAAACGCCTTTCAAAATTGCTTTCATCTTTTATTCCCCTAAATTCAATACTGTTTTTAAGGTTGATGGAATCACTGTCGTGATTCCATCAACCCATTATGAAATGAAGTTTTAAAAACTTTTATATAGGTGAGGAATCAAAACCACATTC
>CAYRPB010000026.1:0-16232 GCA_964426105.1 uncultured Clostridia bacterium | reverse complement strand
GCTACCTTAATAAAACTAGATTTAACTCACTTATATAAAATAACTCCCCACTAATTTTTCCGCTTTTATTTTTTTCTTTCTCCATAAACAACACCCATCCCCCGTTTTTACTTTAATCACCGCACGACAAGCGAAACATCCCTACCAACACCCCGTAAAATGTAAAAAACGGTCGGAAAAAACCGACCGTTTTTCGTTTACTTGATTCAATTAGATCAATTCGAGAATCGCGACTTCCGCAGCGTCACCCTTACGAGTCCCCGTCCGATAAATACGCGTATATCCGCCGCCCTGACCGACTTCTTCCTTTCTCTGCGCATATTTCGGCGCGATTTCGTTGAAGATCTTCTCGATCAACGGGTGCTTGATATCCTTCGTTCTCGCACGGAAAGCCGCCTTGCTTTCCTTAAAGCCTTTCTGCTCTTGGAAATCATAGGTGAGAGCCATGATTTTTCTTCTCGCAGCGAGTTTCTTCGTACCGTCTTTTACGACCGTCGTCGTTACTTCCTTGCCCTTTTGGTTGAGCGAAGTAACCTTTTCTTCAACGGTATCCTCGTACGTATTCATCGCAAGCGTGATGATTTTCTCGGTATAAGAACGCACCTCTTTTGCGGTTGCAAGCGTTGTTTCGATCTTGCCGTGCCACAAAAGGTTGGACGCCTGATTTCTCAAAATAGCCTTTCTCTGAGCGCTGTTCACTCCTAATTTTCTTGGCATTGGTTAGTCCTCCTTCTCTTTCAGCCCTAAGCCCAAACTCTGCAATTTGAAGATAACTTCGTCGAGCGATTTCTTCCCTAAGTTTCTGACTTTAAGCATATCGTCTTCTGATTTCTTGGTTAAATCTTCCACCGTGTGGATATTTGCGCGTTTCAAGCAATTGTAAGAACGAACGGAAAGTTCCATATCCTCAATGGTCATCTCCAATATTCTGGTCTTCTTATCCTCTTCGGGCGGAACAAGAATACCGATATTGCCGATCTCGCTCAGCGCGACGAACATTTTGATATGCTCTTCCATGATCTTCGCAGCCAAACTCACAATCTCGCGACCGGAGAACGCACCGTTTGTCCAAATTTCAAGCGTAAGTTTATCGAAATCGACGCTCTGTCCTACACGCGTTGCCTCTACGTTATAGCAGACCTTTTTAACGGGCGTGTAAATAGAATCGATGGGGATATTATCGATAATATCCGTCTTGTTAAAACTCGCGCCTTTATACCCTCTGCCTCTGCCGACGGTCAACTCAACGTCAATCTTGCCGTCCTCGTCAATGGTGCAGATGTACTGATCGGGATTCAATATTTCAATTTCGGCATCGTCCGAAATATCCGCCGCCGTTACGACGCACGGTCCTTCTTTGACGATTTTAACGACTTTTTTGAAATTTTTATCCAACGTAGCGGTTTTGACCGCAACGCATTTCAAATTCAGAATAATCTCCGCGACGTCCTCTTTTACGTGAGGAATCGAAGTAAATTCGTGCTTAACGCCCTCGCTGAACTTGATATTCTGAATGGCGGCACCGGGAAGCGCGGATAAGAGAATTCTTCTCAAACAGTTCCCGATCGTCAATCCGAATCCCTTTTCCAATGGTTCGACGATAATTTTCGCGTAGCTCTTCTTCTCGTTTTCTTCCACTGCTATCTTCGGCATTTCAATTTCCATCATAAGAAACGAACCTCCTTAAAAATAGTTCCGATTTAAGGGTTCGGAGCATTCCGTCCCGTATCCGTGGAAAAATACGGGCAATCCCCTCCGAATCCCTCATCGGTAATTTTAATTCAATTAAATTATTTCGAATACAATTCGACAATCATGTGTTCCGCGATGTTGGAATCGATATCCTCGCGCGCGGGGTTGGCAAGAATCTTTCCCTCTAACTTTTCGGGATCGAATTCCAACCACTTGGGCATGTTGCCGACTTTCATCTGCTTGATTTCCGCAAAATAACGGTTATCTTTCTTGTTTTCCTTTACCGCGATCACGTCGCCTGCTTTGACGCAGTAGGACGCGATGTTAACCGCTCTTCCGTTCACCGTAAAGTGACCGTGCGTTACCAACTGACGCGCCTGAGAACGGGAAGCGCCGATTCCCATGCGGTAAATCACGTTGTCAAGTCTTCTTTCCAAAAGGCTCAACATATTGTCACCCGTGATTCCCTTCATGCGGTCTGCTTTTTCATAATACTCTCTGAATTGACCTTCGAGTACGCCGTAAATTCTCTTGCACTTCTGCTTTTCACGCAACTGCAAGCCGTATTCGGAAACTTTCTTTCTGCCTGCGCCGTGCTGACCGGGAGCAACCGGTCTTCTTTCAAACGCGCATACGCCCGCTTTATAGCATCTTTCGCCCTTCAAAAAGAGTTTTGCGCCTTCCCGTCTGCAAAGACGGCATTTCGATTCTGTATACTTAGCCATTTTCTCGTTCCTCCGTTATACTCTGCGCCGTTTGGGCGGTCTGCAACCGTTGTGCGGAATGGGCGATACGTCTTGAATCATTGTGATTTCAAGATCGCAATTCGTCAACGCGCGGATTGCAGATTCTCTGCCTGCGCCGGGACCTTTGACGAACACCTCAACCGATCTGAGTCCGTGCTCTTTTGCCGCCTTTGCCGCGGTTTCCGCTGCCATTTGTGCGGCAAACGGGGTGCTCTTTCTCGAACCTTTGAATCCGAGCGAACCTGCGCTCGACCAAGAAATCGCATTGCCCTGCGCGTCCGTGATGGTTACTAACGTATTGTTGAAGGAAGATTGGATATGAACCTGTCCTTTATCAACTTTCTTAATGTCTTTCCGTTTTTTGATAACTCTCTTACCAGCCATATCTAACCTCCGTTATTTCCGCGTAGCGGTCTTCTTCTTCGCGACCGTGCGACGCGGTCCCTTTCTGGTTCTCGCGTTCTGCTTGGTGCTCTGCCCGCGAACGGGGAGTCCCTTTCTGTGGCGGACGCCGCGATAGCACCCGATTTCCATCAAACGCTTGATGTTCAGGCTTACTTCGCTTCTCAAATCGCCTTCCACGTGAAGGTTGTGTTCGATATACTCTCTCAGTTTAGAACTATCCGCTTCGGATAAATCTTTCACTCTGATGTCGGGATTGATACCCGTCTCCGCCAAAATCTTCTTAGACGTTGTCAATCCGATTCCGTAAATGTACGTGAGACCGATTTCCACACGCTTATTGTTGGGGAGATCTACACCGGCTATACGTGCCATTCTTTCCTCTTACCTCCGTAATAATTTGGGAAATATTTTTTATTAATCTATGTTTGGAACCCGTCGAAACAGCCGCCTTGGAATGGAGGCGGAATTCTTTCGCGGGTGATTTTTCAAAATTCGTTGCCCCGAAGGGCAACTGTTTATTTAACCTTGTCTTTGCTTATGGCTCTTGTTTTTGCTGCAAATTACCATAACTTTTCCGTTTCTCTTGATTACTCTGCACTTGTCGCACATGGGTTTGACGGAAGGTCTTACTTTCATCTTCTTATCTCCTTTTTCGTTTCGCTAATTAGTTCTTGCTGCGCCAAATGATCCTACCCTTGGTCAGGTCATACGGACTCATTTCAAGTTTTACGGAATCCCCGGGAATGATCTTGATGTAATTCATGCGGAGCTTTCCCGAAATATACGCCGTAATCATGTGCCCGTTGGATAACTTTACCTTAAACGTAGCGTTCGGCAATGCCTCTACGATTACGCCTTCGGTTTCGATGACATCGTCTTTCGACACGATCTTACCTCCTGAATTTCATTCGGGGAGTCAAGCCCCGGTGTTACAGCGTCATGATTTCAACGCCTTCCTCCGTAATCGCAACGGTGTTTTCGTAATGCGCGGAAGGCATACCGTCCAACGTCTTTACACCCCAACCGTCCGAAAGGAGTTTGATCTTTTGCGTTCCCATGTTGATCATCGGCTCAACCGCGACCACCATACCTTGTTGCAAACGAATTCCCGTTCCCCTTTTGCCGAAATTCGGCACGGCGGGATCTTCGTGCATGTCGCGACCTATTCCGTGACCGACGTACTCTCTGACAACCGAGAAACCGTTCTCTTCCGCATAAGACTGTATCGCGTTGCCGATATCGCCGAGAGGCGTTCCCTCGTTCAACACATCGATCGCGCGGAAGAAACATTCTTTGGTAACAGCCACCAGTTTGCGCTTTTCGGGAGAAACGTTTCCGACCATAAAGGTCCGCGCGGCATCTCCGTGGAAGCCGTTATAATAAACACCCACGTCAATACTGACGATCTGTCCGTCCTGAATCACGACGTCGTCCGACGGAATCCCGTGGATAATCATATCGTCTACGGACGCACAAATGGAAGCAGGGTAACCGTAATATCCTAAAAAAGACGGTTCGGCTCCCATACTTTTGATATAGCGAAACGCAATCTCGTCCAATTCCTTGGTCGTCATGCCAACTTTGATCTTCGCCCCTATCAATTTTAACACATCGCCCGTCATTTTGCAAGGATCTCGCATCAATTCGAGCTCTTCCGGGGTTTTTATTTGAATCATAACGTTTTTAATACCTCAAGGACCGACTGCAACACTTCGTCAATCGCACCGTCCGCTTTCACCGTTTTCAACTTGCCCAATTTCTCGTAATAACCGATCAACGGAGCAGTTTGCTCGGTGTACGCGTTCAAGCGACTGGAAACAGTTTCTTCGTTATCGTCCGCACGAATCGCAAGCGTTCCGCCGCAAGTCGGACATTCCTTCACGTCGCCGATAAAGTCGATGTGAAAGTTTCCGCCGCACTTCGGGCAACCGCGTCTGCCGGTTAAGCGACGCATCAACTTTTCAAGCGGAATATCGAGATTAACGGCGGCATCGATCTCAGCAACTTTCCCTAAGGCTTCCGCCTGCGGAATCGTCCGCGGAAATCCGTCTAACAGATACCCTTTTTTACAATCCTCTCTCGAAAGACGCTCTTCCACGATCTTGACCGTCACTTCGTCGGGGACGAGTTGTCCCCGATCGATGTAGGACTTCGCAAGTACGCCGATCGGCGTTTGATTCTTGATATTCTCCCGAAAGATATCTCCGGTCGAAATATGAGGAATTCCGTAAATCTCCGAAATACGGGCAGCCTGAGTTCCTTTTCCGGAACCCGGCGCGCCCAATAAAACGATATTCATTCTATTTCAAAAATCCTTTATAATTCTTCATCATGATCTGCGATTCGAGTGCTTGGTTAAATTCAAGCGCTACGGATACGACGATCAAAATACCGGTCGCACTGAACACGTTGATCGCGCCTTGATCGATCGCCCTAAAAATAAGGGACGGTACGAGCGCGACGAGCGCAAGGAAGATCGCTCCGAACAGAACGATTCTGTTGGAAACGCGTTTCAAATAATCAGCCGTCGATTTGCCCGGACGGATTCCCGGAATAAAGCCGCCGTTTTGCTGGATGCTCTTGGAAATATCGTCGGGGTTGAACTGAATCTGATTGTAGAAATACGCAAAGAACAGAATCAACAAGCAAAGCAATACGGTGTAAAGCCAGCTGCCCGTTCCCATGTTCTGCGAATACCAGTTGTCCGAAGAAACGCCGAACAAATTGATAATCAAATCGGGGAAACTCAGAATCGCGTAAGCGAAGATGAGCGGCATAACGCCGGAAGAGTTGACCTTGATGGGAATGTGCGTGGATTGTCCGCCGTACATTTTTCTTCCCTTTACCTGCTTTGCATACTGAACGGGAATTTTCCGTTCAGCGTCGTTGACAGCAACGACCGCCATAAAAATGAGGATAACCGCAAGAATAAATCCGATCAAAACCCAAAGTGTCGTATCCGTCCAAGTGCCGAAAATCGTGCTGACGAAATACTGTCCTGCCGTGGACAAAATACCGGTAAAGATCAGCATGGAAATTCCGTTGGAAACGCCGTAGTCGGTAATCCGTTCGCCCAGCCACATGGTAAGTGCCGTACCGGACGTATAAATGAGTACCAAAAACGCGTAACTCAAAATTTTAAGGAATAAACTGTCCGAACCGCTCTGCGTTGCGCAGAAAAGTTGGGAAAAATCGATATTCGCGCTAAATCCGACCAAAATTCCGATTGCCTGCGCGATCGCGAGGATCATTGCAAGCCCTCTGGTTAAATTTTCGATCTTTTTCTTGCCCTCTTCGCCCTGCTTGGAAAGCTGTTCCAATCTCGGAATAGCGACCGTCAAGAGCTGTATAATAATGGAGGAGTTGATGTAGGGGCCGATTCCCATTGCAAATAACGTACCGTACGCCAGTGCGCCACCGGTCATCGCGTTCATCAGTTCAAGGAACGTAAGATTACTTTCCGAACTCATAAGCGAATTGCCGATTCCCGGAACGGGAACGTAGCAACCGATTCTGTAAACAAGAAGCAGCGCAAGCGTAATGAAAATCTTGCGACGAACCTCCTTGATTTTAAATGCCTTGATTAATGTCTGAAACATCTTTTACCTCCCGAACGGACGCATTACGCCTGTTCCGCCGTTCCGCCGACTTTCTCGATCGCCTCTTTGGCAGAACCGGAGAATTTTGCCGCCTTTACGGTGAGTTTTACAGTGAGTTCGCCGTTGCCGAGCACTTTCAAACCGGCGTCGTTTTTGACGGTCTTGACAAGTCCGTTTTCAATCAACGTTTCCTTATCTACAACCGCACCCTCCGCAAAATTGTCGTTCAAAACGTCCAAATTGACGATAACGTATTCCTTACGGAAATGGTTATTGAACCCTCTCTTCGGAATTCTTCTTGTCAAAGGCATCTGACCGCCTTCAAAACCGGGACGTACGCCGCCGCCGCTTCTGGCCCATTGACCTTTATGCCCTTTGCCGCTGGTCTTTCCAAGTCCGGAGCCGATTCCTCTGCCCAGTCTTTTCTTGGAAGTTCTCGCACCGTCGGCGGGCTGTAACGTATCTATTCTCATATTCAATACTCCTTCTTACGCTTCGACCTTTTCCACTTTGACGAGGTGTTTAACCTTCTTCACCATGCCAAGAATGCAAGGATTTTCATCGTGGATTCGGAACGAACGAATCTTCTTCAAGCCCAATGCGGCAACTACCGATTTTTGATAATCCGTGCAGCCGATCGTGCTCTTGACCAAAGTAACCTTTATCTTTGCGGTCGTAGCCGCAACGTTTTTCTTTGCCATGAATAGCCTCCTTAACCGATGATCTCTTCGACCGTCTTTCCGCGAAGACGCGCAACTTGCTCGGCCGTACGGAGTTCTTGCAATCCGGCAATCGCTGCCTTAACGCAGTTGATGGGATTGTTCGTTCCGTGAGATTTGGTTCTGATATTCGTGATGCCGACCGCTTCCATAACCGCACGGACGGGACCGCCGGCAATTACGCCGGTACCTTCTTCGGCGGGTTTCATGAGGACGGTGCCTCTGCCGAATTTTCCGATGACTTCATGCGGAATGGTCGTCCCGACCAACGCGCACTTCGTCATGTTCTTTTTCGCTCTCTGCGTCGCCTTTTCGATCGCTTCGGGAACTTCGTTCGCTTTACCCATTGCGCAACCGACTTTTCCCTGACCGTCGCCGACAACAACGAGCGCGGCAAAACGCATGTTGCGTCCGCCTTTGACGGTTTTGGATACGCGGTTGACCGCGATCAGTTTTTTCACCAACCCGTCGTTCTCTTCCGCTCTTCTCTGCGGTCTGTTATTATCTCTTGCCATATTCTCGATTCCTCTCTGTTATTTTTCTTGCCGAAGCATTAAAACTTCAAGCCGCCCTCTCTCGCACCGTCCGCAAGGCTTGCCACGCGTCCGATATACAGGTAACCTCCGCGGTCGAAAACAACCGTTTCGATTCCCTTTTCGAGTGCCTTTTTCGCCAACAGCTCTCCGACCATCTTCGCTTCCTCGGACTTCGTTTTTCCGGCGAGATCCGCCTTGATCGCTTTATCCAACGTGGAAGCAGCCACCAACGTATTGCCGACGGTGTCGTCGATAATCTGAGCATAGATATGGTTCAAACTTCTGTACACGCAGAGTCTGGGAGCGGCAGCCGTTCCGCTGACCTTGTTTCTGACTCTCAGATGACGTTTTTTTCTGTCTTGATTCTTATCGATTTTACTAATCATATTAACTCCTATTTAATACTTCTCGCGGCGATTAAGCCGCTGCCGGCAGCGCGCGTCGCGCGCCACCGAAAGTAACTTTAAACGGTTTATTTACCCGCAGTTTTGCCTTCCTTACGTTCGATCACTTCATCGCTGTAATGGATGCCGTAACCGTGGTAGGGTTCGGGTTCTCTGATCTTTCTGATCGACGCCGCGACCTGACCGACCTTAACCTTGTCGATTCCCTTAACGGTGATTTCCGTCTGAGAGGGGCACTCTAAAGTAATGCCGGGTTCTTCCGCAACTTCGACGGGGTGGCTGTATCCGACGTTCAAGACGAGTTTGTTGCCCTGCTTCGCAACCTTATAACCGACGCCTGCGACTACCAGCCCCTTGGAGAAGCCTTCGGTCACGCCGACTACCATGTTATGAAGCAACGCGCGGTACAAACCGTGCTTCGCCTTCGTTTCCTTTTCCTCGTTCGCACGCGTCAAATGAACTACGCCTGCTTCTATGTTAACCGTAATGTTCGGATCGTATTCCTGCGTCAACGTTCCTTTCGGTCCTTTGACGGTCATTACGTTGTTCGACGCGTCAACCGTAACGCCTGCCGGAATGGTAACGGGAGCTCTACCGATTCTAGACATATTCCTGTTCCTCCTTTACCAAACGTATGCAAGCACTTCTCCGCCCTGATGAGCGGCTTTTGCCTGTTTACCCGTCATAACGCCCTTAGATGTGGACAGAATCGCGATTCCGAGTCCGCCCAATACCTGCGGGATTTCATCACAGCCGACGTAAATTCTCAAACCGGGCTTGGAAACTCTCTTCAAGCCGCTGATGACCTTTTCGTTATTTGCGCCGTATTTCAAAGTGATGACGATTTTGCCTTGTACGTTCCCCTCTTCGAATTTGACGTCCGAAACGTATCCTTCGTTCAAAAGAATGTTCGCGATCGCCTTTTTCATGTTCGATGCGGGAATTTCAACCGTTTCATGCTTCGCCATCAGAGCATTTCTGATTCTGGTGAGCATATCTGCGATAACGTCTGTCATGTTCTACCTCCCTTTACCAGCTAGCCTTCTTTACGCCGGGGATCTGCCCTTTGTAAGCAAGGTTTCTGAAACAAATACGGCAAATTCCGTATTTGCGGATAACTGCGTGCGGTCTGCCGCAAATGCTGCAACGCGTGTAAGCTCTCGTGGAGTACTTCGCAGGTTTCTGTTGCTTATTGATCATTGCTTTTTTAGCCATAATTCTACTCCTTTCCGCTTATTTCGCGCTGAACGGCATACCGAGTGCCTTCAATAATTCTCTCGCTTCCGCGTCCGTCTTGGCGGTCGTGGTAAAGCAAAGATCGAATCCTCTGATCTTTTCTACTTGGTCGTAGGAGATTTCAGGGAAAATAAGCTGTTCTTTTACGCCCATCGCGTAATTTCCTCTTCCGTCGAAAGATTTGGTGGGAACACCGCGGAAATCTCTGACGCGCGGAAGCGCGATCGAGACGAATTTATCGAAAAATTCATACATTCTGTCCCCTCTGAGCGTGACTTTCATACCGACGTTCATGCCTTCTCTTACCTTAAAGTTCGCGACGGATTTACGCGCGACGGTAAGAACGGGCTTCTGTCCGGCAATCTGTTTCAGCTCTTCCAAAGCCATCTGTACGCTCTTGGCGTTGTCTTTTACATCGCCGAGTCCGGAGTTAATGGTAATTTTGACGAGCTTAGGTACCTCGTTGATATTTTGATATCCGAATTTTTGAACCAGATACGGAACAACTTCTTTGGCGTATTTCGTTCTGACTCTGTTTTCGGTCTTCTCGGTTGCAGTTTCCTTAGCAACCTGAGCTGTTTTCTTCGCTGCCACTTGCATTTACCTCCGTATTATTCTGCGTCGGCTGCTTTCTTCGTTCTTTTCTTTGCAGCCTTTTTCACTTCTTTCGCTTCCTTGGTGGCATCTAAGGGCTTACCGCACTTTTTACAAACGCGGATTTTCTTATCGCCCTCGATTTGATAGGAAACTCTGACCGCCTTGTTGCAAGCGGGACAGACGACCATGACGTTGGACGCGTCGATCGCGCCTAACTTATCCTTGATGCCGCCGATGTCCTGTGCATTTCTCGGCTTGGTATGACGTTTCTGAATATTGATTCCCTCGACTACAACGGTGTTGGATTGAGGACGCGCCTCAACAACCTTTGCGGTCTTGCCGCTGTCTTTGCCGGTGATCACTAATACCGTATCGTTCTTCTTAACTTTCATATCGCTCTCCTTACAGAACCTCGGGGGCGAGAGAGATGATACGCATATAATCTTTATCTCTCAATTCTCTCGCGATGGGCCCGAAGATACGCGTTCCTCTGGGCTGTTTTTGGTTATCGATGATGACCGCTGCGTTTTCGTCGAATTTAACGAACGTGCCGTCCGGTCTTCTTACGCCTTTCGTCGTTCTGACGATAACCGCCTTGACGACTTCTCCTTTCTTAACAGCGCCGCCCGGCGTTGCCGTCTTAACGCTCGCGACGATTACGTCGCCGATGTTACCCGTTTTACGGAAGGAGCCGCCCAGCACTTTGATGCACATCAATTCCTTTGCTCCGGAATTGTCTGCCGCTTTTAATCTGGTTTGTGGTTGAATCATAATCCTGACCTCCTTCGCTTATTTCGCCTTTTCGATAATCTCGGCAACGCGGAAATACTTATCCTTGCTGAGTTTTCTCGTTTCGACGATTCTCACCTTGTCTCCGACGCCGCACTCGTTGTTCTCGTCGTGCGCCTTGAACTTGTGCGAGGTCGTGATCGTCTTTTTATAGATGGGGTGCTTCGCTTTTTCTTCGATCAGAACAACGACGGTTTTATCCATCTTGTCCGAAACGACGAGCCCCACTCTCTCTTTTCTTAAATTTCTTTCCATATCGCTGCACTCCTTTAAGCCTTCAATTCTCTCTCGTGGAGAATGGTCTTGATCCGTGCGATATCCTTTTTGCAGGTTCTCAAAGACACGGGGTTTTCAAGTTGTCCCGCCGCCTGACGGAAGCGGAGATTGAACAGCTCGGTTTTCAATTCGCCCAATTTCGTGTTCAGTTCATCGTTTGTCAAATCATGAAGTTCTTTCGCTTTCATCAGCCTTCACCGCCTTCTTCATTTACTTCTTGGACGAAATCCGACTTCTTTACGAACTTCGTCTTGATCGGGAGTTTGTGACCGGCAAGACGCATAGCCTCTTTCGCGACGTCTTCGGTGACGCCCGACATTTCGAACATCACTCTGCCCGGTTTAACCACCGCAGCCCAGTATTCAACCGCACCTTTACCGGAACCCATTCGGGAATCCTGCGGTTTCTTGGTGATCGGCTTGTGCGGGAAGATATCAATCCATACCTTACCGCCTCTCTTTATAAATCTCGTCATCGCGATACGGGCTGCTTCGATCTGATTACTCTTAATCCAAGCCGGCTCTAATGCGACAAGACCGTATTCGCCGTATGCCAGCGTGTTGCCCTTGTTGCACTTACCCGTCATTCTGCCGCGATGCACTCTTCTTCTTTTTACTCTCTTTGGCATCAACATGGTTATGCTTCGCCTCCTTCCGTCTTTTTCTTCGCGGAGCCGATTACCTCGCCCTTATACGTCCAGCACTTAATGCCGATTACGCCGAAAGTGGTGTGCGCTTCCGCAAAACCGTAATCGATATCGGCGCGGAGCGTTTGCAGGGGGATCGATCCCTCGTGATAATGCTCGCTACGCGCGATTTCCGCACCGTCCAGTCTTCCGCTTACCATGACCTTGACGCCCTTGACGCCCGAACGCATGGTTCTGCCGATGGACTGCTTCATCGCTCTTCTGAACGATACGCGCTTCTCCAACTGCGCAGCAATGGATTCCGCCACCAACTGTGCGTCCGCATCCGGCTTTTTGATCTCAACGATGTTGATCGCGATCGCCTTCGCGTTCGTCAACTTGGCAACGGCTTTCTTCATTACCTCGATTTCAGCACCCTGCTTGCCGATCAGCACGCCGGGACGCGCGGTATATACCGTGATGGTGATTTTCTGCGCCGCTCTTTCGATGACGACCTTGGAGATCGCCGCCGCAAAGTATTGTTTCTTAATATACGTTCTGATGACGTAATCTTCTTTCAGATAAGCCGCTACGTCCTTTTTGGAAGCATACCACTGCGTATCCCATTCCTTGATTACGCCCACTCTCAAACCGTGGGGATTTACCTTCTGTCCCATACTGTCCTCCTACGCTCTCGCATCCAGCACAACCGTGATGTGACTGGTACGCTTCAAAATTCTGTAAGCTCTGCCCTTGGAAACGGGATTGACGCGTTTGAGCGTAGGTCCCTGATCCGCATAGCACGCCGCAACGAACAAATTCTCTTTGCTCATTCCCTTGTTGTGCTCCGCATTCGCGGCAGCGGAATTCAAAACTTTCAGCACCGGAGCGCTCGAAGCCTTGGGGAGATTCTCCAAGATTGCAACCGCTTCCGCGTAATTCTTTCCGCGAATGAGATCGAGTACGATTCTCACTTTATACGGAGAAATACGGATATGCTTTGCGATCGCATACGGTCTTTTATCCCTCTTTTCTTCAATTCTGAGGGTCTTTTCTCTCATATTCTTAGCCATTGTTCGGTTGCCTCCTATTTGCCGCCCGTCGACTTTTCGCCGGCGTGCCCCTTAAAGGTTCTGGTCGGCGCGAATTCGCCTAACTTGCATCCGACCATATCCTCCGTAATATATACGGGAACGTGCTTTCTGCCGTCGTGTACGGCAATCGTATGTCCTACCATCTGGGGGAAAATCGTAGACGCTCTCGACCATGTTTTCAAAACTTTCTTTTCGTTCGCCGCGTTGAGTTCTTCGATTCTCTTTAAGAGTTTCGCCTCAACGTAAGGGCCTTTTTTTACGCTTCTGCTCATACTTTTTTCTCCTCTTAGTTGATTCTGGTAATGATCATCTTATTGGAAGCCTTCTTATGCTTTCTGGTCTTGTAACCGAGTGCGGGCTTACCCCACGGCGTTACGGGGCCGGGACGACCGACCGGAGATTTGCCTTCGCCGCCGCCGTGCGGGTGATCGCACGGGTTCATGACGACGCCGCGAACGGTCGGACGAACGCCCATGTGACGCGTCTTTCCCGCTTTTCCGATACGGATAATCTCGTGTTCGAGATTGCCGACCTGACCGATCGTCGCCTTACACGTTGCGAGAACGTATCTCATCTCGCCGCTGGGCATCTTCAACGTAGCGTATTTGCCTTCTTTTGCCATAAGTTGCGCAGCCATGCCGGCGGCTCTTGCGATCTGTCCGCCTTTACCAGGCTGCAATTCGATGTTGTGAACCATCGTACCGACGGGGATATTCTCCAACTTCAACGCATTGCCGGCTTTGATGTCCGCGGTTTCGCCGCTGACGATCACGTCGCCGACGTTCAGTCCGACGGGTGCTAAAATATAACGCTTTGCGCCGTCCGCATAGAAGAGAAGAGCGATGTTCGCGCTTCTGTTCGGATCGTATTCGATGGTCTTAACCGTCGCAGGAACGCCGTCCTTATCTCTCTTGAAGTCGATAATACGGTATTTTCTTCTGTTGCCGCCGCCGATGTGACGAACGGTGATTTTACCCTGCGCGTTTCTGCCGCCGCTCTTTCTCTGATCCTCGAGCAAAGAACGCTCCGGCTTCGTCGTCGTTATCTCGTCATACGCGCTGACCGTCATGAAACGGCGCGCGGAAGACGTCGGTTTATATCTCTTGATTGCCATTTTTCTTTCCTCCGTTTCCGATTAAGACAACGAATCGAAGAATTCGATCGACTTGCTGTCCTTGGTAAGTTGAACGATCGCCTTTTTATAGGGAGAAGTATAGCCTTGGCTCGCGCCCACTCTGCGCTTTTTCCCTTTTACGTTGATCGTATTGACGCTTTCAACCTTTACACCGAAAAGTTCTTCAACCGCCAGCTTGATTTCCGTTTTGTTCGCGGTCTTTTTTACTACGAACGTGTATTTCTTGAATTGAATCCCCTCATAACTCTGCTCGGAAAGAAGGGGCTTAACGATAATATCTTGTGCAGCCATTATTCGGCAACCTCCTCGCTCTTTTCTGCCGCGGACGCATCTGCCTTAGCCGCAGCCTTTTTCTTCGTCGTCTTTTTGGGAGCGTCCTCCGCAACCGCGGTCGTTTCGGTTTCTTCCGCCTTTTTCTTGGAAGCCTTTTTCGCAGGCTTTTCTTCTACGACGGGTTCTTCGACGATTTCTTCCGCAACCGCTTCTTCAAGGAGTTCTTCCTCTGCGCCGTAAACGTCTTCAAGCGCTTCGACAGCCGTCTTGGAAAGAACGATCTTTGCATTTCTCACGACGTCGTACGTGTTGAGTTGTTCGACGGGAATGGTCGTAACCTTCGCGAGGTTCGCGCTTGCGCGACGAACGTTTTCGTCCGCATTGCTCATCACCACGAGAACGGTCTTGTCCAACTTAAACGCGTCGAGGAATTTCACCATTTCTTTCGTCTTGGGAGCGGCAACCGCGATGTTATCGATTACGATCACTTCGTTGTCGCGCACTTTCTGAGAAAGAGCGGAGAACGTCGCGATTCTTCTCGCCATGACGTTCATTTTCTTAGAGAAATCTCTGGACTTCGGAGCAAACACAACGCCGCCCTTCACCCATTGGGGACTGCGGATCGAGCCCTGTCTGGCTCTGCCCGTTCCTTTCTGTCTCCAAGGCTTCGCGCCTCCCCCGCGCACTTCGCTGCGAGTAAGCGTGCTTTTCGTGCCCTGTCTTTCGTTTGCAAGTCTGGTAACGACCGCTTGATGAATCAACGGTTCGTTGTATTCCATATCGAAGAGATCGGACAACTCGATCGTGCCCACCTCTTTCGCATTCATATCATATAACTTTAAACTAGGCATATTTTCTCTTCTCCTTAACCTTTGACGCTGTTGGCGATGGTTACGATCCCCTTAACCGGACCGGGAATCGCGCCCTTGATGAGCAACACGTTCCGCTGAATGTCCACTCTGACGATCTCGAGATTCTGTATCGTCACTTTTTCATGACCGTACTGTCCCGCCATCTTCTTGCCCTTGAAAACTCTGGACGGCGAACTGTTCGCGCCCATAGAACCGACTTCTCTGTGCACAGGACCGACTCCGTGCGTTTCTTTCAATCTGTGATTGTTCCAACGTTTGATAACGCCCGTAAATCCGTGTCCCTTGGTGAGCCCGGAAACGTCTACCTTATCGCCTGCCTTGAACGCTTCACACGTTATCGCGCCGCCGACCGCATAGCCGGATACGTCTTCCAAACGGAACTCACGCAGAACTTTCTGCGGAGCAACGCCCGCTTTCTTGAACGCGCCGATCTCCGGCTTATTCAAACGTTTTTCCGAAACCTCGTCAAAGCCGAGCTTAACGGCGGTGTAGCCGTCTCTTTCCAACGTCTTGATCTGCACGACGGGGCAAGGACCTGCCTCGACAACCGTGACGGGGATTACCTTCCCGTCCGGGGAAAACACCTGAGTCATCCCCAATTTCTTTCCAATGATTGCTTTATTCATAGATAAAGTTCACCTCCCGATTATTACCGATTAAAGTTTAATTTTGATATCGACGCCTGCGGGCAGATAAATGCTGTCCAACAATTTGATGTTGGGCGAATAAATATCGATCAACCGCTTATGCGTTCTGATTTCAAATTGCTCTCTGCTGTCCTTATACTTATGCGGCGAACGCAGAATGGTTACAACTTCTTTTTCTGTGGGAAGGGGGATGGGACCGCTGATTTTCGCGCCCGATTTCCTCATGGTTTCCACGATTCTCTGCGTTGCTTGATCGACCATTTCGTGATCGTAGGACACAAGTTTGATTCTGATTTTTTGACTTGCCATTTTTTCTCCTTTTTATCCTAACTTTTGGTGTTTACTTTGCCGTGTGTGTCGAAGAAATTCTTATAAAAAATCATCCGCCGATACTCTTACGAGTCGCTGCGAATGATCCGTACCTCTTCTTTGAAGTTAGTCGCAGGAGTCTTGCCCCCGCATTTGTCATTGAAAATTATCTTTTTGCAAGCAAAATTAAGTAACTTTTCAAATCAACCCATTTACACAGCCTACCTATTATAACCGATTCGGACAAGATAGTCAACTGTTTTTCCGTGGTTTTTAAA
>CAYRPB010000025.1:0-16546 GCA_964426105.1 uncultured Clostridia bacterium | reverse complement strand
TTGATACCGCCCATCGATGAAATAAACACGCCGATGCCGAAAAAGAAGATCATGTTCATCGGCAGAAGCGGCGCAGGGAAGACCACGCTCACGCAGGCTCTGTCCGGAGTGGATTTACAATACAAAAAGACGCAATACGTCAATTATCACGAGTATATCATCGATCCGCCGGGGGAATATATCGAGGACAAGCAGTTCGGCTTTGCGCTCGCGCTGTATTCCTACGAGGTGGACGCGGTCGGATTTCTCGTCGCCGCGAACGAGCCGTTTTCTCTCTATTCGCCTTGTTGTACGTGCATGACGAATCGAGAGGTCGTCGGAATCGTGACGCAAATCAACCGTCCGAACGCGGACGTAAAACTGGCGGAAAATTGGTTAAGACTCGCCGGTTGCGAACGGATTTTTTTCATCGACAGCGTAACGCGCGAAGGATTGGACGAATTGATTGCGTTTTTGACCGAAGAAAAACCCAAAAATGTGGGAAGTTGACTGCTTTCAAACGGAAATAAACTAAAAGAACAACAAAAACCAACAAAAAGTAATGATAAAACGTTGACTTCTGTGTTTTTTTAGGATATAATAGAAATGTAAAATAAAAGGTAAGGAGATTATTATGGTAAACGAATTTGAAATTAAAAAACAAATTTGCGAAATCGGCAAGAGAATCTACAACCAGGGAATGGTTGCGGCGAACGACGGTAACATTTCCGTAAAGTTGAACGATCATGAGTTCCTCTGCACGCCGACCGGCGTCAGCAAGGGATTCATGACGCCCGAATATATTTGTAAGGTAGACGAAAACGGAAAGGTTTTGCAGGCGAACGCCGGCTTTAAACCGTCCAGCGAAATTAAAATGCACATGCGTGTTTATAGAGAAAGACCGGACGTTAAATCCGTCGTTCACGCGCACCCCGTTTATGCGACCAGTTTCGCGATTGCGGGAATTCCTTTGACACAGCCCATCATGCCGGAAGCGGTTATCGCGCTCGGTTGCGTTCCCATCGCAAAATACGGCACGCCTTCTACGGAAGAAATCCCCGATGCGGTTTCCGAATGGCTTCCGTATTTCGACGCGGTTCTTTTGGAGAACCACGGCGCGTTGACGTATTCCGATTCTTTGCTCGCGGCATATCACAAGATGGAATCCGTCGAGTTCTACGCGAAACTTCTTTTCAACGCTCGTCTTTTGGGCGGACCGAAAGAACTTTCCAAAGCGCAGGTTGAAAGATTGTATGAGATCCGTCGTCAGTTCGGTATGACGGGAAAACATCCGGCAAACGTCTGCGTTGCGAATAAGCAGGGCTGCACCAGTTGCCATACGTGCAGCGGTTCTTGCGGCACGAAGAAAGCGGAAGCAACCGCTGCGACTGCAAACAATGCCGATATGGTTGCGGAAATCACCAAAAAGGTCATGAGCGAACTCGGACTGAGTAAATAAGTTTATGGATAAAGACGCTATTTCGCGCGCGGTTGAAAGAGCGGTGCGCGAATATCAAGCGAAGGGCGGGACGGAGCGTAAGCACGTTTGTACCTGCAATATTTCTTTGGAAATAGCCGGAGCGCTTGCTTCCGCCGTAGAAAAGCGCGCGGAGGAGATGGGAGTAAAAGCGGTCGTCTGCGTTGCGGACACCGGCGGACACCCCGTTTTGGTTCATTCCATGGACGGAGCGTATATCGCCAGTTACGACATTGCCGTGAACAAGGCGTTTACCGTCGTTGCTCTGAAAATGAGCACACAGGCGTTGTCGTTTTTGGCACAACCCGGTCAACCGCTTTACGGAATCCAGTTTACCAACGACGGTAAGATCGTCGTGTTCGGCGGAGGCGAACCTCTCGAACGCAACGGGAAAGTGATCGGCGGTCTGGGCGTGTCGGGCGGAACGGCGGAGCAGGATACCGCGCTTGCGGCGTTCGGGAAAAATAAATTTAAGGAGATTACCTCGTGGCAGTAAACGAACAAATGGTTCAAGAGATCGTGAGTCAAGTGATCGCGAAGATGCAGATTCAAACCCCGGAGGGGAAGAACGGCATTTTTACGGACATGAACGATGCGATCGCGGCGGCGAAAGAATCGAACGCCGTCGTTCGTAAAATGACCATGGATCAACGGGAAAAGATCATTTCCAATATTAGAAAAAAGACGAAAGAGAATGCGGAGATCCTCGCGCGCATGGGCGTTGAAGAAACGGGCATGGGCAACGTCGGTCACAAGCTTTTGAAGCATCACCTCGTCGCGGAAAAAACGCCGGGAACAGAAGACATTACGACGACGGCGTGGTCTGGAGATCGCGGACTTACGTTGATCGAAATGGGACCGTTCGGCGTGATCGGCGCGATCACCCCCTGCACCAATCCGAGCGAAACGATTATTTGCAACGTGATCGGAATGTTGGCAGGCGGCAATACTGTCGTGTTCAATCCGCACCCTGCAGCGATCCGTACTTCTAATTACGCGGTTAATATGATCAACGAGGCTTCTGTGGAGGTCGGCGGACCGAACAACATTTGTTGTTCGTTGGAAAAGCCGACGATCGAATCCTCTGCGATCATGATGAAACATAAAGATATTCCGCTCATCGTAGCGACGGGCGGTCCGGGCGTCGTGACGGCTGTGCTTTCCTCCGGAAAACGCGGAATCGGCGCAGGAGCGGGGAATCCCCCTGCTTTGGTTGACGAAACGGCGGATATTCGCAAGGCGGCGGAAGATATTGTCAACGGTTGTACGTTCGACAACAATCTTCCCTGTATCGCGGAAAAGGAAGTCGTCGCGGTTTCGAGCATCATGGACGAATTGATGCATTACATGGTGGAAGAACAGGGTTGTTATCTCGCTTCCAAAGAAGTGCAGGATAAATTGGTGGCAACCGTTTTAACGCCGAAAGGACTGAACAGAAAATGCGTCGGCAGAAGCGCGAAGGTTTTGCTTTCCATGGTCGGGGTTGACGTACCGGACAATATCCGTTGCATCATCTTCGAGGGAGAAAAAGAGCATCCGTTGATCGCCGAAGAGTTGATGATGCCGATTTTGGGAATCGTGCGCGCCAAGGATTTTGACGACGCCGTGGAAAAAGCCGTTTGGTTGGAACACGGAAATCGTCACTCCGCGCATATTCATTCCAAAAATATCGACAATATCACGAAATACGCCAAAGCGATCGACACGGCGATTCTCGTCAAGAACGCACCGTCTTACGCGGCGTTGGGCTTCGGCGGAGAAGGGTATTGTACTTTTACCATCGCGTCGAGAACGGGCGAGGGCTTAACCTCTGCAAGCACGTTCACAAAGCGCAGAAGATGCGTTATGTCGGACAGTTTGTGTATCAGATAAAAGAAGGAGAGTAAAAATGGATATCAATTCCGTAAATATCGAGGAGATCGTAAAACAGGTTCTCGCCGGCATGACTGGTACTGTTTCCGCCGGAAACGGATCTGCGTCCGCGTCGAACGGGGAAATTCCCAAAACCGCGCACGTCGCGATGTTGGTTGCTCCCGAAAAATTTGAAGTAAAAGAATACCCGATGCCTGCGGTCGGCGACGACGATATTCTCGTCAAGGTCGAGGGCTGCGGCGTTTGCGGAACGGATGCGCACGAATTTAAGCGCGATCCGTTCAACTTGATCCCCGTTGCGCTTGGACACGAGGGAACGGGCGAAATCGTGAAGATGGGCAAGAACGTCAAAAAGGACAGCGCCGGAAAGGATTTGAAAGTGGGCGACAAGGTTGTTACCTGCATGATCTTTAAGGATAACCCCGATATCACGATGTATGACCTTAATAAGCAAAACGTCGGCGGCGCGGATGTATACGGACTGTTGCCGGACGACGATATTCACTTGAACGGTTGGTTTGCCGATTACCTCTTGATCCGTAAGGGATCGACGGTATTTAACGTCAGCGATTTGGATCTTACGTCCAGAATCTTGATTGAACCGTGCGCGGTTTTGATCCACGCGGTCGAGCGCGCAAAGACAACGGGGATTCTTCGTTTCAATACGCCGGTAGCGGTACAGGGGTGCGGTCCGATCGGTTTGATCTGCATCGCGGTACTCCGTACCATGGGCGTTGAAACGATTATCGCAATCGACGGCGAGCAAAAGCGTCTTGATTTCGCGAAAGAGTTGGGCGCAACCGCAACCGTCAATTTCAAAGATTTCAAGGGAATCGACGCATTGACGGAAGGCGTTAAGGCGGCGAACGGCGGAAAACTTGTCGATTTTGCGTTCCAGTGCACGGGGTCTCCCGTCGCGCACGCGAATATCTATAAATTTATCCGTAACGGCGGCGGACTTTGCGAACTCGGATTCTTTATCAACGGCGGCGACGCTACGATCAATCCGCATTTCGATCTCTGCTCAAAGGAAATTACGTTGGTCGGCTCTTGGGTTTACACGCTCAGAGATTACGTTACCACGTTTGCGTTCTTAAAGCGCGCGAAGGGGATCGGTCTTCCTATCGAAAAGTTGGTGACGCATCGTTTCCCGTTGAATGAAATCAATGAAGCGCTTCGTACGAATCTTTCGATGCAGGGCTTGAAAATCGCAATCGTAAATCAATAATAAGGAACGATTATGGCAAAGGCAGTTGGAATCTTGGAGGTGTACGGACTTACCTGTGCATTTGTCGCGGCGGACGCGGCGTGCAAGGCGGCGGACGTTACGCTGGAAAATTTTGATAAGAATAAACCGGCAAATGCGGACAAACTCCCCGTACCCTTATTGGTTACAATCAAAATGCGCGGAGACGTCGCTGCGGTAGAGAGCGCGATGGAAGCCGCGAAAGCGGCGGCGACCGCTTTGACGGGAATCGTGGCGAGCCACGTGATCCCGAATCCCGAATCGGATACGCAAAAGATGTTGAATCTGAGCGGTATGGATAAAAATTAAAATCAGATAAAAAATCGGAGGATATAAAAATGGCATACGAAGCATTGGGCATGGTAGAAACCAGAGGTCTTACGGCTGCGATCGAAGCGGCGGATGCAATGGTGAAAGCGGCGGAGGTTACGTTGATCGGAACCGAGAAAATCGGTAGCGGATTGGTAACCGTCATGGTCCGAGGGGACGTCGGCGCGGTTAAGGCTGCTACCGAAGTCGGAAGCAACGCGGCTGCTAAACTCGGCGAGTTGGTTGCTGTTCACGTAATTCCCAGACCTCACAACGACGTCGAGAAGATTTTGCCCGGGTTCGGAAAATAATCGGGTATGGGCAACGCACTGGGTTTTATTGAGATATCCGGCGTAGTCGCGGCGGTTGACGCATTGGACATCATGTGTAAAACGGCTGACGTACAGTTGGTTACCTGGGAGCGGAAGTTGGGCGGCAGACTGGTAACTCTGATCGTAAGAGGAAACGTTTCCGCTGTCAGAGAAGCGGTGGAATCCGCCTCTCAGCAGGCGATCAAAAAACCCGTCTGTAAAGCGGTGATTGCGAATCCGCATCCCGAAATCGAAAAAATCATAGCAAAGAGCGCGGCGCGGCTCACCAAAAAGCAAGCGGCGCAGCAAAGCGCGGAGGAAAAGAAATCTCCACGCAAAAAATAATTAAGATATCTTTAAGGAGGATATAAAAATGGCATTGGAAGCATTGGGTATGGTTGAAACCAGAGGTTTGGTTGCGGCGATCGAAGCGGCGGACTCCATGGTGAAAGCGGCAAACGTTACGCTGATCGGAACGGAAAAGATCGGTAGCGGATTGGTAACCGTTATGGTCAGAGGGGACGTCGGCGCGGTTAAGAGTGCAGTCGAAGCAGGAGCGAACAACGCTTCGAGATTGGGTGAATTGGTTGCTACGCACGTAATCCCCAGACCTCATACCGATGTTGAGAAGATCCTTCCTCAGGTAAAATAAGGTAAGGGATTCTTAACTTCTTATCAAAAACATGACTCCCGCGCCTTCGGGCGCGGGGAAGATATGTTTTTTCAAAGAAAACGGGTTAATATTAACACCGTATTTTTTCGTATCGCTTTTTAAGCGCAAAATAATAAAAGGATCGGGGATAGACGGCATGGATCAGAATGAAATTGCAGTCGTAACCAGAATGATATTGGAATCCATCGAAAAGGGGAAGGCTTCTTCGAGAGGCTATATGGTTCCCATCGGGGTTTCCGCGCGTCACATTCATTTGACGCAGCAAGACGTAGAAACGCTTTTCGGAGCGGGCTATCGTTTAACAAAGAAGAAAGATCTGATGGGCGGTCAGTTTGCGTCTAACGAGTTGGTAACCATTGTCGGGTTAAAACTCCGCGCAATCGAGAACGTTCGCATTTTAGGACCGGTGAGAAATGCGTCGCAGGTGGAAATTTCCGCTACGGACGCAGTAAAACTGGGGATAAAAGCACCCATTCGCGAATCCGGAAATATCGCGGGTTCCGCGCCGATCGCAGTGGTCGGACCGAAAGGGGCAATCTATTTGAAAGAGGGCTGTATCGTCGCTAAGCGTCATATTCATATGTCGCCGGAGGACGCGCGTCAAGCAGGCGTTTCGGACGGGCAAATCGTATCCGTAAAGGTGGATAACGAGCGCGGCACGGTGTTTAACAACGTGCAAATTCGCGTTCATCCGTCTTTTACGTTGGAGATGCACATCGATACGGACGAGGCGAATGCCGCGAAGATCGCGACGGGGCAGTTGGCTGAAATCGTAAAAGAATAAATTTTCAGAAGCCGAGAGGAACAAAATGATTATCGGAAAAGTGGTTGGAAGCGTTGTTTCCACACGCAAGAATGACAACTTAATCGGAAGCAAGTTTATGATCGTCGAACCGATTCCCAGCCTCAAGGTGGAAAATCGCATTGTGGCAATCGATAAAATCGGCGCAGGGATCGGCGAATACGTTTTGGTTGCGCAGGGCAGCGCGGCGAGAATCGGGTGCGGTATGGAAACTTCTCCCGTAGACGCGGCGATTGTCGGTATTATCGACGAAGGGCAGGATATGGAGTAACGAACTATGGATAAATCGACGTTGGTTTCTCTCTTAAAAGAGAACGGAATTGTCGGTGCCGGCGGTGCCGGTTTCCCGACGTATGCAAAGATCGACGAGCGTGCGGAAACGATCATTATGAATTGCTGTGAGTGCGAACCTCTTTTGAAATTGCACAGACAGCTTTTGGAAAAGGACACGCGTGAGATTTTGGAAGCGTTTGAGGTGATTCGCGAAACGGTCGGCGCAAAAGAAGCGGTGATCGGAATCAAAGAGGCTTACGTAACCACGGTCAATGCAATCAAACAAATTATCGGAGATTTCCCCAATATTCGCATTGCGGAGTTAGAGGAAGTGTATCCGGCAGGGGACGAAGTAGTCCTCATATACGAAGTAACGAAGAAGGTTGTACGTCCCGGCGGGTTGCCGATCGAGAGCGGAATCGCGGTATTTAACGTAGAAACGGTTTACAATCTCGCGCAGGCAATGAAGGGCAAGCCCGTTACCGAAAAGTTGGTTTCGGTGGTGGCTGAGGTTAACCGTCCCGTTACGGTACGCGTACCGATCGGAATGCCGTTGAAAGAGGTTGTCGCTCTTGCCGGCGGTTCTTCCATCAAAGATCCCGTTTATTTGGTCGGCGGTCCGATGATGGGAAGAATTCTTCCTCCCGATCAAACGGTAACCAAGACGACGAACGCGATCTTGGTTCTTCCTCCCGATCATTATTTAATCGAGCGGAAGCGTTCCAACAACAAAATCAATTTGAAACGCGCCGCGGCGAGTTGCTGTCAGTGTTCGATGTGTACGGACTTGTGTCCGCGTCATCTGTTGGGACACCCCATTCAGCCGCATTTGCTGATGCGCGCCGCAATCTGTAAAGATATTCAGAATACCGACGCTTTTGTCAACACGTTTTTCTGTTGCGGCTGCGGACTTTGCGAACTTTATTCCTGTTTCCAAGGGTTAGCGCCCAGAACGTTGATTCAGGAAGTGAAAAACGGCTTGCGTGCCGGAGGAGTCAGACCTCCCGTTGTGCAAGCGGCGCCCGTTTCTCCCGCGCGAGAGGGAAGAAAAGCGCCGATCGAACGCTTGATGGCGCGTATCGACCTTTCCAAGTATGACAGACCTGCTCCGTTAGAGGAAGATTTGAAATCTTGTAAAGAGGTTACTATTCTTCTTTCGCAGCACATCGGCGCTCCTGCCGTCCCTGTTGTCAAGCAAGGGGATCGCGTCAGCGTGGGAACAATGATCGCGCAACCGGCAAACGGGTTGAGCGTTGCGATTCACGCATCAATCGACGGTATGGTTACGCAGGTTACGGACAAATACGTCAGAATTACGCAAAATTAAGAGGTAGACCATGAGTAAAGCAATCGGAATGGTAGAATATAAGACGACGGCGGCGGGCGTTACCGCGGCGGATTTGATGGTTAAGACTTCGGAAGTCGATCTCATCGAGGCTCAGACGGTTTGTCCGGGCAAATACATCGCGATCATCGCCGGTGATTTGAGCGCGGTTAAAGCGGCTGTGGACGCGGCGGCGAAACAACTTCCGCTTCAATTGATCGATACGTTCGTGCTGGGTAATCCGCATGAGTCGATTTTCCCTGCAATCGTCGGAACGAGCAACGTCGAGGACGTTAAGTCGCTGGGTATTATGGAGACGTACGATGCGGCGCAGATTATCGTTGCGGCGGATGAAGCGGCAAAGACGGCGAACGTCGAGTTGATTGAAATTCGCCTTGCGCGCGGTATGTGCGGCAAATCGTATTTGATGTTGACCGGTGAGGTTGCGGCGGTAGAGGCTGCAATCGAACGCGCTCGCAATGCGACGCAGAAGAACGGCATGTATTTGGACAGTTCGGTAATCGCGCGTCCGGACAAAAAGGTGATCGACACCATATTGTAACGAAAGAAGAAATTGCAAATCTGCATGCTCGGATTTGCAATTTTTTTGAATGGAATCATTTTTAGGTACGGAAAAGGGGAAAACGCATGCTGGCAATCGAGAGAAAAAATCAGATTCTGACGATTTTACAGGACGAGAAAAAGGTGGTCGTCGCCGAACTTTCCGCAAAATTCGGCGTTTCGGAGGAAACCATTCGTCGCGATCTGGAAAAGTTGGAAAAGGAGGGGTACGTCGTAAAGGCTTACGGCGGCGCCGTTTTGAATGAAAACGCGCAAAAGGATTTACCCTCTCTGGTGCGTCGTAAGACGAATATCGTCGGAAAACAGCGCATAGCGGAGTTGATTTCTTCGCATATCAAGGACGGTGAAACCATTATGTTGGACGCCTCCTCGACCGCGCTTTATATTGCGCAAAAGATCAAAGAAAAGAAAAATATCACGCTGATTACCAATTCGGTGGAAATTTTATACGAACTCAGCGACGTGGCGGGGTGGCGCATCTTTTCGACGGGCGGAATTATGGCGGAGGGGGCGATGGCATTGATCGGACCGTATGCGGACAGCATGCTGGAACGGTTGCACGTTTCTAAGACGATTGTTTCTTGTAAGGGGTTGGAAAAACGGCGCGGCGTTACCGATTCTTCCGAACTGCACAGTTCCACCAAGCGCATGATGCTTTCTGCCGCGGATCAAAAGATTTTCGCGGTCGATCATCTTAAATTCGATCGCAGCGCGTTCGATCGTGTATGCGGTTTCGAGAATATCGACGTGATCGTCACCGATCGCAAACCATCGCCCGAATGGCTGAAATTATTTGAAAAGCACGGCATAGAGTGTCATTATCCGGAGGAAGAACAAAATGGCTGATACCAGAACGATTTGTTTTGCCAACAACAAGGGCGGAAGCGGAAAGTCTACGACTTGTTCCAGTTTGGCGTACGCGTTTTCGCAGATGGGCAAAAAGGTTCTCGTGATCGACGGCGATATGCAATTGAATCTTTCGCTTGCGTTTTTCGATGAAGAAACGGTGCTTTCGTTCGCGAGCGGAGAAGAAAATCTTTACTATGCGATCAAGGGGCAGAAAGATTTGTCGTCGTATATCAAACATACGGATTACGAAAATCTCGATTTGATTCCCTCTTCGACGTTAATGAGCAGTATCGAATACGAACTGTTTACCAAATGGCAGCGCGAATTGATCTTGAAAAATTGTCTTGCCAAAATAAAAGAAAGCGGAAAATACGATTTGATTTTAATCGACGCGCCACCGACGCTCGGCGGTTGGGTGATGAACATTCTCGCCGCTTCGGACGAATTGATTATTCCCGTAGAAGCGAGCCCGTGGGGCTTGTTCGGGCTTGCCAACATGTTTGAATTTTTGGAAGAGGTTAAAAACCTTAATCCCGTGTTGAAACTTGCAGGGATCGTCGTGACGAAGGTCGATTCGCGTAAAAATTATTTCAAGCAGACGATGGAATCGTTGGCGGAATTGAAAGACGTCAACGTTTTTGAGAACGTGATCCATTTGGATTCCAGCATCGAATGGGCGCAAGACAACTCCAAGCCGGTCGGCAAGTATAAAAGGAGCAGTCGAAGCGCGAAAGAATATTGGAATTTAGCAGAGGAGGTAATCAAACATGTCGGTCGGTAAAGGCAGTCTGAAACGGGCGTCTGCGCAGAGCAAGCCCACAGTCAAAAAGGTGGTGTGCGACAATTCGATTTTAGAAGTCGCCGTCGATACGCTTTTGTTTCAACCGGTTACGGTTGCGGGGGATCTCGTAAAGTCCGTTAAAACTTACGGTGCGATTCTTCCCGTCGCGGTCGTGCGCAAGGGGGAACAACTCGCGGTGATTGACGGAGTGAAACGCGTTTCCGCCTTGCGTGAATTAGGGGTAAAAACAGTCAAAGTGATCGTTTTATCGGGCAACGAAAAGGACGCGGCGCGAGAGTTGAAAAAGTTTTCGGCAGTTCCCGAAAGTATTCACGAAGAGAAATTTAAGGTTGCTTGCGGCGGTTCGGTCGAACAACGCAGCGTCCCCGTTTATTTGTTGTAATTAAGAGTAAAAATATATGCACGCTTGAAAGTGAAAAACACGTTCGGGCGTGCATATTTTATTTTTCGGAAAGAATATTTTTGTTGTTAAAAAAGGCTATTTTGCTTCGGGCAGCCATTCGGTTTCGTCCTCTGCGTCGATGGGGGTGTCGGCAACCTCGGGCAACGGGGGAAGTTCTTCCACGTGCACTCGTTTTTTCAGTGCGCTGCGAATCCGCTTTTTTCGCGTAAACGGCGCGGCAAGCATTATGTAGACGAGAGGGAGATAGATAAGAGCCGGAAAAATCAGCCAAACGATCGGCCAGTAAAAGCCGACGCCGCCGTTGATTCCGAACAAGTCTTGCGTAAAGACGCGCGGAACAAAGATTGTGATGATCCCTGCGATGCCGTCCGCTTCGGGCAACGGTCCGAAAATAAAGGAACTGTTGCGGAACGCGCGGTCGAAAAATTCAGCCGTCGTACATTCGATTAAACCAGACGAAACGAGAATGATTTCGTTGATAAAAATAATCGTTTCGTGCACTAAAAACAAGAGCGGAATCGCGTATGCTTTTTTCAGACGCGGACGGTAGATATTGAGCATTGCCGCAAGGAGCGGAACGCTGATGAGCGTCATGTGGCAGAGATAAAACCGAATTACGTCAAAGACGAAAGGAGATTTTCCGATTGCCTCGGTGGGCAGAATTAACGCGCCGAAGCCGCCGCAGAATCCGATAAAATACATATAATCGTGTAAAACCGTATGTTTTTTGATGAGAAAGATGAACGGGAACAACAGCGTGGAAGCCGCGCAGATGTTGATGAACGTAATTTTTTCCCAACTCTGCGGAAATTCGTATCGATAGGGCGGAAACAGCAACTTGATAAAGTGTAACCCCAAGTTTAAGAAAAGAATTACGCAGAGCGTGTTATACTGTACCTTGCGGCTTCGATTGCGCAAGAGAAAATAAAGAACGGTAATCAGTCCCGTTGCGATGCCGATGAAAAAGAAGTAATAAAAATTTCCGATTTGCACCATGTTGCCGACCTCCTTTTCGCCGTTGTTTAATCGGGAATTTTCCGCTTTCTGCGCAGAACGAAATAAAGGGACGTCGCGCAGACGGATAAGCCTACCAAAATAAATACGAGTGCATTCCGAAGCGCGTTTTCCGCACCCGGTTGTTTCGTCCCGTCCGTAAAGGTTTCTCCGTCGTAAATGCCGGAATATCGTTCGGTCGTGAACGATTTTAACAAAAAGCCGCTGACCGTTTCCGTCCCGTCCGTCCATTCGACGTAACAGAAAGATTTTCCGTTTAATTCCAATTCCCCTAAAAGCGCGACCTTGGTTTGCGCTTCCATTTTTTTCATATTCGTCAATTGATAGAGCGGTTCGACGATCGGATAATAATAGAGGTATGCGCTCGTGACGACGTACGCTTTCGTTTGCGTGCTCGCTTCCGTTTGACGGTTGACGGGGGAAACGTGTTTTCCCTTAGCAAGATAGAGTTTTTCGTCGTGCAAGAGCACTTCGAAGCCCTGTGTTTCCGCGATTTTTACGTATTCGACTGTTCCGACCGAATGGAAGTGTGAAAGGTAAGAAAAGGTCGGCTCGGTCGGAAAATCCATTTCGTATAGGTTTTCGCCCTCGTTTACCGTGCGAATCGTGATTTCGCCGTCCGTACGCGTGCGATTGGTCAGCGTCAAGACGGGGACTGCGACGGTCGTAATGCTGTCGTTATCCAATTCCGAACAAGTTAAGGCGTAGCCTGCGTTTTCATAAACGAACCAAACTTCTTTTGCGTCGAACGCCATGCACATGGAACGCGCGTTTGCTTGCGGAAGCCGCGTTCTCAGTGCGGTTGTCGTTGTTTTTCCGTCTTTGAAAGAATAAACGATATTGTTCGCCGCAAGCGCAAAGAGATTGCCGTTCAAATCCGTTCCGATAGAAAACGCTTCTTCGGGGAGATTGTATGCCACCGCGGTAAGAAAACCGTGTGCGTCGTAATGCGTCACGACGTGATCGGTGCTGTTGTATAAAAAGAGATTGTTGTCTACGTCCGCGGCAATCAAACTCTTTTCGCCCACGGTAAGCGCGGTGACGAAATTCGTCGGATTAAAACTTTCCGCATCGTAAGCGACCACGCGATCGCCGCCCAACAGGTAGTAAACGCCGTTCGCGTAAGATACGTCGTATATCATGGATTGCGTGAAACTTGCCGCGAGAAGTTCGTTTGTTTCAACGCGATAAAACGCCGCTTCGGTAACGCCTGCCAACAAGACGGAATTGCCGTCTGTTTCCAACTTTACGGGGGTGAAAGTCAACTTCGCTCCCAAATTGATGCGGCGGTAATCTGTTTGCGAACCGTCCTTGCCGATGATCAAAAGTTCTCCGTTGCCGTCCAGTAAATAAACGTTTCCGTTTGCGTACGCGACGTCCGTAGCGCCCGAAATTCTGTTTTCACCCGCATTTTCACCCGTGATCGAAAATCCGGTGTAACGCCAAATTCCGTTTTCGTCGGGAGCAAATTCCTGAACCGCATTCAGCCCCGTATCCGCGATTAACAGATTTTCTCCGCGGAACGTCAAGCCGATGGGGGTATTCGTCGCGCCCATTTTCTTCCCGTTAACGGCGGTAAGAATGATCTCGTTCGTCTTGGATTCTAAGTTAAAGCGCGAAACGGTGGTGTTCATAATGTAATAGACGTTTCCGTCCCGAACGTGCATGGCGGACATTTCTTCGCCCGAACCGCGCAGAGAATAAACCTCTTCGCGGTTAGTGTCCAAATTTAACTGAAATAAAATGCCGGTGGATTTAATGTGATAAAAAAGATCGCTCGTTTCCGTGATAAAGAGGGGAATATTGTCCCTTCCTGCCGTGGTCGGAATCGTGAGATAGGAGGCAAAGCCTGTCGGCGTTATTTCGTAAATTTTAACGTTCGTGTTGGTGGTGATCGCCAAATAGCGACTGTTTAAGGCAAAATTGTTGCCGTTGATAACGTTGCCGTCCGTGTCGGTCAATTGTTCGGACGTGCCGTTCGCGGAGGAATAGCGATAGAGAATCATATCGTCCTGCACTAACACGTCGTTCCCGAAACGGCGCGCCATTTTTACGTTTTTTTGCGTGGTTTCAAACGCCGTAAAACCGTTTCCTCTGGAAACCCAAATTTTGTCTTTTTCGGAAAGGACGGTCATACCCTCGTCGTAATAAACGTCCATCAATTGAGTTAATTCGCAATATTCTTCGTACGTCGCAGGGAGAAAGGGTTGAGTGTTTTCCTCGGTATTCTCCTGCGGCGCGGCAAACGCCGCTGCGAGTGGAACGCAAGCAGACAGCAACAGGATAAAAACAGACGTCAGAAATTTCTTCATTGGCAACCTTTCCTCGCGCGCGAATACGCCTGCACGCAGTTTTAAATAATTTTATTCATATTATAGTATATCATAACGGGGACGGTTAAGGCAACGTTTTTCGGGAAAAAACGGTCAAAAAATTACGGTAATATTTGCAAGCAAGCACGCGCGTTTTGACGGATCGACCGCAAAAAACGGGCGTTTTTTGTTTGCGAGAAGAGGCGCATTAAAAAAACAAGAATGAAATTTTTTAAGGAAAAAGAAAAAAATTTTATATTGTGACAGGCGTATGTCATAATAATATGATAACATAAAAACAAACAAACGTTCGCATTTTGTCATTGTACTACGGCTTTGTTCGTCCGTCAAGGGGAAACCGACAGAAATAAAAGAAAAAAAAATTTAAAGTTAAAAAGGGTGTCGGTAACCCCTTGTAAAAGGAAAAAACAAAGGTAAAATGAAGTTGCTTTTCGGAAAAAATAAGGAGATGGTTGAATGAAAAACTATGAAAAAGCACTTTTATACGCGTATCCCGCATTGGAGGAGATTATCGACGCTTACGACGCGATTTTCTTAAAGCGCGCGCTCAATTCGTTTTCGTCCGGAAGATCGGCGATGGAGGAGGCGGAGGCTCTGATCGGAAAAATAGCGGAAAAGGATCTGTACGTTTTTATCAAACTACGGTTGGATCGGGTGTTGGAATCGTTCAACCCATTTGAGAAAAAGCATTTTTCTTACAAGTATTTCCGTGATTTGCCCCCGTCTGCGTTCGAGGGATTCGACGTCGCTTCGCGTTCGTATTTTCGCCGCCAACAAAGATTGTTGCAAAAATTTGCGCGCGTACTCAATCGGGAGGGGTTGACCGAGGCGTGGTTTGACGACGCGTGCATGACGACGGACTTGTTCCCCGAATTGTTGCGACGAATCGCGGCGCGCGAGCGGAAAGAAAAAGGTCAGTCGTAGTCTGTTTCGTCGAAATAGGAGTCCCGTCTTTTTTTAGGCGCGGGGCGGAACAGAAACGCGACGACGAAGATCCCTGCAAGCACGATACAGCAGATTACGGCGATTTGCATGCCGCTTACGCCGCCGTCCGCTTGAATGACGTCCGTACTCGTTTCGGGAGGATCGGGTTCTTCCGGTTCGAAAGTCGGAATGGGTTCGGGGTGGTTGGGAACGGTAAAAGAAAACGCGTCGCTCGCTTTCAGATAACCGTAATCGTAAAAAAATTCCACGTAATACACCGGCTCGCCGGCGGCGTCGTAGGCGTAGCCGTAGTAACGGAATAAGTCGTTGTTTAAGTTCTTGTCGTTGTAAAAGAGTTTGGTGAGTTTTTCGGTGCAATTGCGGTCGCCGTATAAAAAAGCGTCCCGACGGAGCGAAACCGCGAGATCGAGATAGGGATTCATTGGGAGCGTTCCGTCGAAATAGAGGTTTTCGGTTAGTACGTATCCGACGATCTTGGTCGTTTTGCCGTCCGCATTATGACATTCCACCAGCGAATAAGGTTCGCCTTCGACGAGCACTTTTACGTAATACGAGTAGGGCAGAAAGAAGAGTAGGTCGCTTCCGGTGTTGTCCTTGTAAAAGCCGATATCCGCGTGCAACGCTCTGCCGTATTTGGTTTCGGCGGCGTGCGCGGCGGTTGTTTCCCAAACGGGCAGCACGGTCAAAAGCAGCGCAAAAGAAAGGGTGAATAATTTTTTCATGGTTTCTCCTTGACGTCTTACCATTGTAACAGATTGTAAACGCGGAAAAACAGGAATATTTTAAGAAATAAGAGGAGAGTTTGTCGAAGTGTCCGAGACGCTGATTCAGAAAATTCGGGAAATCGAGGCGGAAGAGGCTCGCCGTGCCCGTCCCTCGCCGTTGTCCGTCTACAATACGGGGCGAAAAAAACACAAAAAACAAATTGCGTTTCACCGTTGTAAGAAGAAAAATCGTTGGGTGTTCGGCGGAAACCGAAGCGGAAAAACGGAATGCGGCGCGGTAGAGTCCGTTTGGCTTGCGCGCGGAATTCATCCGTATAAGAAAAACAAGCCGAACGTGTTCGGTTGGGTGGTTTCGCTGTCCGCGCAAGTACAGAGGGACGTCGCGCAGGCGAAAATTTTAAAATATTTAGATCCGGAATGGATTGAGGACGTCACTATGCTGTCGGGGAGAAAAGATTCGCTCGCGACCGGCGTGATCGATCAACTCGTGATCAAAAACGTATTCGGCGGCGTTTCGGTGATCGGCTTTAAGTCGTGCGATCAAGGGAGAGAGAAGTTCCAGGGGAGTTCTTTGGATTTCGTGTGGTTTGACGAAGAGCCGCCGCGCGAAATTTACGAGGAATGTCG